>DATJYG010000209.1:0-21882 GCA_035499695.1 Polyangiaceae bacterium
CCTCTCTCTGCCGCTTCCGCCGGCGGGCACGCCCACCACCGTAAGCATGACGGGCTGGGAGGAGTTCGCGACCACCGGCACGAAGGTCGTCTACGCCGACAACTACACGACCGGCTGCAGCGGCGGCTGCGCCGACCTCAAGGGCGTCGACGTGACTGCGGCGACCTCGCCGACGACGATCGCCACCAGCGTGGACGCGAACTCTCTCGTGCTCACCTCGGACAAGAAGACGGTCGTCTACTCCTGGAACGCCTGCATGGGCGTGACCGGCGGCATCTACACGGCCGCCGCGCCCTGATTCGGGCCCGTCCCAGCGCCTGCAGCTCAGCTCTGCAGTGCTATGGTGACGGACCCTCATGATTCCCAGGACGGCGCGGCTGCTCGCGCTCCTCTTCGCCGCGGCCTTCATCGTGGTCGCGCTCGTGGTCCCCGGCTGCGGGGGCGACTCTTCGACCAACGGCGAGACCGGCGACGGCAGCGTCGAAGGCGGTGACGACGCGACGCCCGACGTGAACGTCATCGGCGCCGACAGCGCGCCGCTGAAGGGTTGCTCCGGTTATCCCGGACAAGATCCGTCGAAGCTCTCGGGCGCCAACTGCTGCTCCTACGGTCCGTCGCACTGCGCGCCCACGAGCGCGATCCCAGCGGGCGTGCGCAACGGGTTCATCGGATGCGGGCCCGACGGCAGCGCCAACGGGAACCTCTGCGTGCCCGACCCGATCATCCAGGCGGGCAGCGAGTACGTGCCGAACACCTGCATGACGAAGATCCTCACCTGGCAGCTCCAGGGGGTGTGCCTGAGCGAGTGCATCACGCTCGTGTCCGGCAACTCGCAGGTCAACCTCCTCAAGAAGGAGACCTGCGGGCAGGGCGAGCTGTGCGTGCCGTGCATCGACCCGCTCACGATGATGCCGACGGGCGCGTGCAACATCGACAACATCATCTGCGGCGACGGCGGCACGCTGCAGACCGACGGGTCCAGCGGGCCGACGTGTCCGTACACCGGGCCGCCCCTCCTCGATGCGTCGCAGTTCCCCGCGTGCAGCCCGGCCTGCAACGGTGCGCACTGCATGCCGGCGTCGCTCGTGCCGATGGCGGACCAGTCGCAGCTCGCGAGCTGCTCGTACAACGGGATGCCCGGATTCTGCACGCCGGACACGTTCATCCAGTCCGAGGGCCAGTCCGTGCCCAAGACGTGCACCTCCGTGGCCGGCGCCGAGGGCCGCTGCCTCTCGACGTGTCTGCCGCAGATCGCCTCCGAGGGCGACCTGCTGCCCCAGGACGTCTGCGCCTCCGACGAGAAGTGCGCCCCCTGCTACAACCCGGTCGCGGCAGACCCGACGGCGCCGACGGGCGCGTGCTCGCTCGCGTGCGACAAGCCGGCCAAGCCGCCCACGATCCTCAACTGCCCCTACACCGGGCCGCCCGTCATCGACCCCAGCGTGTTCCCGGCGTGCGCCCCGGCATGCAACGGCGCGCACTGCGTTCCGTCCTCGCTCGTGCCGATGGCGGACCAGTCGCAGCTCGCCACGTGCCCCGGCGGCTTCTGCGCTCCCGACTCGATCACCCAGACCGGCGGCCAGGGCGTACCTCCCACGTGCACCTCGATCGCCGGCGCCGAGGGACGCTGTCTCTCGATGTGCCTGCCCGAGGTCGCCAGTGAAGCATCACTGCTCCCGCAGGCCACGTGCGCCGCCGACGAGCGATGCGTCCCCTGCTACAACCCCGTCGCCACGGATCCCACGGCGCCCACCGGCGCGTGCACCCTCGGCTGCGACAAGCCGAAGAACCCCCCGCTGATCCTCTCGTGTCCGTGGACCGGGCCTCCGGTCATCGACCCGAACAGCCTGCCCGCGTGCGACAACGGCGGCTGCTCGGGAGCGCACTGCCTGCCGGCCGCCGAGGTCCCCACCTCGGTGCAGTCGCAGCTCGCCCCGTGCAACAACGGCACGGGCTTCTGCACGCCGGACGAGATCATCTCGACCGGCGACAAGCTCATCCCGACCACGTGCGATCCCTTCCCCGGAAGCGGCGCGCCCGGTCGCTGTCTCTCCGACTGCCTCCCCGAAGTGCAGAAGGAGGTCGCCTCCGGCACCCTGGTGCAATCGAGCTGCTCGACGGGCCAGTACTGCGTCCCCTGCAACGACCCGTTCACCGGCGCTTCCAGCGGCGCGTGCACCCTCGGCTGCGACACGCCGCCGTCGCAACCGTGGCTCTTCCCCAAGTGCTGCAACGACGGCAGCGGGACCCTCACCGGCACGTGCGTGCCCTCCTCGCAGGTCCCTTCCTCCCAGGCAGGGAGCCTCGATCAATCGGGCAACGGCAACAGCTCTCCCTGCCCCAGCAGCGGCGCCAGCTACCTCTGCGTGCCCGACGAGTACCTGCCGCCTCCCTACAACACGATCGCGCTGCAGGGCTGCCCGGCGACGTTCCTCGATCTGTGCGGCGTCTGCGTCAGCGAGTGCGTCGACAACAGCTCCCTCGGCATCCTCGGCCCGAGCGACTGCGCGGCGAACCACAAGTGCGCGCCCTGCGATCTCGCGCCCTCGACGCCCGGCTGCTCGACCTTCTGCCCCTGACGGCTAGAACCCTACCGAAGCGGCGACCCGGGCCACGAAGTCGGGCGAGATCGCGGACAGACCGACCGACGGCCCGCCGATGATGGTGATGCGCCGGTGCCAGAGCTGATACGAGGCGACGGGCCCGATGAAGTGCCGCGCGCCGCCCTCCGCGCCGGGATCGAACGACTCCTCGAGATCCTGACCGACGTATTCGACTCCTGCCCTGAAGTCCCCGACGATTCGGTAGCTGGCGTTCAGGTCCACCATGACGTCGAGCGGGTCGCGCCCGTCCGCGAAGGTGTGCTGGGCGTGCACCATCCCGCCCGCGCGGATGGGCCCGATGTCTCCAGAGAAGGCGGCCTGGAGGTATGCCGCGTTGATTCCCTCGGCCGTTCCCGGGACCCAAACGTTGTTGTCGTCGTCGTAGGCGGGAGGGTTGTACGCCTCGCGGATGTACCCGCCACTGAGCACGAGATGGGTGTGCGTCCACGAATCCGGCAGGAGCTGGAAGCGCGCTGCCAGCGTCCCACCGACGTCCGGGCTCGGGACCGCCCCTGGGCCGCCGACACCGACCATGATGTTGCCCATGACCGAGATGTGCGGAAGGACGCCGAGCTCACCGGTGAGGATCATCTGCTCACCCGGCTGCGCCGTGTTGCCGGCGAAGGTTGAATAGCAGGGCTGCGCGCTGCCCGCCGAGGTGAAGCAGCCGGGCCCGAGCTTCGGGAACGGGCTCGAGACGTACGTCGGGTCCGTCCCGATGTTCGTGTACGAGAAACTCGTCGTCGCGATGGCCGTCATCGGCTGCGGAATGCGAGCGTCGTCGCCGTAGAGTGTGGTGCGGTCGACCTCGTACTTCGACTGGTCGACTTCGACCTTGGGCTGATCCGGCACCGGCGGCTCGTCGGCGCGTGCAACGCTCGAGAAGAGGAGGGCGAACAGGGGCAGTGTCAGCGTGAGAAGCGAAGCGTGGCGCATCGTGTCCTCCTCAATACGTCCCGCAGCCGGCGTCCGCGTTCGGGCTGGTCGCGCGCTGCTGCATCACAGGTAGCGCGATGGGCTGCTGCGTGAAGTCGAAATCCTGTGTCATGTCCGGAGAGTTCTTGTCACGGGCCGTGAGCGGCGGCAGGTCGAAGTCGGTCTCGATGAACTTGAGCACGGAGCTGAACTCGGCGCGAGTGTGGTCGATGGTACCGCCCTTCGCGTACGGCGACACCACGAGCAGCGGCACCCGGAAACCGAGGCCGTACACGTCGACCTGCGTCGGCGCCACGTGGTCGTAGAAACCGCCGAAGTCGTCCCACGTGACGAAGGTGGCGCTCGACCCCCACTGCGGGCCCGCTGCGATCGCCTGCAGGATGCTGACCGTCCAGTTCTCGCCGGTGCACACGCTTGCAGGCGTGTGCTCGCTCACCACCGTCGGCGTCGAGATCCACGAAACCTGGGGCAGGTTCCCCGCCTTGGCGTCGACCACGAAGTCGTCGATCGGCACGACGTGCTTGCCCCACTCGGGGCTGTCGCGCATGTGCCGGATTGCGTCGTACACCGTCCAGATGTACCCGCCGGAGCCCTGGAACCCGCCGTCGTACTGGCCCTGGACCGGCGCGTACATCTTCCACGTCACGCCCGCCGCATCGAGCTCGTCGCCCAGCGTCTTGAAGTCGAGGCACGGATAGATGTCCTCGACCTCGCCTTCCTCGTCGATGACCGGCACGCGCACCTTCGGATTCGCGTCGCAGCCCCAGATGCCTTTCTTGAGCGTGTACGGCGGTACGTCGCTCGGCTCGAGCCCCGCTTCACCAGGCTCCGGGCAGCTGGCGACGCTGCCGCACGGTCCGAGCTGCGGTGCGTCGGGCAGCATCGCGTTCGCCGTGAGGGGGTTGCTCATCACGCCGCCGCTCTGCGCGGCGATCGTGTAGAGGTGATTCGGGAAGCTCGGGCCGTGCAGGCTCGAGTAGAAGTTGTCGCTGACCACGAACGTCTTGGCGAGCAGCCAGTAGTTCGGGATGTCCGCCTCGTCGGCCTGCTGGTAGCCGAGCGGGCCTCCGCCCGGATACTGCGCGTTCGTGATCATGTCGAAGCAGTTCATCCCGCCGTCGTTGTACGCCACGAGCGCCGGCGCCCACTCGTGCGTGATGTCGGGAGAGGATCGATCGAGCATCGGCTGCAGCGGGACCGTGCCGCCATCGCACGTCTTTCCCGTGGTCGCGCCGTTCGCTCCGGGAAACTTGCCGAAGTAGATGTCGAACGTGCGGTTCTCCTTCACCATGAAGACGACGTTCTTGATGGGCAGCTTCGCCGTGCCGGCGTCCCCGCCACCGTCCTCGGTCGCACCGTCCACCCCGACGGTGCCGTCGCCCTGATTGCCGCCGTCTCCGGATCCACCCCCGCTGCCGCCGTTTCCTCCCGAGGAGCCGCATCCCAGCGCGACGCCACCCGCACCGGCGAGCACGCCACCGACGACGATCCAGATCCTCCAGCCCATGCGTGGCGTCCACTGCACCACACATGCCGGCCGAATCCGCGGACAAGTCCGCAGTTTTCGAGCGCCCGGTGAACCCCGCGGCGTCCACGCGCCCTGCCTGGGTGGACGCCGCGACGCTCACGCGCAAGGCGCGCTTCACCCGGGATCGAGCACGCGCGCGACGAGGAGCCCGATCTTCGTCGGGCTGTCGCGAATCGCGAAGACGAATGGTGGCCACCGAGAATGGCGAGGTCACCTCCGAGGCAGCGGCAATCCTCGAGACTCCCTGGGCCTCGTGGCCGAGGGCGTGCCGCTCGGCGAGAGATCCGTCGTCGTCGGCGCGGGGTTCGCGCTGTAGCCGCAAGCCCTGCGCCCCATCCGTAGACGGTGGCAGGCGAGCGAACGGGAGAGTGCGCGTTTGCTTCGGCGGCGTACGTGGTCCGCGCATTGCAGCCGCGGTCTCGCCGGGCGTGATGATGGAAGCTCTCGACAGGCTCATCCCCAAACCTCGGCTGCTCGAGCGCGACTACGCGACTCTCGCTGCTTCGCCGGAGCACGTCTGGGAGGTGGTCCGGCACGGCGATCTCGCTCGGTCGCTGCTGGTTCGAGCTCTCTTCGCAGTGCGCACCGTGCCGAGCCACCTGCTGGGCAGGGGAGCGGGGCACGCCGAACCACTGCACCTCGGCGTCGACACACTGCGCTCCACGCCGCAACACCCAGGCTTCCAGATCCTGTACGAGCGGGCCCCGTACGAGCTGACCGTGGGCGCGATCGGCAAGGTGTGGCACCTGGACATCCCGTTCGTCCACGTCGCCGACCCCGACGAGTACGCGGAGTTTTCGCAGCCCGACTACGTGAAGGTCGCCTGGGCGGTGCAGATCGAGCCCCTCGGCGCGGGTGAATCGCGCTTGTGCATCGAGGTGCGCGTCGACGCCACGGACGACGCCGCGTGGCACAAGTTTCAGCTCTACTTCGGGCTCATCGGGCCGGGCTCACGCTTCATCCGGCACTCGCTTCTTCGCTCCCTCGCGAGAGAGCTCGGCGCGGACGCCGAACGAGCTCCCCGCCGCAGTTTGGGCACCGGCGGGCTCCGCTAGCGGAGCACTGCTCGCAGAAGGTGCACTCGTAGCTGCAGATGAATGCGGAGCCATCGGGCGGGAGCGCGACGCCGCACGTCTCGCACGCCGGTTTCATCTCGAGCGACATGCGGGCGCAGTAACACGTTGACGAACTCGACGCCGAGTGGGGCGGAAGCAGGGTGAGTCGCACACCATGCCCACGGGGGGCACGCTCTGGGTAGCGGCCAGGCTCGCGCCTCGCGCGATTCAGCTTCCAAGTAGAGGAGAGGAGGGAAGAGGACTCGCACCCCAGGCACCTCTCGGCGCCCACTCTGTTTTCGGGACAGGTCCGGTCCTGGTGACCGGTTTTCCCTCCATGTCCAATCGACGCGTCCCCGACGAGGGGCGGCGCGACTGTCGGCGTTTTGACCCGCCGGCGAACCGGCGAGCCCACGTTCCCTCGCTCCGGCGGTTTCCCGCCCGCGAGCTCGCACGTACGCCATGACCAATCGCTTGCGCGAAGGCCGGCAGGCGCACGGAGCTACCTTAGGACCGTCATAGTTACGGATGTAGTCGACACCTTCATTCGGTGCCGCGTCGATTAGCGCCCCGGTTTTGCGTCTCGGGGCAGGACGTTCGGGAGGCACTCCGGCCGCGCGCGCGGCTCACGCGACGCGCTCGGATGCAGGACGGTCGCAATACGGCAACCATGCCTCGGGCATCTCGGAGCGATCGACGCGCAGGACGGGCGCGACCGGGAGGCTGGACGGCTTGAAGGGCTTCTTGCGAAGGCTCATGCCCGCCTCCTCGGGAGTGCGGCTCCCCTTGCGATCGTTGCACGCGTAGCAGGACGTCACGATGTTCTCCCAGACCGTCTTGCCTCCGCGCTTGCGGGGGATGACGTGGTCGTAGTTGAGATCGCGCATCGCCTTCTTCTCGCCGCAGTACTGGCAGCGGAAGCCGTCACGCGTGTAGACGTTGATGCGGCTGAAGCGCACGACGTGCTTCGTCGCGGGGCCGTGCTTCAGGCGCACGACGGAGGGCGTGCGCAGCGAGCGGCTGGGCGCGCGGATCTCCTCGTCGTACTCCTCGAGCACGTCGACCTTGCCGAGCACCACGAGCACGACGGCGCGCTCCCAGGTCACGACCCGGTGCGGCGCCATCCACGGCGTCAGAAGCAGCGTGCGCATCATGATTCACCTCACCTTCGTCTCTTCCTTTTCTTCATGGGTTTCTCCGGTCAGAGGGGCGGGAATTGCACCCGCACTACACGGGCCCGGACCGCGTGTGCTTGGCTGTTGAACACTACCCTCTGAAAACGATTGGCTTCGTGCGCCGACGTCGAATCGAACGACGTTCTCGCGGGTTTCGGCCGCGCGCTATCACCAGACCAGCTCTCGGCGCGAAACGGTGCATGATGTCGGGGCAATGAGTCAGGTGCGGTGGTTCGTCATCGCACCGACTCCCAGCGGGGTACCGAGGGCCCAGCTCGACAAAGGCCTACGCATGGCCTTCGCCGCAGCCGGGGGCGAGCATCACATCATCGACCAGACGCGGCACCCCGGGATGCACGAGACCCAGACGCTGGACGTCATCTGCCTGCTGCAGGGGGACGTCTCGCTGATCCTGGAGGGTACCGAGACACGCTTGAAGCCGGGGCAGGTCGTGATCCAGCGCGGCACGAATCACGCGTGGGAAGCCCACGGGGGTCCGGCGCTTTTCCTGGCGGTGTTGATCGATCGACCGCTGAAGCGAACCGCGGTCGCGTAGACGTGGCGTCCCCACCCGGATTCGAACCGGGATCTCTGGATTGAGGGTCCAGCGACGTGAGCCCTTGGTCTACGGGGACATCGAGCACGGGTGCCATCGGGGGGAGTCGAACCCCCATACCCACGAGGGGCACAGCTTCTCGGGCTGCCGTGTATGCCTGTTCCACCACGATGGCGTGCGCTGGTACCGACGGAAGGATTCGAACCTTCACTCCACACGCGTTCTGAGTGCGCGGCCTCTGCCAGGTTGGGCTACGTCGGCGTGAATCGCGGGTGCGGTGCGCGAGGATCGAACTCGCCTCGTCCTGCATGTCGGGCAGGTGTCCTCACCAGAGGGCGAGCACCGCGCGTGGTGGGTCATCCGCGAATCGAACGCAGCGCAGGCTCCTTATCAGGGTGCCCAGGGCTCCAGCCCGTCATGACCCGGGTGTGTCTCGTGCGGAGCGAGAGGATCGAACTCTCCTGGACCTGCTTGTGGGGCAGGTGTCCTCACCAGAGGAGCGAGCTCCGCGACGGTCGCTGCGGATGGACTCGAACCATCTCGCGACGGCTTATGAGGCCGGGCGTCTCCCTAGAACGCAGCGAGTAAGAGGCGGCGACGAGGGTGGTGAAGACGGCGTGCCCGAAGGCACCACTTTGACAGAGTGGGTGTAGTCCTCACCGGCATTCGCCGCGGAGCGGTGACCGGGAATCGCACCCGGATCCTCGGAGTGGCGCTCCGAGATTCTTCTCTTGAACCATCACCGCTAGGCAGCGACGAGGGGTGCAGAGACGTAAGGCGCTCTGCCACTGAGCTACGGTCCCGTGAGTGGAACCGGCGGGATTCGAACCCGCGACCACCCCATCCAGAATGGTGTAGTCCCTGCTTCATTCGCTGCGTGCATCACGAGAGGAGAGCGGCGGGAGCCCCGGGCGCTCCCGCCATCCCTCGCATCACGAGAGCTCGACGCTCTCGATTGCTCCGACGAAGTGGCTCGAGCCGAGCTCGCCCTTCGCGAAGAGCGAGACGATCTCGAACACCGAGTCGGAGAAGCCACCGACGTTCAGCACGTCCGCGCGCTCGGCGACCTGCGTCGAGGCGTACGGCTGGAGGTCGATGAGCACCAGCTTGGCCTGCGGGTTGCGCGCCCGGAAGCGCTCCCACTCCTCGGCCATGATGGTGCCGCGCGTGTACGCACTTGCGCCCTTGCGAGCGAAGTCCGCCCACGACTGGTTGTCGGACACGTAGACGACGAGGTCGCCCTGCGCTCGACGCGCATTGAGGTGACGAAGGGGCGCGCTGCACGCCGTGCCGCCGCTGGGCAGCGACGCGAGGTACTGCGCGTTCGTCATCACCGAGTCGCGCGGGTTGAGCGCACGCGGCATCTTCACGACGTCGTCACTGAACGCGATGACTTCCGCGTCCGAGTTCCGACGAAGCAGCGATGCCGCGACGAGACCCGCGACGTCGACGCAACGGACCGCGCTCGTCGCGCCGCCACGGCGACCCGTGACCGCGCTCTGCATCGAGCCCGAGACGTCCGGGCAGACGTAGACCTTGCCCGTGAGGGCCGGGACGTTCTCCGTCGCGATCTCGAGCGCGTCCTGCAGTGCCTCGCGGAGCGCGTTCGGCATCTCCGCACCGGCCGCGCGGAACGCCGCGAGGAGCTGGTACGGGAATGCACGAGCGCGACGGATCGCGCCCTCGCTACGGAGACGCTGCGCGAGGAGCGTGACCATCGCAGGATCCTCGAGCACGCCCTTGCGGAGCAGCGTGTTGAGGTTCATGCGCGTCTGCGTCCACGACATGCGCTTCGCGATGTCGGCCCACTGCTCCTTCGTGAGCTCGAGAGCCGTGAGCATCTCGAACGGCACGTCGGGCATCGGGCCGGCGCCCTTCTTGAACGCCTCGAAGGCCTGCACGATCGGCGGGAGGCTGCCCTCCGCGAACGGCTTGCCGATGAGGTATCCGTAGAGGGCCTCGCGCACGAGGTCCTTCGCGTTCTCGCCCTCGCCCGCCTTCACCTTCGGCGACGGACGCACCAGCTTGATGACGTCCGCCATCGACGGCTGCGAGCCGAGCGAGGCCTTGAAGATCGACTCCGGCGTGCGGCTCGAGAACCACGCCTGCGCGGCGCGCTTCGGAGCCGTGCCGAGCGACTTGCGTCCGACCACGCCCGAACGGACGATCTGGACGAAGTTGCGCAGCATCTTGCCGTTGTCGATGACCCGCGGGAAGACCGCCTTCATGAGGGCGACGTCGCTCTTCGCCAGGTACGCGACGAGGAGCGCCGGGACGTCCTTCATGAAGCCACGCTCACGCGTGTAGACGGCGGTCTTGGCGACGAACGCCGGCGAGACCTTCGCGGCCAGCGCGAGGATCGCGTCGAGCTGCTGCTCGGCCGATGCGTAGAACGTGTTGTGCATCGTGCCGGTCACCGCGTACTGCGCGAGCGCGTGCTCGGGGGAGAACGCGTAGGCGCGGCCGCCCGCTTCGTTGTTCGTGTTCGCTGCCGGCGCCTTGCCGGCTCCAAAGAGACGCTTGAGGACCATGGGGGTTCTCCCTTCCGAGCGTGAGTTGGTTGAAGAGCGCGTGCGTTCGCTCGGCGCGCACGCGCAGCCTCCCTGCGAGGAGTTGAACCTCGACAATCGGCTTCGTAGACCGGTGCCCGGAGCCGCCGGGACAGGGAGCGTTGAAGAGGCAGACTCCCTGCGAGGAGTCGAACCTCGATCAACTGGCATCGGAGACCAGAGCCTGAAAGCCGTCAGGACAGGGAGAATCGGGAGAACCGAGAGGGACTCGAACCCTCGCGCGACCGCTTTGCAGGCGATGCTCCTCGTCCGGAGGATCGGTTCACGAAGTGGAATCGGCGAGAGTCGAACTCGCATCTCCCGGGTGCAGGCCGGGGGCTCTCCCTTTGAGCTACGACCCCGCAGGCTGCGAAGGAATCGAACCCTCTCTCCGGGTTTTGGAGGCCCGGCCGGTCACCATGACTCTGCAGCCCATTGGCGTGTTCGCGGCCCGTAGGGGAGTCGAACCCCTCTCACACCGTAGACGGCGGCATTGCGACACCGGTCGCATCACGGGCCGAAGTGCGAAGCAGGGTGGCGGACGGGGATCGAACCCGCCTCCGCAGGTTCACGGCCTGCCCTCGTCGCCAGACGAGTACCGCCACCACGAGGCGACGAGAGCCCTCGCCCGGAGTCGAACCGGATCTTCCCGCTTACGGGGCGGGCGCTCGTCCACACGAGCCTCGAGGGCATGCCGCTGGCTCCAGCGGAAGGAATCGAACCTTCGAGTGAACCGGTTAACGGCCGGCTGCCTGACCATTCGGCTTCGCTGGAAAACGTGGACGGAGGGCCACGGAACGGACCCGTGGCCCTCCGTCGTTCGGCGTCGAGTTGTCAATGAGCGGTGCCCTGCGCGAGCGCAGGGCCGATCAGTTTCGGGGGCAGGGATCGAACCTGCATTGCTGGGTCCAGAGGCCAGCGTCCTGCCCTTAGACGACCCCGAAGCACGAGTAGGCCCGGAGGGGATCGAACCCTCGCCTCACCGGGTAAGAGCCGGGTGCGCTGCCGCTACGCGACGGGCCTGAGCCGAGGGCACACGATCCCTGTGTCGCCGGGGATCTGCTCGCGCAGATCTCCGGTTAGAGTGGGCCAAAGAATCCTGATTGTTCAGCCGAAGTCAGCGGCGCAGTGAACCGGCGGTCCACCGCGACGGACGCGGCGTTCGAATGACCTGACTCGGTTCCAACCTGCTACCTCCTTCTCCTCTACGGTCTCGATGAGCCGTCACGCCGGGGGCTGTCCCGCCGTGAAGGCCGGTTACTTCTGGTCCAGAAACGACAAAAGCCGCCTCGGGTATCCCGGGCGGCCTTTCGAGCGTGTGAATTACGCTAGAAATTCCGCCTAGGGAGAGCCCTCCTGGGTCTGGAAGCGGCAATCGACGGGTCGAATGCTCGCCGGAAGGCGATACCAGCTGCCTGGCAGCGAATGGCCGCACGTCGACCGCACTGCTTCGAGCAGCTCGGCCGCGGCATTGATTCGCATCGCTTGAGACAACATGGCTCTCTGGCTTCTTAGACGACCCGGATGGGCCGACCATTCATCTTTACGTCGCTTCTCTTCGTTCGTCAAGAATGAATCTACGATGATGGGCTCGTTCAATCGATGTTGTCGCTACAACCGCGATGCCCAACGCACGCATCGATCGACGACCCATTCGGGAGCGTCGGTCGTGAGGTCGTGGCCGGCGAGGCGATCTTTGCGGCCGACGAGGAAGAGGGAGGGGACGCGGAGGGACGCCGGGGCCTTCCAGCTGGAAGCGGCGTCCATCTGGGCTCGGATCGTTTGGAAGGACACTGGGCGGTCGCGCTCGATCTGAACCCACTCGCGGACCACGCGATCGCGAAGATCGCGACGGTTCGACACGAGCCATGCGAGGCGGCGTTGGCGACGCACCGGATCGCGCGTCAGGCGGTTGAGCACGACGTTGGCGAAGCCGAGGGCGCTGAATCGCTTGAGCAGCGGCGCAATGTCCGATGCGGACGATGCGGCGATGGCCACGCCTGCGAGCTCCTCGGGGTGAGCGCTCGCCCACTCCATGGCCACCATTCCGCCGAGGGAGATCCCGAAGAGCAGCAGGCGCTCACGTAGCAGACCGCGCGCAGAAGCTTCGTCCCGCACGCGGTCCACCGTCTCGCGCATCGTGCGTGGCGCCCGGTCATGAAGACGCGCTCCAGTACCGGGAAGGTCGAGCGTCACCACTTCGGAATCGGGCGCCGCGGCTTCGAGGGCAGGGAGGAAGGGGCCCCAATGACCCGACTCTCGGCCGAGGCCACGCAGCATCACCCACGTTGCACCCATGGGGCACGTCTTACCGCGGCGGCGCTGGGAACACAGTGTGAACAGAGGAATGGATGCTCAAGCGCCGTCGCGCCAGCGAGCGAGACGGCGGGCGCGGAGGGTCTCGATCACTTGTGAGAGTGTGGGGTCTTGCCGACGGCGGTGGTCGAGGCGCTTGCCCTTGAGGGCGTTGCAGCGGGCGCATGCGACGGCGAGGTTCGGGAGGTCGTCGCCGCCACCGTGGGTGCGAGGGACGATGTGCTCGATGGTCGCCACGCCGTCGGCCTCGCCGTCGAGGCTCACGACGAGGCGGGCGTTGCAGTGGATGCACTTGCCGACCCAGGCGGGGTCCCCGCGCACCGTGGTGCGCTCGAAGGTCGAGTCGGTAGCGACGATCGCGAGCAGGAGCTGACGGTGCTTCGCGCCGGACATCGCGACATCAGGCGTAGCATCAGTGGGCGCCATGGAACCGATGAGTCGCACGGTGACGGTCGAGGGGGCCGAGCTCCACGTGGAGGAACGCGGGAGCGGTGAGCCGCTCCTCCTCTTACATGGGGGAGCGGGCAGCAGCGGCGACTGGAAGCACGTGTTCGATCTGGATGCGCTGGCGGCGCGCTTTCGCGTCATCGCGCCGGATGCGCGCGGGCACGGGCGGTCGACCAATCCCGGTGGGGAGCTGAGCTTCGCCCGGTGGGGGCGGGACGTGCTGGCGATCCTCGATGCGACCGGGATCGAACGCGTGCGCGCCGTGGGCGTGAGCTTGGGCGCCAAGACCCTGCTGCACGTGACGACGCTCGCGCCGGAGCGGGTCACGGCGATGATCCTCGTCTCTGCCACGCCGCGGTTTCCCGAGGCCACGAGGGCGCTCTTTCGCCAGGCCGCGGAGGCGGAGCACTCGCCGAAGGAGTGGGAGAGGATGCGGGCGATCCACGTCCATGGAGACGCGCAGATCGCGGCCCTGTGGGCCATGTCGCGTCGGTTCGGCGACGACCCGGGCGACATGAACTTCACGCCCGAGCGCCTGGGGACGATCACTGCGCAAACGCTGATCGTCTCGGGCGATCGCGACCCGTTCTATCCGGTCGAGCTTGCGGTCGAGTTGTATCGAGGCATTCCGCGAGCATCGCTCTGGGTGGTCCCTGGTGGGATGCACAGCCCCATCTTCGTGTCGGAACGCGAGGCTTTCGTACGTGAGGCGATGACGTTCTTGGGCGCCCATTGACGCTCGCTGCCACGCGTGCGCACGATGAATGCTGGAGACCGGTGTCGCCTTGAATCCGACGGTTGTGCCTGCCTCGGGGGTTCCTTCCTCGGCCGTGCTTTCGGTGGGGGAGGTCGTCGCCGAGCGTTATCGCATCGATGCGGTGCTGGGCGAGGGCGGGATGGGTGTGGTCTACCGCGCGGAGCATCTGCACCTGCACAAGCCTCACGCGCTCAAGGTGCTCCTGGCCGAGTGGTCGTCGTCGCCCGACATCGTCGCGCGGTTCGAGCGCGAGGCCATCGCTGCGGGAAACATCCAGAGCCCCCACGTCGCGGCGGCGACCGACTTCGGGCGCTTGCCGAACGGCTCGTTCTTCCTCGTCATGGAGTACGTGAACGGGCGCACCTTGCGGAGTGCGCTCGAGAACGCGCCGTTCGAGCCGGCGCGCGCCCTTCGCATCATGAAGGGGATCGCGTCGGCGCTGCAGGCGGCGCACGCCGTCGGGATCGTGCATCGGGACATCAAGCCCGAGAACATCATGCTCATCGAGCGCGATGGGGATCCCGACTTCGTGAAGGTCCTCGACTTCGGGGTGGCCAAGCTCCAGGCGGGCGTCGGCGCAGGGCAGGACCGCTCTGCACAGCCGCTGACGCAGGCGGGGACCGTGATCGGAACGCCGGATTACATGTCGCCCGAGCAGGCGCTCGGTCAGCCGGTGGACGCGCGATCCGACCTCTACGCGGTGGGGGTCATCCTCTACGAGATGCTCGTGGGGCAGGTGCCCTTCACCGGCGACGCGCTCACGATGCTCCGCCAGCGCATCATCGGCGACGTCCCGGAGCTTCCGACCACGGTCGCCGGCGACGTGCATCCGCGGGTCGCGAATCTGCTCCGATGCCTCCTGGCGAAGGTGCCGGAGAATCGCATCGCGAGCGCGACCGAGCTCCTCGTCGACATCGAGGAGTGTATGGGGGTCGCACATCCCGTGTCGCACGTGCAGCCGGTGAAGGCGGCGACGCAGGTGACGCCGGCGCCGGCGCCAGCGAGGTCCTCGCTCGAGTCGGTCCCGGGGATGGCCACACCCGCGAGCCAACGGGTGCGGCGCACGGTGCTGGCGGCCGCGAAGTCGATCGAGAGCGTGGCGCGGCGCGCGGTCGAGGACCCTCGGGTCCTCCTCGAGTATGCGACTCGTCGCAACCTCGTGATCGCGGCGATCGGCGTCGCGGTGCTCCTCGTGTCGATCATCGTGATGTCTGCCGGCGGCTCGACGGAGCCGCGCAAGGCGACCGCTGGATCTCCGACGTCTACGCCCTCGAGCGAAGCCGAGCCCTCGCCGTCTTCGGTTGCGCAGAAGCCGCAGAGCGTGGACGACGTGCCGTTCCTGCCTCCACCGCCGGCGCCGTCGTCGACGACGACGCCCGCCGCGAAACCGAGCGCTTCGCAGTCGCCATCGCGGCGCACGGGACCCGGTGGCATCTACATCCCGCCGCCGAGTCAGTGGTTCAAGTGAGGACCTGGTCGGTCCGCTGACCGCTTGATGGTAACTGGCCTCCCCAAGGCGAGAGGTCGAGCGGCCTTTATCGCAGGTTCCGCGGCGTGAGTCCGCCTGGAACGGGCCCTGCTAGGAGGGGTTGGCATGCCGGTGCGAAGGTCGTGGCGACTCGTCGTCCTCGCGGGTGCAGCAGCGCTCGCGCTGGGTGCCGCCGCGGCATGCTCGCTGGACTTCGATCGTTACGCTGCGGTCGCCGACGCGACGAGCGGGCTCGCGGATGCGGGCACCGATGCATCGCAAGGGAACGACGCGTCGCCCGACGTCGAACCCGGTGAAGACGCCGACGCGGGGCAAGTCGGTGACGCCGGCGTCGACGTCCGGGAGGCGAGCAACGTCGACTGCGGTGCGGTCGTTCAGGGTTGCACGAGCGAGGCCGGCGCATGCGGCACCGCGTGCGGCGTCACGAGCCAGCAGTGCCAGTCCCACTGCCACAACAACCCGTGCGTGAACCACTGTCTGCAAGCGGAGAAGAGCTGCCGTCAGGGCTGCGAGAGCACGTGCTCGAGCTGCGTCGGCAAGGCGGGATGCAGCGGCGGGAGCGCCGGCTGCGCGGACGCGGCGTTCGCCGACTGACGAGGATTGCCCTTCGGCGCGCGATGGCGGATGCTCCCGCCACCATGAAGGCTCACGACAAGATTTACATCGGCGGCGAGTGGGTGGCCCCCTCGGGCAAGGGCGCTTTCGACGTGATCGACGCGTCGACCGAGGAAGTGATGGGGCGCATCCCCGCGGGAGACGCGGCCGACGTCGACAGAGCCGTGAAGGCGGCGCGTGCCGCGTTCGACGGGTGGTCGCGCACGTCGCCCGCCGAGCGTGCCGCGTACCTTGCGAAGATCCAGGCCGGGCTCGGGGCGCGCATGCAGGAGATCGCCGAGACGGTCGCGCGCGAGGTGGGCATGCCGCTCTCGCTCAGCAACATGATCCAGGCGGGGCTTCCGACGATGTGCTTCGGCTCCATGGCCGAGCTCGCGCCGACGGTCGCGCACGAGGAGAAGACGGGCAACTCGATCGTCGTCCGGGAGCCGGTCGGCGTGGTCGCGTGCATCACGCCGTGGAACTACCCGCTGCTCCAGGTCGCGGCGAAGGTCGCGCCGGCGCTGGCCGCCGGGTGCACCGTCGTCCTCAAGCCGAGCGAGGTGGCGCCGCTCAGCGCGTTCATCCTGGCCGAGGTCATCGACTCGGTCCGGCTGCCGCGCGGCGTCTTCAACATGGTGAGCGGCGACGGGCCGACGGTCGGCGAGGCCATGGCCACGCACGACGGGGTCGACATGGTGAGCTTCACCGGGTCGACGCGCGCGGGGCGGCGCGTGAGCGAGCTCGCCGCGAAGACGGTGAAGCGCGTCGCGCTCGAGCTGGGGGGCAAGAGCGCCAACGTCATCCTCGACGACGCGGATCTCGAGAAGGCCGTGAAGGCCGGCGTGCGCAACTGCTACCTCAACTCGGGGCAGACCTGCTCGGCGTGGACGCGCATGCTCGTGCCGCGCGCCAAGCACGACGAGGCGGTGCGCATCGCGAAGGCCACCGCCGAGAGCTTCTCGCTCGGCCCCGCGACGGCGCCGGAGTCGAAGCTCGGACCGCTCGTGTCCAAGACGCAGCAGGAGCGCGTGCGCGGCTACATCCGCAAGGGCGTCGAGGAGGGGGCGACCCTGGTGACGGGCGGCGCCGAGCAGCCGGAGTCGCAGCCGAAGGGGTACTTCGTCAAGCCGACGGTCTTCGCGAACGTGAAGACGAGCATGACGATCGCGCAGGAAGAGATCTTCGGGCCGGTGCTGAGCATCATCCCGTACGAGAACGAGGAGGAGGCGATCCGCATCGCGAACGACTCGATCTACGGGCTCGCGGGTGGCGTCTGGTCGGCGGACGTCGAGCGCGCCAAGCGCGTCGCGCGGCGCATCCGCACGGGGCAGATCGACATCAACGGGGCGAGCTACAACGCGGGTGCGCCGTTCGGCGGGTTCAAGCAGTCGGGGCACGGGCGCGAGTACGGCAAGTGGGGGCTCGAGGAGTACCTCGAGGTGAAGAGCCTCCAGCTCTGAGCCCCCGGCCCGCGCCGGTCACAGGAAGAAGGAAACGCCGAACGTCAGCAGGTCCGGGTAGCCGAGGCGCATCGTGAGCGAGGCCGTGTCGCTGAAGTGGAAGCGACCGCCCGCCCAGAACGCCGGGCCCACGCCGGTGTCGTTGCCGTTGTAGTAGCCGTAGTAGTTGCACGGCGGCAGGCCCGGGCCGTTGCACGGGTAGTTCGGGGCGCCGTAGAAGCCGTGCCAGATGTAGAGGCCCGGCTCGCCGAAGACGCTCCACTTCTGCGCCACGTAGAAGTTCCACTGCATGACGACGGGGATCTGGATGAAGTCGGTGCTCCCGTAGCCGTAGCAGTAGTTCGGTCCGTACCGCGCGTCGTAGTAGTAGCAGTTGGTCCCCGAGTAGTGGACCCAGTCGAGGCCGAAGCTGATGGCCACGCTGTTGTTGATGGTCTTGATGAACCCGTCGTGGGTGACGGGGATCGACACGCGACCGCCGAGACCGAATCCGGTGCCCACCCACTGGGCGGCCCACCCCAGGAGCAGGTGCGGCTCGAGCTCCACCGAGTAATGCGGGTGGTCACCGGGGCGCTTGATCGTGTCGTCCGCCCGGGCCGCGCGCGGCGTGGCGCACGCGAGCCCGAGGACCGTGACGATGGACAGACAGCGAGCGGTGTGTCGCATTGCGTCTCCTCTTCTCCTTTTTGGGAAGCGTCACTGACAGGTATTGCCGTGGCACGTGCCCGTCGTGCACGTCTTTCCGGCGCAGCACGGCTGGCCGGTGGCACCGCACGCCTCGCAGACGGAGGCTCCGCCCATCGTCCCGGCGCCGCACACGAGCGACGCGCCCGTGCACTTCATGCCCGCGCAGCAGGGTTCGCCGGCGATGCCGCACATGCCGCAGGTTCCGCCCTGCGTGCACATGAGACCCGAAGTGCACGCGTCGCCGGTGCAGCACGGCTGACCGGAGCCGCCGCACGTCGCGCACAGGCCGCCCGCGGTGCATCCGAGACCGGCGCCGCACGCCATCATGCCTCCGCAACACGGCTGACCGGCACCGCCGCATGCGGCGCAGGTGCCTCGCTCGTCGCATCCGAGCCCCGCTCCGCAGGAGTCGCCGGCGCAGCAAGGATCGCCTGCGCCGCCGCACTGGCCGCAGATGTGCTCCGCCGTGCAGGAGCCGCTCGCGCATACGTTGCCTGCGCAGCACGCTTGCCCCGAGCCACCGCACTGGACGCAGTTGCCTCCCTGACAGGCGAGGTCGGCGCCGGTGCACGCATCCGGGTTGCAGCAAGGCTGGCCGGCCCCGCCGCAGCTCGCGCACGTGTTGTTGCCGCCGCAGGCGACGCCACCGGCGGTGCACTGGCCGCGGTTGCCCATGCCTCCCGCACCGGCGCAGCACATCTGGCCCGCGCCGCCGCACGTGCCGCAGCTTCCGTTGGTGCACATGCCGTTGATCCCCGGACACGCCGAGCCGGCGGCGGTGCACGTGCCGTTCACGCAGCAGCCGCTCCCGCAGCCGTTGGCCTCGCAGCACGGCTCTCCCGGAGCGCCGCACGCGGCGCAGACGCTGGTCGCTCCGGCGCCTCCGGTGCAGACGAACGTGTCTGCGCAGGACTGTCCGGCGCAGCAAGCTTGCCCGGCGCCGCCGCAGGCGGCGCACACGTTGCGATTGCACACCGCTCCGATTCCGCACACTCCGCCGGCGCAGCACGCGTCTCCCGGGACTGCGTTGCAGGGTCCGCCCGGTCCACCACCGCCGACCGTGTTGTTGCTCCCGCCACAACAGATGACGACTGCAGCGGCAATCCACGACCAAGTGAGTCGTCGCATGTGTTTGTGTGCCTCCCGCGCACGGGGATCCGTGCAACCGTCATGCTCTCGCGCATGAGCGCGAAATCACTGGAGGAACACACCACGTGAGGTGAGGGCACTTGCCAGCAAACCCGGTCACCCGAGATGCCAGGGTCACTCGGCGGCAGAAACACCGATGTTGCGGGTGTCGGATTCTTCGTCGGTGTGCTCGGGGAGCTTGCGGAGGGACTCGAGCGGCTCGGGGATCAGGTCCTGCAGCTGGCGGCCGGAGATGCCCTGGAGGTCGCCGCAGAGGCCCGCGATGGTCTGGAGCGCCCGCTGGACGATCTTCTCGCGACGGTTCCAGCGCGTCAGCGTCGATCGCTTCTCGCTCTCGTGGTCGCTCTGCAAGTCGTTGAAGGCGTCGACCAGGCCTTCGAAGCGGTTCCGGAACTCGGTGCCCGTCATGTAGTCGTAGAGCAGCTGCATCTTCTGGCCGCTGCCCTCGGCGGCTCGCTTGGCGATGGCGACGTCGACGAGCCCTGCGCGAAGCGCTGCAGCGAGGGGTACGGCGTAGGCCGGAGCGCAGATCCACACGCCGTCCTTGAGCGCGAAGTGGCGCACGTCTCCGGGCAGCACCTGGGTGACGAGCACGGCGCACGCACCGCCGGCCCTGCGCTGGTCCTCGCGCAGCTTGGGGAGCCACCCGTCGGACCACTTGCTGGTCCGCTTGCTCTCCCACACGATGCTGCCGCAATCGCGGCCGTCGGCGGCGCGCACCGCCTGCACCAGGTCTGCCCCGTTGAAGCCCTTGGGGACGTCGTCGACCGCATCGGTGGGGAACGCCGCGGTGAGCACGTCGCGCAGCACCACCTCCTGCGCCTCTCCCTGCGCCTGCTGCGAGCCCTGCTGCACCTTGCGCGTCAGCTCGGCGATCGTCTTCTGCAGGCCCTCCGTCTGCTGGCGGTGCTCCTCGTCACGCAGCCGCTGCTGCTCCTGCTGCAGCTCGGTCCTCTGCTGCGCGAGCTTCGCCTCCGTGTCGCGCACCTTGGCCACTTCGGCCGCCACGCGTCGCTCGGTCTCGAGCGCCAGCTCGCGCTCGCGGTCGGCCACCTGGCGCTGCTTCTTGAGGAGGTCGGCCTCCCTGTCGGCCATCGTGGCGATCTTCGCCTGCGCCTCCCCGAGCGCCTCCTTCGTGGTGCGCACCTGCTCGTCGAGCTCCCGGGCAAACCGCTCCCGTGCGGCGCTCGCATCCTGCGCGCGCACCCGCTCGAGCTCCCTGGCGAACTGCTTGCCCACGTCGGCCCGCACCTGGGCCTCCAGCTCGGCCCGCAGCACGTCGGACAGCTCGAACTCGCAGCGGCAGCTCGGACAGCGAATCACGCTTCCCATGACTCGCAGCCTGACACCACGCCCGTCGCCGCGGAATGGCACGCGGACATTGTGATCCTGTGCGGATCATCTGATCCTGCGGGGACCATGCCCTCCCGGTCCCCCTCCGACCCGCACCGGTCCGCAAGCGTCGACCGTCACTTCCTCCTCGTCGAGGACCTGCTTCGCGGCAAGGAGCACGACCGGCATTCGCTGGCGACGCGGCTCGGCATCAAGCCGGCGATGGCACATCGGCTCATGAATGCGGCGCTGCGCCTTCCGGGCGTGAGCGAGCACCGCGACGGGCGGCGGCGCACGATCAAGATGGACATCGCAGCCATCGCGCCGGCGCCTTCGTATCCGACGGCGGTGGCGGCGTGCTTCGGCGCGAGCCTCTGGCCGCTCTTCGAGGGCTCGACCTACGAGCGCGGCATCCGCGAGGCGGCGCACGACGTCGTCGGCCGCACGCGGCGGCGCGCTGTGTTCAGGGACATCGACCGCAAGTTCTGGTTCCTGCGGCGCGGGGGAGAGGTGGCGCTGCTCGACCGCTCGGCGCAGCTCGACGAGATCATCGAGGCGGTGCTGCGCCATCGCGTCCTGTCGGTCGAGTACACGCGCTTCACGGGGGCCGCGCAGCACCTGCGGATCGAGCCGCTCTCGATCGTCGTGCACGACCATCAGCTGTACGTCGTCGCGCGGGACGGCGAGGGGGAGCTCCACCCTTACCGCTTCGCGCGCATCCGCGCGGTCGACGCGCTCGACGAGACCTTCGAGTACCCGAGCCGGAGCGAGTACGACCCGGGCCAGGTGTTTCGCGACTCGTTCGGCATCTTCCTCATGGGCAAGCCGGCGCAGGACGTGGTGCTCAAGCTGAAGAAGAGCTGGGCGACGTACGCGCAGTCGCACCGGTGGCACGACTCGCAGACGGTGACGGTGGCGCCGGACCACGTGCTCGTGCGGCTGCATGTGAGGGTGTGCCCGGAGCTCGAGGCGTGGATCCTGGGGTTCGGAGAGGAGGCCGAGGTGGGGGGCCCGAAGGCGCTCCGGGAGAGGATCGAGAAGAGGGTCGGCGTGCGGAGGGCGCGGGCCGCATCTTGAGCTAGCGTGGGGGGCATGAGCGACGTCGACCGGGCGCAGGGAGCATGAACGAGACGACGGCGGAGGCGCTGATACTCGCCGTCAACGCGCTGGGCGCCGGGGTGCTGCTCTTCGTGGCGAGCGTCGTCCAGAAGATGATGGACGACATGGACCCGCCGGCGTTCAAGAG
>DATJYG010000210.1:0-6857 GCA_035499695.1 Polyangiaceae bacterium
ACGGCCGCCGCCGTCAAGTCGCCGGCGACGGCAGCTTGCCGTCGACGAGGAACTGCGCGCGCGGGAACGAGAAGCGCTCGTGCTTGCTGCCGAGCGACTTCTGGGTCATCTCGACCGCGTCCCGGCTCGCCGCGCAGGTCCACGCCTCGAACCGCGAGGGGCGGTTCTGCGCGAAGCCCGGCACGAAGAGGCCCACGTTGGTCCCCTTTCCCACCGTACGCGCGGACGCGTAGAGGAACCCGCGGATGCCCGCCGCGCGCATCTCGGCGCCGAGCGTCTGCGCGGCGCGGTACGAGACCTTGTCCGAGATGTCCGCTTCGTAGTCGCTGAACGGCGCCCGCGTCAGGTCGACGCTCCTCGGCGACCGGATCGTCACTCGGAACGCCGTCAGCTCCACGACGAGCGTACCCAGGTCGGCCTTCGTCCCCTCGAGGAACAGCAGCCGGTAGTACGCCACCTCGGCGAAGCACGTCGACAGCTCGCGCGAGCCGTACCAGATGCCGCGCTCGGCGCGCGTGCCGAAGCGCGACCCGTAGCGGAGCGGCGCGTGCCGGAAGGACGTCGACAGCAGGTAGTGAAGCTTCCGCAGCTCGGGGTCCGCCGGCACCGGGGGCTTCACCCGGTCGACCAGCTCCTCGAGCAGCGCCTGCTCGTCCCCCGAGTCGACGAGCTTGCGCGTCGACACCACGTGCTGCGACTCGACCACGCGGTGCGCGACCAGCGTGATCGTGCGCGGCCTACATCTGTCCGCGCATCGCGTCCAGATACTCGGCGACATGGACGAGCCCCTCGACCGTGCGGACGCGCTCGGCCGGGACGCCGCCGAGGTGGACGTTGTCGGCGTGGAACCATGCGCGCGCCTTGGCCTCGTCGCCCACGAGCGCATCCAGGCTCCGGAAGACGCGGACGAGGAGCAGCGCCAGCTCGCCCTCCTTGCGCTCGGCCCCGAGCTCCAGCTTGCCGCTCATGAGGCGCGACACGGTCGCCTCGCTCAGACCCAGGATGCGCGCCAGCTCCTTCTGCGAGACGTCGAGCGCGGCCGCCACGCGGAGGACGGCCTTCGTCACGACCGCATCGGCCGAGGACTGAGGGACCTGGGGAGGGCTTACGGCGTGCATTTCTGCTGAAACTATGGATCGTAATTCTTTCTTGCGCAACTACCCCGGATCGCGCGGCTCAGGCCCGTTCCTCACCGCGAAGGCCACGCCGTCGCCGAGGGGCAGGACGACCCCGCACAGCTCGGGCCTCGACACGAGGGCCAGGTTGAACTCGCGCAGCGCCGCCGCACGCTCCCGGTCCGCCTCGGGCGGCACCTCCTTGGCCGTGGACCCGCGCCAGAGCACGTTGTCGGCCAGGACCACGCCGCGCGGCCCGAGCTTGGGCACCGCGATCTCCAGGTATCGCGGGTACTCCTCCTTCACGCAGTCGACGTAGAGGAGGTCGATGGGGCCTGCGACCTTCTGGAGCTCCGGAATGGCCATGCCGTGGCGCACCTCGATGCGGTCGGAGAGCCCCGCCTCGGCGATGAACCCGCGCGCCTCGTCGACCAGGTCGCGGCTGTACTCGATGGTCACGACGCGGGCATCGGGGCCGGCGGCGCGCGCCAGCACGATGGCGCCGTAACCGATGTTGGTCCCCAGCTCCACCACGAGACGCGGCCGCGCCAGCCGCGTGATCACGGCGAGCAGGCATGCCACCTCGGGATCGCTGATGGGGTAGCCGCGCTCGGCCGCCCGCGCCTCCATCCGGGCGAGCAGCGGATCGCGCCCCTCCACGGGCGCCACACCGGCCATCGTGGCGAGGGCCTTCACGGCGGTGCCGTGCAGGGCGTCGAGGTAGTCCGCCTGCTCCGTCCGCAGGATGGCGTCGGCTGCGTGCTTCATTTCTCCTCCTTCACTTCGTCTTGGCGGAGGACGCGGGGGCGGCGCTCAAGATGTCCGCCCTGGTCTGGTCCTCGAGCTTCGAGGCGAGCTCCTTGGAAAGGGCGTCGTCCACGTTGCGCGTCTTCATCGCGATGGAGAGGTCCTCCATGAAGGCGTCCCACTGGGCCTGCGTGATGTTCATGCCCTTGTGCGCGTCCTTCATCGACTTGCCGTCGTAGCCGCACTCGTCGCCTCCGCCGGCGACGACGCACAGCTCGCCGACCATGCGAGCCTGGAGCTGCTTCCCGCGATCCTTGTCCTTCTTGTCGCGGTCGAACAGCTTCGAAATCCGGTTGTCCGCCAGCACGTTACCCATCAATTCCTCGACGATCCCCTGCAGGGCGTCCTTCTTGCCGAGCCGCTCGTACAGGCTCGGCGGCGGAGGTGCCGGAGGCGGGGGCGGAGCCTCGGGAGCCTGGCTCGCGACAGTCTCGGGCTCCTCCGGGGGCTTGGGGGAACCGCAGGCCGCGACGGCGCCGAGCGGAAGCCCGACGAGCGCCAGCAGCACGGTGGCCATGGTGCGGTGCATGTGGATGGCGGCACGTAGACTAGGCCGAAAGAGACCTTTTTTGCACGCTCGTACGCGACGCGCGATGCTGTGACGAGCGCCTTGACTAGCTCGCCTCGCTGCCCACTCCGGCTCGCAGCCACGATCGCGGTCGAGGCCCGGGGTGGCGCGGCAGAGGTCGAGTATGCCCTGTTCGACCCGGGCGACATCCAGCTCCACGCGACCGAGCCCGGGACCATCCGCGAAGTGGGGTATCGCACGACCGCGGGCGCGGCGCGGCAGCGGCTCGTGGAAGCCGGGGTCACGGATGCGCTCGCGGAGCAGGTCCGCCAGGCGCTGCCCCTGGTGGCCAGGGCGTACGCGCGGAGCACGGCGGTGCGCGCGGTGGTCGACCGGTTCGAAGCTTCGGAGCTCCTGGAGTCGCGGTCCTTCGACGCCGCGTCCGGGAAGTACGTCGGCAGGTGGCTCGACCTGGCGCTCCTCGCGGACGATCTCGGCGTCGCGCGCGCAGGCGCTCTGCTGCAGACCGTGTACCTCGCGGCCACCCTGGCCGAGCTCCCGGACGATGCGCCCGTCTACCTGGAGACCGCCGACCTCACGGCGCAGCGTCCGCCGGGCCAGCGCACCCTGAAGCGCGTGGATCTGCAGGGCGCGCAGGAGCTGCCCGTCGCGCTGCGCAGCCTCAAGCCGCGCACGCGGGAGACGACGGAGGCCACGCCCGGGCGCCTCGAGATCGTCGAATGGGCGCGAGAGCGCGCCCAGAGAACACCGGCTGCCAAGGAGCGACTCGCGGGCATCGAAGACGCGCTCGCCACGCGCCAGCCGCCCACGCGCGGACCGCTCGCCGAGACGGCCCTGTGGAACCTCGAATCGAAGCTCGCCCGCGGCGACACCGCGGGAATCCTCGAGCAGCTCGACGGCCTCGAGAAGCGGCGTGGCCGTACGCCCGCGACGATCTACCTGCGCGCACGCATCGCGTTGCTCGCGGGGACCGAGGAACCCCGCGCCATTGCCGAGCGCGTCTCGACGCTCTCCACGTCGATCGCCAACTTCCCCGAGCTGCAGCTGCTCGCGGCGCAAGCCTGGGCTCGCGCCGGCGAGAAGCGCCGCGCCGAGGCCTTCGCCCGCGATCTGCACGAGAGCACGGCGGTCGACGAGGTGCTGCGCATGCACGCACTCCGGGTGCTCGACGGGCTGCGCGACCCACCGCGAGCGCCGAGCGACCACCCGCGCCCCGCGAGCTCGCGCCGTCCGCGAGTTCCCAGTGACGCGCCGACCCCGCGAAGCCCCGAGTCGTTGCCCGTCGAGGGTGTCGCCATTCCTCAGGCGCCTCGCCCTCCGTCCGGCACCGAGCTCCCCGGGGAGGACGGCGACCGCTCGGCGATCGCGGCTGCGGCGCAGGCTGAGCCGGGCATCAGCGGCCGCGGCGCCGCCGGGCGAAGCAGCGGAAGCCTGCGTCCCCTGCCCCCCGGCACCACGCTGCCGGCGTACCGCATCGAGGCCCGCGGCGACCGCGCCTGGTCGCTGCCCCCACCCGAGGAGACCCGCGAGCCCGAGCGCGTCGAGACCCTGAGCCTGCCACCGGGCATGGAGGGCGAACCGCCCCCCTCGGACCAGGCCCCGCGCAACCCGACGGCCGCGCGCCTCGTCTGCACGTACCTGGCGCGCGACCTGGCCCGCGACCTTCGCACCCGCCACGGCATCGAGCTCCGGAGCGACCTCGACGGGCTCGAGACCGCGCAGCGTTACCTGCGCGAGGTTCTCGTCGACGGGCGCGTGCGCACCCCGGACGAGGAGCAAGAGCTCATGCGCCACGGCGCCTTCCTCGGCGAGCTCATCGCGCGCCGCCTCGGAGGCCGCTGGGTCGACGTCGACTCGCGCGACGCCGGAGTCTGGGCCATGCTCGTCCCGTCCCGGTCGCGCGTGGACGAGGTGCTGCGCGTCTGGCCGTTCGGGCGCGTCATCCGCTTCGTCATCATGGGCCACAGAGAGCGAGATCTGGTGAGCTACCTGCTGGAGCTGGAAACTCGTGCCCAAGGAAAACATGGGGGGTGAGCCGAACTACATCACCCGCGAAGGCGCCCGGAAGCTGCAGGAGGAGCTCGCCGACCTGCGCTCGCGCCAGCGGCCGAAGATCGTGCAGGAGGTCGCCGACGCGGCGGCGCAGGGCGATCGCAGCGAGAACGCCGAGTACATCTACGGCAAGCGCAAGCTGCGCGAGATCGACCGCCGCATGCACTGGCTCACGCGCCGGCTGGAGAGCGCCACGGTCGTCGAGCCGCGCGCTCCCGACGGCAAGGGCGATCGCGTCTTCTTCGGCGCCGTCGTCGAGGTGGAGGACGAGGACGGCGCGCGCTCGACGTACCGCATCGTCGGCGAGGACGAGATCGACCTGAAGCGCGGACACATCTCCTGGCGCTCGCCGCTCGGGCGCGTGCTCCTGAAGCGCACGACGGGCGACGCGGTGCTCTTCCGCCGTCCGAGCGGCGAGATCGAGCTGACGATAATCAGCGTGCGCTACTGAATCGTGATGAGGCCGACGGTGATCGGCGCGCCCTGGTCGTGCAGGTAGTAGTTGTACGACCCGGCCGTGTTCACCTGGCGCACGAGCTTGTCCATCGAGTTCGGCGCGATCGTGCCGGGGTCGTGGGCGAAGCCCTCCTGGTCGGCGCTCGCGTGGATCTCGTGCGACACGGTGTCGTCGTTGAAGAAGTAGACGGTCAGCGTGTTCTGCGCGGAGATCCCGCCCGGCGGCTCGGCGATCTTCGTCGGGTACGGGCCGAATGCCGTCGTGACCGGGTTCGACGTCGTGCCGCCCATGCTGTTCACGCCCTGCGGGATGTGCACCGTGATGGCCGACTCCACGGTGAGGGCGATCGTCGTCTTGAAGGTCATTCCGCCTGCCATCGCGTCGACCTCGATGTTCGCCGGGCCCTGCGTCGCCGAGGTGGCCGTCGTGAGGGTGAGCTTCGCGGTCGCGGTCGCGCTCCCGTCGAGCGAGAGCGTCGCGTTGTCGAACGTGCCCGTCACGCCCGTCGGCATCGAAGTGACCGAGAGCGTCACCATGCCCGAGTAGCCGTTGGGGGCGATGCTCACGGTCGCCGTGTTGCTCGCCATGAGCTGGCTGCTCATCGTCGGGTTGTCGACGGTCACACCGAGGTCCGGCGCGGGTGCCCCGCCGCTGCTGCTCGACGAGCCGCTCGACCCGGAGCCGCTGGAGCTGGCGCCGCTGGACCCGGAGCTCGTGGAGCCGCCGGAGCTGGTCGAACCGCCGCCGCTGCTGGTGCTGCCGCCGGTGCTCGCGGAGCCGCCGGAGGACGAGGAGCCGCCGCTGCTGCTCTCACCGTTCGACGACGAACCGCTGCCGCCGGTCGTCCCGCCGGTACCCCCCGTCGTGCCGCCCGAGCTGGGATGCCACGAGCCGGTGGGGAGACCGCCGCTGTCGCCACAGGCGAGGCTGAGGGCAACGAGCGGCAGCGTGAGGAGCAGGAGTGGCGCCCGGGAGTGCATGGTGGCCCATCAGTGCAATTGAGGCACCAACGTGCCACGCGTGGAAAACCGGGCGGTTTCGCGCCCCTGTGAGTCTTTCCGGCATCGATGGTGGGTATGAGCTGATCCACCCACCGATTCGGCTTGGGTCTCGCAAGGGATGCGTGTATTGGCTGAGATTCCGATGGCACCGGCGCGCATCATCGCCGTCCTCGCGGGGATTTTCGCAGTCGCAGCGCTCGCGGGCGGCCGCGCGCGGGCCGACGGGCCGGTGATCTCCGTCGCGATCGAGGAGGGAGCGACGCACGGACGTCGCCCGCTCGAGCCGCAGCTCGAATCGGCAGCGTGCCCGGCCGGCATGGTGCTCGTCGAGGGCGAGTGGTGCCCCCGCGTCGAGCAGCGGTGCTTGCGCTGGATGGACCCGCCCGGCCGCTACCACGAGTACCGCTGCGCGGAGTACGCGCGACCCGCGCGTTGCCTCGCGCCGCGCGTGCACGAGCGCTTCTGCATCGATCGCCGCGAGCGCGCCGAGGCCGAGACGGGCCTGCCGCTCAACGTGCAATCGTGGAACGACACCAAGCGCGCGTGCGAGAGCGTGGGCGCGCGCGTGTGCAAGGAGAGCGAGTGGACCTTCGCCTGCGAGGGCGAAGAGATGCGCCCCTACCCTTACGGCTGGCGGCGCGACGTCGCGCGGTGCAACGCCGACAAGACCGACCTGCTCGTCGCCGGCGCGCCGTGGAAGATCGAGGACCGGCGCGACCCGTCGGGCGCACACCCGGGCTGCGCGAGCCCCTTCGGCCTGCTCGACATGAGCGGCAACGTCGCCGAGTGGGTCAGCGTCGACGGCGTGCCCGAGGGCACGGTCGTCGTGCAGAAGGGCAACTGGTGGCAGCCCGGCAAGAACGCGTGCCGCGACGCCCAGGGCGGCCACGACCGCT
>DATJYG010000211.1:0-8459 GCA_035499695.1 Polyangiaceae bacterium
CGCGCAGGCCCTCAGCGAGAAGGACGTGGTCGAGGCGGGAGTGAAGGCGGCGCGCGAGATCGCCAGCTTCGATCTCGCGGCGGTCACCGTCTACGAGGAGGCGACGCGCACGCACGAGGTCGTGGCCGCCAGGAGCGCCGACCGGGAGATCGACGATCTCGTCGGCGTGCGCTTCTCGCACAACGCGGGGCTCGTCTCGATGGTCGTGCAGAACCGCTGCCCCCTGCCCTGGCGCGGCGAGTACGAGGTGGGCCGTCAGATCGTGCTGAGCAAGCGACTGCCGTGGCCCGCGCATCCGAGCCTGCTCGTGTTGCCCCTCCTCATGCACGACCGAGCGCTCGGCACGCTCATCCTCGGCGCCAAGCGGCGGCACGCCTTCGGCGACGCCGTGCGGCCCACCCTCGAGGTGCTCGCCAGCCACCTCGCCGTCAGCCTCTCGAACGCACGCATGGTGCACAAGCTCGAGACGATGGCGACGACCGACGGCCTCACGGGCCTCTTCAACAAGCGCGCGATGCTCGAGGCGGGAGAGCAGAAGATCGCGGCCGCCGCGCGCTTCCAGCGCGACCTCGCGGTGCTCGTCGTGGACATCGACTTCTTCAAGAAGGTCAACGACACGCACGGGCACGACGTGGGCGACCTCGTCATCCGTGGGCTCGGCGAGATCCTCAAGCGACAGAAGCGGTCGACCGACGTCGTGGCGCGCTTCGGTGGCGAGGAGTTCGTGGTCCTCTGCGAGCAGACGGACGAGAAGGGCGCCATGCTCCTCGCGGAGCGCATCCGGGAGGAGCTCGGCAAGACGACGTTCCGCACGCCAGGCGGGGCGCTTTCGGTCACCTGCTCGGTCGGCGTCGCCACGTTCCCTCAGGGCGGCCGCACCTGGGAGACCCTCTTCAAGTCGGCCGACGAGGCCCTCTATCTCTCGAAGCGCTCCGGACGGAACCGCTGCACGGCCTGGCGCCCGCAGCGGAAAATGGCCGCCGGCAGCCGCTGACTCGAGCGGCTCGACAGAACGGCCCGGAATGCGCATGTTGTGCGCATGCCCGACGACGACAAGCCGAACCCGTTCGAGGACGTGCGCAAGGGCCTGGGCCTGCTCTTCCGCGCCGCGAAGACGACCGTCGAGAAGCTCCCCACCAAGGACATCGAGGAAGTCGTCGTCACGAGCGCGCGCGAGGTCGGTCGTGCGCTCGAGAACGTCGGCAAGACGATCGAGCGCGAGGTCCTCGGCAAGAAGGACGAGCCCAAGACGCGCGTGAGCACCGAAGAGGCGAAAACGGAGGAGGAGAAGAAGGACACCTCCGACGAGACGAAGCCTCCCCCCGACGCCGCTTAGCGGGGCGAGGGCGCGAAGGATCACCGGAGGATCCAAGCGAACGCGGCCGACGCCGCACCGGTTTGCCTTGCTACGACGACCGAGCGCGAGCGCCTGGAGAAGCTCTTGGAACTGACGACGGCGCTGTCGTCGGCGCCGACCGCCGAGGCGATCGCGTCGCTCAGCACGCGCCTCGGCTCGCAGGCGCTCGGGGCCTCGTCGTCCGTTCTTTGGACCCATGACGACGCGGGCGATCTGCGACTGCTGGCGGCGCACGGAGTACCCGACGAGGCCCTCGCGCCCCTGAGGTACTTCGCGCGCGACGCGGACGTCCCCGGCGATGAAGTCCTTCCGCTCGTGTGCGAGGGCAAGACGCTGGGAGTCATCTCGTTCCGGGCTGGGCCCCGTCATGCGTTCGCTTCCGAGGAACGCACCTTTCTCACCGCCGTCGCCACGCGGTGCGCCGAAGCCCTCGCGCGGGCGCGGCTCTACGAGGACGCGCGGCGCGCCGAGCGGCGGCTGACGACCGTGCTGTGGTGGACGACAACCCGGACGCTGCAGAGCTGCTGGAGGACGCGCTCGCCTGCGCGGGCCACGAGGTGCGAACCGCGCCAGACGGACCGAGCGCGCTGCAGCTCGTGAAGACCTTCGCGCCGGACATCGCGTTTCTCGACATCGGGCTGCCGGTCATGGACGGCTACGAGCTGGCAGGGTTGCTGCGGCGGGTGCCCGCGCTGCGGGGGATGCCCCTCGTGGCGGTCACCGGCTACGCGCAGGACGACGACCGACAGCGCGCCCTCGACAGCGGCTTCACCGAGCACCTCGCCAAGCCGCTCGACCCCGAGCGGGTGCTCGAGTGCATCGAGCGCCTGCGCCCGATGGGCAGCCGAGGGCGCGTACGGAAAGCGGCGGCCGCCGCCAAGCCGCGACGGCTGCGCAAGGAAGTCGGGTAGCGCGCGCGACCGCTAATCGGCGTCGTGCAGCAGCGGCGTGCGCAGCTCGCAGAACCGCGCGATGCGCTCGACGTCGGCGGGCGCGAGCTCGTCGAACGCGACGCCCACACCGGGCGCCGCTCCACTCGAGGTGTCGCGCGACCACCGCACGGTGCCCTTCGCGCGCAGCTCGCCGTCGGGCAAGCTGAGCGTCATCACCACGCTGCAGCCTACGGGGAGCTGCCGGTACGTGGCGACGAAGACACCTCCGGCGGACAGATTGCCGGTAAGCCCGGTGAAGAACTGGGAGTCGCTCTCCAGCGATACGTCAGTCTCTATCGGGACGCGCGCGTCTCCGCGGCGATCGCCGTCATGGGAAGGGCACATTTCTTGATGAAAGGCGAAGCCGGAGAGGATGTCAGTTCTTTTTGGTGCGCACTCGCTCGCACCGCGAGATACCCGCGGGTTGCTAGTCTGGTCGTGATGCCCGGCCCCTGCCCCGACGACGAGACGGTGGCCGCGCTCGTCGAGGGCCGGCTCGACGGCGAGGCTCTCCGTGCGATCGCCGAGCACGTCGACGGGTGTCCGAGCTGCCGCGAGCTCGTTGCCGACGCGGTGCGCGCTCCGGCGGAGGCAGCGGCCGAGGCGCTCCCGCTCGCCGGTGCACCCCTTCCGCGCGGGGCGACCGTCGGTCGCTACGTGGTGCAGGGCTGCATCGGCGCGGGCGCCATGGGGATCGTCTACACGGCGCGCGATCCAGACCTCGGCCGTGACGTCGCGCTCAAGCTGATGCGCGGCGACGGAGTCACCACCTCATCGTCGGGCTCCCGCGGTCGGCTGCTGCGCGAGGCGCAGGCGATGGCCAAGCTCGCGCACCCCGACGTCATCACCGTCTACGACGTCGGAACCGTCGGGGACGAGGTCTTCATCGCGATGGAGCTCGTGGACGGGACGACCCTCGGCGAGTGGATGCGCATGCCGCGATCGTGGCGCGACGTGCTCGCGGTCATGCGGAAGGCCGGCGAGGGGCTCGCCGCCGCGCACGCAGCAGGAATCGTGCATCGCGATTTCAAGCCCGACAACGTGCTCGTGAGCCGCGATGGACGCGTGCGCGTCACCGACTTCGGCCTGGCGCGACAAGCTCCATCGGCCGATTCGACGCCGGTTGTACCGCCAGAGGATCTCGCGCCAGACTCCCGCTCGCCACTCGCCGTCTCTCGAACGGGCACACTCGCCGGCACCCCGGCGTACATGGCGCCCGAGCTCATCGCAGGCGGGGTGGCCGACGCGCGCTCGGACCTCTTCGCTTTCTGCGTCACGTTTCACGAGGCCCTTTACGGGCAGCGCCCCTTCGGCGGCGCGACCCTGCCCGCGCTCGCGGCCAGCATCGAGGGCGGCCGCATCCGCACGCCGAGCCGAAGCGAGCGCGTGCCGGGATGGATCACCGGGGCGATCGCACGCGGGCTCGATGCGCGACCCGAGAATCGGCCGACGAACATGCGCGCCTTGCTCGACATGCTCGATGCGGGACCGCGTCGGACCATGCTCGCGCGCGCCGGGATCGCCTCGGCCCTGGTAGTCGTCCTCGTGCTGGGCGCCCTCGCCATCGCGCCCAGCAGGCGAACCGGATCCGCGAGGCCGACGTCCTCCGCCGCGACGGACACCTCCGCGAGCGCGACGACCGTCACGGATCTGCCGCCCCCGGCTTCGACGAGCCCCGATGCCCTGCGTGCGTACGCTCGCGGCCTGCAGGCGATGCGCGACGGCACCTGGGGTGCAGCGGACTTCGAGGAGGCGGCACGGCTCGACCCCTCCATGGCGGCCGCTCACCTGCGCTACGCGCTGATCGAGTTCTGGCGACTTCCGACGGAGGCGCGCGCGCACCTGGCGAAGGCCGTCGAGGGGCGCAGCACGCTCACCGAGCGCGACGAGGCCCTCCTTCGCGTCGCGCAGGCGTGGATGCGCAGCGACCCCGCCGACGACCACGCCTTCGCGCGTCTCATGGACGAGATGCTCGAGCGGTATCCGCAGGACGCCGAGGTCGCTTACTACGCCGGGTTCGCCCTCACGCAGCTCGCCGAACACGCCGAGGCGGTCGCACGCCTGCGACGGGCGACGGCGCTCGATCCGGGCTTCGCCGCCGCCTACCAGCTCGAGAGCGACGAGCAGGCCTATGCCGGGGACCTGGAAGGCGCCCGCTCCACGATCCAGGCGTGCATCGAGCGCGCCCCCGAGGCGACGCGCTGCCTGATGGAGCGCACGTTCATCGACGAAGCGGATGGAGACTGCACGCTCCTCGAGCAAGATGGGCGACGGATGCAGGCGCACGATCCCGAGTCGGACATGTCCTACGGCATGCTCGCAACCGCGGCCTACGCTCAAGGGAAGCCGCTCGAGACCGTCCAGGAGCTGTTCCGTCAGCAGGAAGCGCACGCCACACCGGGCGGCCGGCGCCGCTTCGAGCTCATTCACGCCTACGATCTGGCCGCTCTGTCGGGCGACTTCGACGGGGCACGCAAGGCCGCCGACGCCCTCCAGCAGCTGGCAGGGGACTCTCCGGATCGTCGTCTGAGGTCGGGCGCCGCTCTCCTGTCGATCGATGCCTCCCTCGAGGCAGGCGACGTGCAGGCAGCCGCGCGCACGGCGAGCGCGTTCCTTGCGAGACAGGGTGCGTGGACTGCTGAGCCTCGCTCCGACGACTTCGCAGTGCTCCGCGACGGGACTCCCGGGATGTGGATGGCCGAGCGGGCAGGCGGCCTGCTCTCGCCCGCAGCCTTCGAGGAGCAGCGCGCCGCCTGGGCGAGCCAGTGGGAGTCCCGGCTGCCGGAGGCGTACCGGCCGTACGCCTGGCTGCACGGATACGCGCGCGTCGCGGTGACGCGCGCGGACGCGGAGACGGCGCTCGAGGCCCTGCCGCGCTTCGGTGCCATCCCGCGCTTCACGCCGCTGACCTTTGGCGACGCGTTCGTCGGCAGGACGTACTTCCTCGCGGGCCGTTCGGAGGACGCCCTCTCGTACCTGCGGCGCGCGGCGCGCTCGTGTCTCGCCCTCGACCATCCGATGGCGCACACGCGAAACGCGGCCTTGCTCGGCCAGGCTCTCGCGCAGAGTGGAGACGTGAGCGGCGCGTGCACCGCGTTCGGCGTCGTGCTCTCGCGCTGGGGGAGCGCGCGCCCGCGCAGCCTGACCGCGGAGACAGCTCGTCGCCTGTCTCGAAGCCTCGGCTGTCGGTGACGGCGTCCGCTCCTGTATAGTGCGGGATGGTGCCCCCCGAGCATCCCTCGAAGGAGCCGGACCTCTACGAAGAGGGGCGCCGCGCGTGGCCGGACATCGCGCTCGACCGCGAGGTGTTCGACAGACACGTCGCCGAGCGCGCTCCGGAGCAGGATTCTCGGGCCTCTCTTCGCGGCGGTGACCTCTACATCGCTTGCGCCTGCGGGCGGGGCGACGACCGGGCGCTCGAGGCGTTCGATCGGCGCTACCTCACCGAGGTGCCCTCCTTTCTCGCGGGGCGCAACCCGTCGCAGCGGCTCGTCGACGACGTGCGTCAGCTCCTCCGCGAGCGCCTCTTCGTCGAGGGGAAGATCCACCAGTACTCGGGGCGGGGCTCGCTCCAGGCGTGGCTGCGTGTGGTCACCCTTCGCCTCACCTCCAACCTGCGCCGCCAGGATCGCCATCACGAGGAGCTCCACGACGCCCTGCCGGCCATGGCGATGGACCCCGAGCTGCAGGTCATCCGCGGCCGCTACTCCCGAGAGTTCCAGGTGGCCCTGCGAGCCGCCCTCGATGCGCTGGACGCCGAGGAGAGGACCCTGCTCCGCCTCTTCTACCTGGACGGCTTGAACATCGACCGTATCGGGGTGGTCTTCGGCGTCTCCCGCGCCACCGTGGGCAGACGCATGATCTCGGTCCGCGAGCGGATCCTCGACGAGATGCACCGGCTGCTGCGCCTGAAGCTGGGCGCGAGCCAGGAGGAGCTGGCCAGCCTGCTCCGCGCCGTGCGCAGCGAGCTGGCCATGAGCCTGAGCGTGGTGCTCCAGAATCGGTGAGACGACTCGCCGGTCGGCGTGTCTGGATCCGCGGAAGGAGACTCCGTGCAGATCAAGGGCTGGACCTCGTCGTTCGTCACCGTCTTCGTTCTGGCCGTACCCGCCGTGGCGTCGGCCAACACGTACACGTTCACACCCCCTGCCAGTGGCACCAATCCGCGGCTGTGGAGTGACCCGACCCAGTGGTCTCCCAGCGGCGTCCCGGGGCCGGGAGATACGGCCATCGTTCCACTGCCAGTGGACCAGCCCTCGCTCGAAGCCGACAACGTGACCGTCTCGACGCTGCAGGTCTCCGGATCGCCGACGGGAGGCGTTCTGGTGGGGGCCGGAATCACGATCCAGGCGGGTGGCTCGTTCGAGTGGCAGAGCGGGGTCCTCAGCGGGATGACCATCACGATCCCGTCGGGCGCGACGATGACCATCGATACGGGTGGCGCCCACTGGCTCGACGGGACGACGCTCCTCAATCAAGGCACCTCCACCTGGACCGGGGGCACGCTCAACGGCGACGGCGACGCCGTGTTCCGCAACGTGGGCACCCTCACCGTCACCGCGGGGGCGACGTCCTTCGACTACGGCGCGGGTCTGAACACGTGCGACTTCTACAATCCGGGCACGCTCATCGTGAGCGGCTCGGGCACGACGACCAACCCGGCCGGCATGTGGGGCTTCCACAACTCGGGGACCGTCACCTTCACCGGTGGCGGGATCCTCGAGTGGCAGACGTCGAGCAACACGCAACACACGCTGGACGACGGCGGCTCGATCACGGGCAACGGCATGCTCCTCTTCGACGAGTCGGCCCAGCCCGGAGAGTCCTCTGCCGTGACCTTGAGCGGGACGACGACCGTGGGCAGCGGAGCGACGCTGGGCCTGTCGTCGGGAGCCCTGGCGAACGTCGGAACTTCAGGGGCGACCCTGCAGGGGCCGGGGACGCTCCTGTGGACGGGCGGCCAGATCACCGGCAACGACACCGACAACACGGGCCCCGCGCTCACGTGGGGGTCGACGCTGCAGGTTCACATGACCGGCAGCGACTCGAAGGACATGCAGGGCGGGTACGTGATCTCGAACGCCCCGGTCGTGTGGGACCAGGGTCAGTTCGGGATCGGAAACGACTGCTACTTCACGAACAACGCCACGTTCACCGCGAACGGAGATCTCCCCATCGCCTCGAGCCCGACCTCGACCACCGGTCACTCGACGCTCGAGAACCGGGGAAAGTTCGTCAAGGCCACCGGCACCGGGTCGCTCACCGTGAACGCCCTGTCGTTCCTGCAGTACGGGACTCTGAGCGCCGCGAGCGGCGCGATCGTGCTCGTCACGAACGGCAACGGACCGAACGTGCTCGAGGCAGGGTCGACGGTCTCGGGCACGGTGACCGTGGACGACGAGGTCTCCCTCGCCGGAGCGTCCACCGTTGCGACCGGCGCCACGCTGGAGATCGGGAACGACGCGGACGGAGATCAGGGCCTGCTCGACGGCAGCGGGACGCTCGGGGGCGCCGGGACCGTCAAGATCGACGGCGGGGCGGTGAGCGCCGGCGCGATGCAGTCGATCACGTTCGCCAGCGGCGGCAACGTGGCGTTCACGGCGAACGCCGCGACCACGACTCTGACGGTCGACCCCCAGGGGTCGCTCACCTTCGCCGGCACCACGAAGTGGAGCGGCGGCACGGTCGAGATCGTGGACGGCACCGTCACCAACAGCGGCTCCTGGACGGCGTCGATCCCGGGTGTGCTCAGCTACAACACGTCGAGCGCCATTTTCTCCAACGCGGGCACCTTCACCGCCGACCCGGGCGCCTCGGCCACGCTGCAGCTCCTCGCGATCGTGCAGAACGCGGGCACGTTCGTCCTGCACAGCGGAACGACCCAGTTCGGGTTCTACGGCTACACGCAGACGGCGGGGACGACGAGCGTGGCCGGCGGAGGCGCGACGACGAGCAACGGCGCGACGCCGCCCGTCTACTACCCCTTCGACATCCAGGGCGGCTCGCTCACCGGCTCCGGCACCATCGACGCCCCGGTCACCGCCGAAGGCACGGTGGCCCCGGGCGGTGCAACGTCGGCGGGCACCCTCACCATCACGCAGACGTACACGCAGAGCGCCACCGGCAAGCTCGCCATCGCGCTCGGAGGCGTCCAGGCGGGAACGCAGTAC
>DATJYG010000212.1:0-8867 GCA_035499695.1 Polyangiaceae bacterium
ACGCCGGCCAGCGGCGGGGGTGGGACCCTCATCTTCGGCAACCAGGTCCTCAAGGAGTACCCCACGAAGCTCAGCGACCTGGCCCCCGGTGGGACGTATTACGACGCGCTCCCCAAGAGCGGAGCGACCGTCAACCCCGACGGGACGGCGCACATGACCTACGACATGACCGTCATCCCGGGCTCCGCGAACCCGATAACGGGCATGCAGCTCACGTTCTCGTCGACGATTCTCGACTTCCACATCGAGTCCGAATCGCAGATCTGCGCCAACCTCGTCGGGAACCTGATCGATCCGATTGTCGGCCAGGTCGCTGGTCCCTGCATATTCCGGCTCCTCGGGAGCCCCACCGCCGACCTGCCGACGTTCCAGCTCAGCGATTTCCACTGCCCGTAGGCCGCGCGCTCGGCGTGCGGCACCGAACGTGGGGCGCAGGGAACCATGCGCCTCTCGTTCGCTGACGAAGGCCGAGCGTTCGAGCGCGTGCACCTCCCATTCGGTACCCAATGGGTTGCGCATGGTTGCGTGCGCGTCGCATTCGGTAGCGAACGCGAGTCATTCGCAAGCGTGCGCCTCCCCTTCGGTAGCGAATGACGAGCGTTCGTGAGCGAAGGGGCCGCATTCGGTACCGAATGCCTCGCGCATGGTTGCGAACGCGAAGCATTCGCTACCGAACGCGATGCATTCGCGCGCGAATGGCGCGCGTTCGCGAGCGCGCGCCCCGCTCTTCGCACGCCTAAGCGCGCGGGATCGCTCGATCTCGAAAAATAGTTGCCGCCGGAGCGCGGAATCAGGGGGTCGGCGTCGGCATACCGGGTGAGAGGCGAGGACGAGCCGGGAAGCTCGGACCGAGCCCTCAGTACCGGAAAGGAGGTGATGTGCAATGGGTACGACGACACAAGGAAAAGGCACTCGGGCCGCCCGCGCGGGGAAACTCATCGCGGGCGCGCGCAAGCACTTCGCGAACGGGACGCAAGTCCTCACGTTCACGGGGGGCTTCGCGAACGTCACGGTGGACCAGGCGGTCGCTGAGCTTCAATCGCTCATCGACAACCGCACGGCCGCCGTGGCGGCCCGGGCGACCGCCAGGGACAAGGTGAAGTCCGAGCAAGCTGCGATGCCGGCTCTCCTCGCGTTCATGAACGCGTTCGAGGGACTGATTCGCATCATGTTCGCGAACGACACCACGTCCCTCGCCGACTTCGGGCTGACGCCGCGCAAGCAGCCGACGCCCAAGAAGACGGTGGAGAAGGCGGCCGCTGCTGCCAAGGCCGAGGCGACGCGCCAAGCGCGCGGGACCAAGGGACCGAAGGCCAAGCGAGCGATTCACGGCAACGTCACGGCGACTCTCGTCGTGACGCCGGGGGCGCCCGCGCCGGCCGAGGCTCCGGAGGCTCCCGCCCCCGCGGAAGCGCCCGCCCCGAGCCCTGGCGGTGCCGCGACCGCTCCGCCGAAGGGCTGAGCGGCCGAGCGTGAACAAGTAGGGACTCGAACGCGACCGCGCCGTGCGTGCGGACGTGGTCTCCTTCGGTCCCGCGGCATTCGCCCCCCTCTCGTGGGCCCCGGCTCCGCGAGAGGGTGGGCGGTGACGATTCGCCGAGGGGAGAGCACGCGGGGAGGCGATCGATTGCGGTTCTTCGAGTGGCACGAGACGGTCAGGCGCGGCGAGCCGAGCGCGGAGCAGAGGGCGCGGTTCGAGGAGATGCTCCTCGAGCACGACCTCGAAGGCGCGCGGCTGCAGGCGATGGCCTACGCGATGAAGCTCACGAAGAAGAACGTGGCGGCGTCGCGCCAGATGGTCGACGACGCGTGCCGGATCCTCTGGGAGCGCTGCTCGTGGGATCCGGACAAGGTGGGCCTCGGCGCGTATCTGTGCGGAGTCGTCCGCAGCGAGCGAAGCCACGCCGCCGAGGCGGGCATCACCGAGCGCGAGAACGAGGTCGAGTACCTCACCGAGGTCGCGACGCTCGAGGAGGGCACCCCCGGGCGGTCGCCGGAGGACTTGATGGTCGCGTACGAGGAGAGCGTCGAGGGCCGCGAGAAGGCATCAGGGGAGCTCGCGGCGATGAGGGCACACTTCGAAGCGACGGGCGACGCCGTGAACCTCGAGTGGATCCAGTACTCCCTCGACGACGTCGACGACCTCGAGGAAATGGCGCGCCGGAGCGGCCGGCGCGTGGAGGAGTTCTACCGCGCGCGCGACCGCAGGGTGCGGTACGTGCAGCGGTTGCAGGCTAAGAAGCAGGAGAAGGCGTGACATGGCCACCAAGCGCAGCCCGGAGAAGGTCTGGCGGACTGCCGTGAACGAAGCGGCCGAGGACGAGCTCGAGTTCCAGCGCGCCGCGAACGAGAGCGTCGCGGAGGCCGAGAAGGAGCTCGCCGACATGGGCGTGGACGTCGCGGCCGAGCGCGAGAGGGCGCAGGCGTGGCGACGCGAGCTCGAAGAGCGGGTGGCCGCCCGCAAGCGCAAGGAGCTGGTCGATCGCGAGCGTGTCCGTTCGATCCGCCCCGAGCGCCGGGCGCCTCCGGCGGTCGTCTGGCTCGTCGCCGCGACGGTGGGCGCGGCCGTCGGCGGCGGGATCGTCTACGTGACGATGCACCGGACGCCCGCCCCGGAAGCTCCCGCGCCGCAGCCGCCTCCCTCGCGCACGCCAACGCCACCCGCCCCCCAGAAGACGGACCTGGTGGCAGCCGCCGACATACGACGCGATGCGGTGGCCGAGTGCGACGCGAGGCGGTGGGACGAGTGCCTCGCGGACCTCGACCGGGCGAGGGCCCTGGACCCGGCCGGCGACGAGACGCGCCCCATGCAAGAGGCCCGCAAGCAGGCCATCGCCGGCATCCTGGCAAACAAGCCGCCCAAGCCGCCGGTACCGTGACCTGAGCCCGGGCCGGCTTCGTCATTTCCCCGCCATTTCGCCCTGGCTCGAGCGGTGGTGCGCTTGCTGGAGGGGCTCCGGCATCGCAGAGTTATGGAAGTGAGCAGTACTCCTTGCCCATCTTTCGATGAGAGCCTTCTCATCCTCTCGGACGTGCACCTCGGCAACGATCTGAACGATCTCGACCCCGACGGGATCCGGCGCTCCGAGAAGGTGGACACCGATCTGGCGAGCCTGCTCGCGCACTACCGGCGCACGCCGCCCACCGGCAAGCGGTGGCGTCTGGTCATCGCCGGCGACTTCATCGACTTCATCGGGATGACCATCCTGCCTCGGGGTCGCGCGCTCGACACCGAGCCGAGCGAGGAGGAGCGCGAGCACGGGCTCGGCAACGCCTCCGATCACGCGCGCGTGAAGCTCCGCGCCGTGGGCGCTCGCCACCGCGTCGTCTTCGACGCGCTCGCCGACTTCGTCGCCGACGGGCACGCGCTCACCATCGTGCACGGCAACCACGACGTGGAGTTCCACTGGGACGGCGTGAAGGAGGAGATGCTCGCGCTGCTCCTCGAGACGGCGGTCGCGCGCGGCCACGTGTCGAACGGTGGCGCCGACGCGTACCTCGGGCGCGTCGAGTTCGCGCCCTGGTTCTACTACGTGGGCGGCGTCGCCTACGTCGAGCACGGGCACCAGTACGACACGCTGTGCTCGACCGAGAACGGGCTCGCCCCGCTCTCGCCGCTCGACCCGAGGCGCATCGCCCGCACCTTCTCGGACGTCCTCCTGCGCTGGGTCGTGCGCCCGACGCGAGGCGTGCCGGAGTACGGCCACGACAAGATGGGGCTCGTCGACTACGTGCTCCTCGGCGCCCGCATGGGCTTCGGCGGCCTCGTGCGCCTCTTCGTGCGCTACCTGTCGGCGGTCGTCGAGCTGTTCCGGCTGCGCCGCGCACACCTCTCGGAGGCCACGCGCGGCCTTCGCCAGGAGCACGAGCGACGCATGGGGCTGCTCGCCGAGAAGACGCGCCTGGGGATCGAGAAGCTGCGCGCGCTGGCCGCGCTGCAGGTGCCGCCCGTCACGGTCTCGGCCGAGAAGATCCTCGCGAGCCTGCTGCTCGACCGGCTCGCCGTCGGAATCCTGGCCACCGCGGCGATCGCCGCCGTCGTGCTCTTCGCCCCGTACCATTCTTGGATCACGTGGGCTTCGGTCGCGGCGGTCGGGGGCGCGTGGGCCTTCGCGCACCGGTACTTCTCGTCGCGGCGGCGCGAGTGGTTCGGCGAGAAGCTCGACAACGACGAGACGCTCGCCGAGCGCGCCGGGCACCTCGCGCGCCTCTTCCCGGCCGCCTTCGTGGTGATGGGGCACACCCACTCGCCCGCGATGGTGCCCGTCGCAGAGGGCGCCGCGACCTACGTGAACGTCGGCTCGTGGCACGAGGCCGAGCCGCCGGCTGATCCCGAGCAGGCCGCGCACGTCTTCCGCGCCGCGCGCACGCACCTGGTGATCCACCCGGCGCCCTCGGGCCCGGTGGCGCAGTTCCTCGCGTGGGACGGCAGCGGTCCGAAGAGCTTCGGGAACGGCCCTCAGCGCGACTCGTAGACGTGCATCTTCGGTAGCTCGATGGCGGTGAGGAACCCGCCCTTGCCGGCGCCGGTGTCCAGCCCGACGCAGCAGGGACCGGCCCATATGTCGAGCGGGTCTTCCGGCGTGTACGAGCTGATCTCCGGCGGCAGGTACGCCGTCGCCGTGTGCCCGAAGACCACGAGCTTGCCCTGGTAGTTGCGGAAGAAGTCCTCGTCGCGCAGCCAGAGCAGCGCCGCGGGCTGCTCGACCTTCGCGGGGTGCGCGAACCCGTCGCCCGCGCGCGGCAGGCCCGCGTGCACGTAGATCGCGTGCTCGTCCTCGTGGAAGAACGGGAGCGACCGCATCCACTCGACGACGTCGGGCGGGAAGAAGGAGCCCGTATGGAGCGGCCTCTCCTCCGCGGCCTTGGGCTTCTCGTCCGGCGCCGGCGGCTTGCCGCCCGTGAAGGAGCGCATCGCCGCGAGGCATCCGTTGCCCGGCGGGATCACGAACTCCGGCCACCCCTGCGAGATGACGCGCAGCCACGCGTCCTCGTGGTTGCCCCGGAGCGCCACGACGCGCGGCGGCCCCTCGCGCTGCAGCTTGCGCACGAACTCGATGACCTGCGCCGACTTCGGTCCCCGGTCGACGTAGTCGCCGACGAAGACGACGGTGTCGGTCGGCTCGAGCTTCGGGAAGCGCCGGAAGACGCGCTCGAGCCCCTCGAGGTCCCCGTGGATGTCGCCGATGGCGAAGGTGCGGCCGGTCACGGAACCGATGGTACCCGAGGAGCGCGCTATAGTGATGGACCGTGGCTCAGGGCCTCCCGCACGCGATCGCCGCCGCCCTCTTCGCGGCGACCGTGGTGCATTGCTCGCTGACCGCGCCGTCGGATCAGGAGCTGATGGGCGGCAACAAGGGCAGCGGCGACGCCGGTCGCTCGGACGCGATGGACGGCTCGTCGGGGGGAAGCAGCAGCGGGGGCAGCAGCGGCAGCAGCAGCGGCGGGCAGTGCAACCAGACCGGCGATTGCTGCGCCACGACGAGCGACTGCTGCTCCGGGCTCGCCTGCGAGCCGAACTCCGGCGTCTGCATTCCGTGCAGCCCGAGTGGAGAGAGCTGCTACGGCGGCGCGAACAACACGTGCTGCAGCGGTTCGTGCGTCTCGCACGCGTGCCAGTGAGCCAGGATCACCAGCGAATCGCCGTCACCGGCGCGGGCGGGGGAGACGATGGCGCCGTGAGCGCGAAGTAGACCGCGAAGCCGGCGGCGACGAGGCCCGTGATCCAGGAGACGTCGGCGATCAGGTAGTCGCGACGCAGATCGTTCACCTGCGACTGGGTGCAGTTCGGCGCGCACGACTGGACGCTGTGGCCCATGAGGCCGAACACGGCGAAGGAGATCGCACCCGCCGCCGCCACTCCGCCCAGCACCCAGGTGGCCGTCGGGATTTTCCTGCCCCCGGACGCACCCGGAGCCGGCTGCTCGCCCGACGCGGACGAAGACCCATCGGCGCTGGAGTCCGAGGCCCCCCCTTCCATCGCCACGTAGAACGGCTGGTTCTTCTGACCCTCGGCCACGACGATGTGCTTCTGGACGACCACGCCGTTCGCCTCGCAGCGAAGGTCGTGCGGCCCCGGATCCACCGGCACGGCGCGCCCGTCGAGCGAATCGGCGAGCGGCGCCCCGTCCAGCGTGGCCTTCGCCCCGTCGATCGCGCTGCCGTCGGCGTGCTTCGCGAGCACCACGATGGTGGGCGTGCTCGTCTCCACCTCGCCCAGCCACTTGCTGCAGTCCTGCTGCACGAAGGTCGGACACGAGTCCGCCGCGCACGTGAGGAGCTGCTCGTGGGCCGCCCGCAGCTTGTAGTCCTTGCGCAGGCGCTGCGCCTTCTCGTAAGCGTCGAAGCACTGGTCCTTGCCCGGCGGGTCGGCGCGCGACACCGTGGGGACGGCGATGGTCAGCAGCGCGAGGAGCGCGAGCCCACGACGCCGCAGGGCGACCATCGGCGCCATCGTACTTCAATCACGAGCTCAGAAGCACTGGCGCTTGGGCACGCGGACGCCGTTGGCGTCGATCGTGTACGGCGGATTGCACCCCGGCTTCGGCGTCGGGAATCGCCTCGGAGAGGCCCAGCGTCGTGCTGGACCGCCGATGGGTGCCGCGGGCGGCGACGACGGGTCCTGGGCGCTCGCGGTGGCCGAGGGGTCTGCCGGCGCGCCCTGCGCCAGCGTGGATGGATCCGGCGTGGGAACGGGAGGCGGGATCACCGGAAGGGCCGGGCCCGACGCGGCGGCCGCGCTCGCCGCCGGAGGCGGTTCGTGCTTGGACGTCGACAGCGCCAGCGACCCGACGAGCAGGAGCGCCAGCGCCGCTCCACCGGCGACGATCGCATAGCGCGTCATCGGCCGGGTCTTCGGTACGCCTGCGGGCGTCTCCACGTTGGACGGAGTCCCGTCCGGAACGCGAGGCGACTTCGGGATGTGGATCGCGATGTGAGGGAGCGAGGCGTGGGAGGCCGCTCGCGGTCGATCCGAGCCGGCGGCGGGAAGCTCGAGGTTCTCGATCTCGGCGACCGACTTGGCCCGCTGGATGAGGGCGTCCGCGTACACCGCCTTCACCCACTCGCCGACCTCGCGCGTGCTTCCCACCGGATAGGCCTTCTCGAGGGCAGCCGCCATCTCGTGCGCGTTCTGCCAGCGCTGCCCGGGATCGCGCGCGAGCCCCTTGAGGATCACGTCGTCGAGCTCCTTCGGAACGTCCGGGTTGATCTCGCTCGGCTTCGGATGATCGCGCGTGAGGATCAGCTGCGCCGTGGCGATGAACTCCCCGATGGGCATGAAGCGCTTGCCCGTCAGCGCCTCCCAGAGCATCACCGAGGCGGCGTAGACGTCGGTCCGGCGGTCGACGTGCTCGCCCGAGACCTGCTCGGGCGCCATGTAGTTCACCTTGCCCTTGATCTGCCCCTCGCGCGTCGTCGCGTGGGCGTACTGGCTCGCCTTCGCGATCCCGAAGTCGAGCATGCGGGCCACCCCGTCGGCGCCCACCATGACGTTCTGCGGCGTCACGTCGCGGTGCACGAGGCCGAGCGGGTCGCCCCGCTCGTTGCGGGCCTCGTGCGCGGCGTGGAGGCCGTCGAGCACGTTGCTCGCGATCGCCGTCACGATGCGCGGGGGCGGCGGCTTGTTCGCGTCGCGCGACGCCTTGTGCAGCTTCGCGAAGGACTCGCCGTGCACGTAGTCCATGACGAGAAAGAGCTCGCCCTCGGCCGCCACGACGTCGAGCACGCTCACGACGTTCGGGTGCTGCACGCGCGCCGCGAGCCGCGCCTCGTCGAGGAACATGGCGACGAACTCGGGGTCGCGCGCGAACTGCGGGTGCAGCCGCTTGATGGCCACGGTGCGCGAGAAGCCCGCGGGCCCCCGGAGACGCCCGATGTGCACGGTGGCCATGCCGCCGTGGGCGATCTCCTGGAAGAGCACGTAGCGTCCGATCTTGCGCGCTGCCGTGTCCTTCGCGTCGCTGCGCGCCGCCGTGACCTTCCCGTCGGACATGCCCGTCCGTACAGGTTACCCCAGAGCAAGCTCCTTCACGACCGCGAGGGACTCGGTGACGTGGGCCCCGGCCCGCAGCTGGGAGACGAACACGTGACGGACGACGCCACCTTTGTCGAGAACGAACGTGGCCCGACCGGGGAAGAGACCGAGCGTCGCCTTGACTCCCCAGGAGGCGCGCACCTTGCCGTCCACGTCGCTCAGGAGCGTCATCGGCAGCCCGTGCTTCTGGGCGAACCGGCCGTGCGACTCGGGCGGATCCGAGCTGATGCCGACCACGGCAGCGCCCGCCTGGACGAAGGCGTCGAACCGGTCGCGGAAGGTGCATGCCTCGACCGTGCAGCCGGGGGTGTCGTCCTTCGGATAGAAGAAGACGACGATCGGCCCCTTGCCCTCGAGATCGTGGAGCGAGGTGGGCTTGCCGCCCGCGTCGGGCAGGGTGAAATCGGGGGCGCGGTCTCCGACGGCGAGTGTCATGGCGTTCGTCTCCGGTTCGATGCTGCATGCTGCATCGGCGTCGTTGCCTCGGGGCCGAAGGTGTAGCCGAGGATCGTCTTGAGGACGACGCCCTCGCTCTCCTGGGTCAGGCCCTCTCCCACGCATGCGTTGAGCTCGAGGTGCTCGACCGAGATCAGGTCGGCGCACTCGAAGACCTGCTGGTCCTGCTGGCTCCAGGGCAGGATCGCCGACACCGGACCGAGCGTCGCGTAGTACTCGATGCCGAGCGCGACGGGCCCAACGGTGCGCGCCACCTTGAGCGCCGGCTGGAAGGAGGGGCCCTGCGAGGCGTCGGCGCCGGCGAGCGGCTGGTCGAGGATCGGGTTGATCACGAAGAGCCAGTCCGGGTTCTGCCAGGCGACGATGGGGCGGATCT
>DATJYG010000213.1:0-14995 GCA_035499695.1 Polyangiaceae bacterium
CTGGCGCTGCCACATCGGTTACGAGGGGCAAGACGGGGAGGTCGACCGCGGTTGGAGCTTCCTGCGTCCGTACCTCGAGAACGTGCCGATGGCGGTGTTCACACGCGCCGGGTACGCGCCGGCATGGCTGCGCGGCAAGCGCATGATGGTGCTCCCGCCCAACATCGACCCGTTCTCGGCGAAGAACCAGCCGATGGACGACGCGACGGTCCGCGCCATCCTCGCCCGCGTCGGGCTCGTGGAAGGTCCGCCGGGTCCGGGCGCGGCGCTGTTCGTGCGCGACGACGGCAGCAAGGGTCGCGTCGACCGCATGGCCGAGGTCCTCTGTGTGGGGCCGTCGCCCTCGTGGGACACGCCGCTCGTCGTGCAGGTCTCCCGCTGGGACGTCATGAAGGACCACGCGGGCGTCCTCGACGCCTTCGCGCGCCTGGTCGAGCCGAACGCTCCGGGAGGCGCGCACCTGGTGCTGGCCGGACCGAGCATCGACGCGGTGGCAGACGATCCCGAGGCCGGGCGCGTCTTCGACGACCTGGAGCGGCGGTGGCGCGCGCTGCCCGAAGCGCGCCGACGGTCCATCCACCTGGCTCTGCTGCCGATGGCCGACCTCGACGAGAACGCGGCGATAACGAACGCGCTACAGCGGCACGCCGCGGTCGTCGTGCAGAAGAGCCTGCGCGAAGGCTTCGGATTGACGGTGACGGAGGCGATGTGGAAGCGGCGGCCCGTCGTCGCGAGCGGCGTCGGTGGCATCCAGGATCAGATCCGCGACGGCGTCGACGGTCTGCTCCTGCGCTCGCCAAACGACCTGCCCGAATTCGCGCGGCTGCTGCGGCTGGCTCTCGGCGACGACGCGCTCGCGCGGCGTCTCGGCGACTCCGCCTACGAGCGCGTGCGGGAGAACTTCCTCGTGGACTGCGCCCTCGACCACTGGGCCCAGCTGGCCCGAGAGCTCATCGGTGCACGCTCGGAGGCTGCCTAGCGAGGTGTCTCGGAGCGACCTCGAAGCGCTCGTCTCGGAACGAATGGTCCACGAACAACAAGCTCACCGGTTGGACGCGATACACGAGTTGCTCCACGCCCGGCGCGAGGGCTGTCCCGGTCCACCACCACATGGAGTCCGCGAAAGGGTACCGCTTGACGAATGCAGCCATGACGGCCCGATGTTCGTCGGGATCTTCGACCCGAGCCACGCGCCCCTCGAGCTGGATGCCGCTCACCCCCGACCAGTCCTCCGCATCGCCGCCGATCGTCGCGGCGACGTGCGGGTTCGCCTCGATGTTCAATGCGTGTCGCGTATTGCTCAGCGACAGGAAGTGCAGCACGAACGAGTCGTTCACGTAGAAGACCGTCGTGGCCCAGAGCCCGCGCGGGCCATCCGTTGCAATGCTCATGCAGTGGTGTCTCTCGAGGTACTCGAGGGCACGATTCGCCACCTCGACATCGCCTGGCATCACGCATCGCGGAGAAGCACGCGTGATGCCACGAGATGGCTCACCCCTTCACTTCGGGACGGAGCGGATCGTCCCGTCGCCGAAGTCGACCCAGAAGACGCGCGTGGAGTTGATGGCGAGCCACGTGGGGTACGCCTGGCCCGACGCGAGGGTCACGGGGGTGCCGCCGTTGATCGCGGCCATCATGACCGTCCCGACGCCTCCCTGGCCGGTGGTCCAGTAGACGTTGGTGCCGTCGACCTCGATGTAGTTGGGGTAGTACTGACCCGACGCGAGCGTCACCGTCGCTCCACCGCCGGCCGGCTCCTGGAAGACGCCGCCGCTGTCGATGCCCGAGCACCAGTAGACGTTCGACTGGTCGGCCGCGACGGCGTACGGGTACGTCATCGAGGCGAAGGTCTTCGCTTTGCCCCCCTTGATCGCGGCGAACATGAGGTCCGTCTGCGTCGTCCAGAAGACCGACGACTTGCCGACGGCGACCGAGCCGGGACCGTTCTGCCCCGAGGCGATCGTGGTCGTCGCCCCGCCGGCGAGCGGCATGCTGAGCACGGCGCCGGCGTTCGGCTGTCCGTACGGGTCCAGCGTGAAGAAGATGGTGCTTCCGGAGATGGAGATCGCCGTCGGTGCGTCGAGGTTCGTCGCGAGCGGGTGCGTCGTGCCGCCACCCACGGGAACGAACTGCAGGCCGCCGCCCTGGTACTCGTTGGTCCAGTACACGTCCGAGCCGTTGACCGCGATGGCGCCGGGGTACTGGCTCTGGCCCGAGGCGAGCGTCGTGACGGCGCTGCCGCCGATGGCTTCCTGCAGCACGTCGCCGGCGTTCATGCCCGTGCCCTCCGTGGTCCAGTAGACGTTCTGGTCGTCGGCCGCGATCGAGTACGCGTTGGCCTGCATCGTCGCGACGACGACCGAGGTGCACACGCCCGCGACGCACTGCTGGCCGCCGCAGCTGTGGCCGCAGTAGCCACAGTTGTTCGGGTCGGTCTGCGTGTCGCCGCACGTGCAGCAGCCGGTCGAGCACACGCTGTAGCCAGGCTGGCAGGTGTACGAGCACGACGTGCCGTTGCACTGCGGGACGCCGTTGGCCGGCGCCTGGCACGCCGTACACGACGTGCCGCACGTGGCGATCGAGTTGTCGTCGGCGCACGTGCTGCCGCACGCGTGGAATCCGGTGTCGCAGGCGATGCCGCACGTGCCCGCGTTGCAGGTGGCCGTGCCATCCGTGGGAGCCGGGCAGGCGTGTCCGCACGCGTTGCAGTTGTTCGGGTCGTTCTGCGTGTTGACGCACTTCCCGTTGCACTCCGTGAGCGTCCCGCACGGCGAGCCCGAATCGTGTCCGCTCGCGTCCGGCCCGCCCGCGTCGTGCGTGCTCCCGTCAGGCCCGCCCGCATCGTGCCCGCCGCCGCTGCTGCTTCCGCTACTTCCGCCGCTGCTGCCGCCGCTCCCGCTGCCGGAGTCGTGATGACCGACGACGCCTCCGTCATCACCAGGCGTGTTGCCGTCGTCGCCCGGCGATCCATCGTCGCCGGGGGAGCCGTCTTCGCCTCCGTCTCCTCCCGGTCCGATGATGAGCGCTTCGCGGCCGCCGCACCCTTGCTGAGCGCAGACGAGCCCCGACAGCGCGAACAGGACGGCGATGCCGCCGCTCACGCGTTTCATGGGGTTGACCTCCGACACGAGCCCAGAGCAAGGCTCAGGCCGAGGCCGACAGCTCGCCTTTTCTCGGCAAAATCCCGCCCGTCAGCGGTCCGACGTCACGATTCGCACGCGCCCACGCGTGCCGGGGTCAGGCGCCGGGCTCGTTCGAGCCGGGGATGCCCTTGATCTCGCGCCGAGCGTGCTTCCACGCACGCTGCACGACCCAGGACATCGAACGCTGAAGGCGCTGCGCCTCCTTCTGGATCTCCTCGAGCATCGCCTCCGGGAAATAGAGGCTTTGCTTGCGCTTGTCGCTCTTGGAGACGTCGGTGGCGCTCTTGCGCTCGTCGTCGCTCATGATGGTGAAGCCCATGTTCGCACGCGTCCGGATGGGGACGCAACGGGGGTGGCGGAGCGAGCCGAAGACGCCGTCGGGACCAGTCCACCGTGCTCGATGGCGCGGTGCAGGATGGTCGGCCGAAGCCCGGGCGAAAGCGGGCTCGGCGTCACCTCGCTCGAGGGGAACATCTGCACGAAGCCGGGGGCGCGGGCGACCCGGTCGACGATGGTGCGCTCGAGGACCATCGAGGTGTACTGGTCGGCCCCGCGCTCGGGGGTGTTCGCGTTGAGGACCACGTCGACGTCCTGCCGCCGGCAGAAGGCGCGCAGCCCCGGGATGCGGCTGTCCATGGGCGACCAGTTGTCGGCGCAGGTGCCGTTCTCGCTGATCCCCCACACGCCCGACGCCGTGCTCATGAAGAGCGTCTGGTTGCCCGAAGTGTGCCCCGGCGTGCGCAGCAGCATCACGCCGTCGCCGAGCGCAAGATCGCCCGTGGTGAGGACGATGCGGTCCTTCTTCACGCCCAGCTTGCCGTCGCGCACGAACCAGGCGCGCTGCATGGGATGGACGTCGTCCAGGTCGTCCCACTCCACCTTGGGCACGAGCAGCGTGGCGTTCGGGTAGCGCGCCTCGATGCGCCCGTCCTCGGTGCCGACGATGGGCCGCAGGTCCTGCACGTGCAGGTGGTCGTAGGCGACGTAGTCGACGTCCTCGGGGCGGATCCCGAGATCCGAGAGCTGCTGGGTGAGCGGAGCGAACTCCTTCGCGATGACCTTCTGGAGCCGCTCGGGCACGCCCGCCGCGAGGCGCTCGAAGTAGGGGGTGGAGCGCGCGCCCGGCACGTCGGTCGGGTTGAAGAGGAGCGTCTTCAGCTCCCCGCGCTGGAGGAACTGCACGACCGCGCACCGGTGCGTGAACACGACGAACGGCGCGGGCGAGAGCGCGGCGCCGAAGAAGGCGTGCTTCGTCGGATACGGAGAGAAGATGATGGGCAGCGTGCGCACGGCGACGGCGCGCGGACCCGCCGCGAAGCGGTCGCGCAGCTTCTCGGCCGCGGTGCGAAGGGCGCGCAGGCGCGGTCCCGGAGAGCCGATGGACCAGGCTGCGTCGAGCTCGGTGATGGACGATGCGCCCGCGGGTACCCCTTGCTGCATGGTCCGGGAGCGTACCCCCGCGAGTCTCGCGTGCAACGGGAACTCGGGGGTCCGGGCGGGGTCCAAATGTTCGTGGGTGAACCGCTGTCGATGGGAGGCGCGCAGATCCTCTCCGGCTACGTGCACCTGGCGGTGCTCGCGGCGCTGGCGCTCGTCTCGGCGCGTCTGCCGGACGACGAGCCGGATGCGGAATCCATCGAGGACAGAATCGCTCTGATGCGCGCCATGCTCGACGCGAGCGGCGAGCGCGAGCGCCTGCGCATCGACCCCGCAGAAAGGGGCGACGACCCCGCCCCGGGCCAGGGAGGCGATGGACGCCGGGGAGGTGGCACCGGAACGCGTGCCCTCGGCGAGGAAGGCTCGCCGGGCAGCTCGGTGAGCAAGGCGCGCGTCGGGCACGCGAGCGTCCTCGGCCGAGCGAGCAATCCTGCTGTCTCGCGGCCCCGCGAAGCGGCCCTTCGCGAGGCGGCCAGCTTCGGGGTGATCGGCACGCTGGCGACGCTCGACACGAGCGGCTGGGCGACCACGCCATGGCGCGCGGAGTCGACCGAGGGCACGAGCACCTCGACGACGCTCGCTCCCTTGTGGGGCCGCACGATCGAGGACAGCTTCGCGTGGGGCGGCCTCGGCTTGACCGGCACGGGCGAAGGCGGTGGGGGACGCGCCCAGGCCATCGGTCTCGGGAGCATCGGCGCTTTCGGCCGGGGCGCGGGCACGGGAACGAACGCGGCGTTCGGTCCGGGCGACGGGCTCGGGGGCATCGGCGAGGGGGCAGGCGGGCGAGGCGAGGGGATCGCCATCGGGATGTTCGGCGCGATCGGTCACACCGGCGGCAGTGGCGAGGGAGCAGGCGGAATGGGGGGCTGGGGCCGGCTCGGCGGCCGCCACACGGTGCGTGCCGCCGTCTGCGGCTGCGACGGGACCCTGGTGAACGGCCGCCTGCCGCCCGAGACGATCCAGCGCATCGTGCGCCAGAACATGGGCCGCTTCCGCTACTGCTACGAGCGCGGGCTCGATGGCAACCCCGGCCTCCAGGGGCGCGTCGTGACCCGGTTCCTCATCGGGCGCGACGGCAGCGTGGCCTTCGCCACCGATGCCCCGGGCGAGTCCAGCCTCCCCGACGCGGGCGTCGTCTCCTGCATCGTGCGCGCCTTCGGGGCCCTCTCCTTCCCCGAGCCGGAGGGGGGCACCGTCACGGTGGTCTATCCCCTGAGCCTCAGCCCTGCCGGCTAGACGCGCCGCATTGCAAGGGTTCCTCCCGGCGACCGTCTAACGTATGGTCTAGGCCGTCTAGGAGGGTTGGGATGAAGGTCGATCGGTCGCTTTTCCACGTTTTCACGGGCGTCATCGCGGCCTCGGCGGTCGCGTGCGTCGTCAAGGAGTACCAGCCGCCGCCTCCCCCTCCGCCCGCCCCGCCTCCCCCCGCGGCGCAGACACCGGCGCAGCCGCAGGCCCCGAGCGCCGCGAACCCGCACATCCGGCCGCTCCACGAGGGACAGGCCTCGAACACTCCATCGGCCCCACCCCACATCCTGCCGATCGGCCCCCATCCCGGCCCGACGCCCGCGCCGACGCCGAATCCGCCCGCGCCGGCACCCGGTGCGTGCCTCGACCAGGGCGGAATCACGGCCCCGACGTGCTCAGCGTCGCTCACGTCGAGTTGCTCGGGCAACGCGTTCCCGATGCAGCGCTGCCAGGCTTACCTGCAGTACTTCGACCCGAAGGTGGGCGCGAACGCCATCGCCTGCATGAACGGCCTCGGCGCCAACATGTGCGACGCCCAGCACGACTACGACTGCGGCAAGGCTGCCCTGGCGAAGGCGTGCCCGGACAACACGACCGCGCAGCTCTGTCAGATCGCCGCCGGTCCGTGCAAGGTGAGCTCGAGCGACTGCGTGTCGATGCTCTCGGGCCTGAGCAGCGCCGGCCAGGACGCCGTCGCGCAGTGCGTGGCGGGCGGCTGCTCCGCCGGCCTCTACTCGTGCATCGAAGGCCTCGGCGCCACCGCCAGCGGGCATCACTGAAATACTGAAGACCGAAAGCCAGCCGCCTCTGGAGCCTCTCGTCACCGTCGGCGTCACCGGGACGAACGGCAAGACGTCGACCACCCGCTGGGCGGCGGCGTGCCTCGGGCGCCTCGCGCGTCCGGTGGCGCAGACGACCACGCTGGGCTCGTTCCTCGACGACGAGCCCTTCGCGTGCTCGCGCGACTGGGAGGGGTTCCTCGCGACGATGCGGGCCGCCGCCGAGCGAGGCGGGCGCTACGCCGCCATCGAGCTGACGAGCGAGGCGCTCGCGCGCGGCTTCGCGCGCGTGTGGCCTTGCCGCGTCGGGGTCTTCACGAACCTCTCGCACGATCACCTCGACGCGCACGGGTCGCCCGAGCACTACCTGGCGAGCAAGGCGCAGCTCTTTCTCTCGCTGCCCGAGGGAGGCGCCGCGGTCCTCAACGCATGCGATGACGCGTCGGCGCTCGTCGCGGAGGTCGTACCGCCTGGCGTGCGCACCGTGCGCTACGCGGTCCTCTCTCGCGGCGCGCAGCACGCGGATCCGGAGATCCTCGCGATCTCGGTCGAGCCATCGTGGAGCGGCACGCGCGTGGCGGTGCGCGTGCGGGGGTTCGGCGACGACGTGTCCACGGAGCTTCGTCTGCGCGCCATCGGCGACGTCTACGCGGAGAACGCGCTCGCTGCGCTCGGCGCTGCGCTCGTGTCGGGCGTGCCCCTCGCCGAGGCGACGGCGGCGCTCGCAGAAGCGCCCGTCCCGCGCGGCCGCTTCGAGCCGGTGGCGCACGAGGCGCGTGGCCCGCACGTGGTCGTCGACTACGCGCACACGCCCGACGCTCTCGCGCGCACGATCGCCGCCGCACGCGCGCTCTGCCGCGGGACCCTCGTCGTCGTCTTCGGCGCCGGCGGGAATCGCGACGTCGCCAAGCGCGGCCCGATGGGCGCCGCCTCCTCGCGAGCCGATCGCGTCGTCCTCACGAGCGACAACCCGCGTGGCGAAGACCCGGCCCGAATCGCCGACGCCATCCGGGCCGGCATCGCGCCGGGCACCGACGTCCGCGTGGTGCTCGACCGCCGCGAGGCGATCCGTGGCGCCGTCCTCGACGCCGGCGAGGACGACGTGATCCTCGTGGCCGGCAAGGGCCACGAGACCGATCAGACCGTGGGCGGGGTGACCCGGCCCTTCGACGACACGGCGGAGGCGCGCGCGGCGCTGTCGCTCAGGGGACGATCTGGAGCGAGCAGCCCGTCGTCGTCGACATCAGGTAGATGAGCGAGAGGCAGATCGCGAGCGTCACGATGCCGAGCCCGATGAACTTCGGCCCGGTCCAGTTCTTGTCCTGCTCCGCGAACCGCTTCTGCGCTGCTTCTTCGGACGTCGACATTGCAGGGGCTTTCTAGGCCCTGAGCCCCGCAAAAGCAACTCAGAGCACGAAATGCCGGCCCTTTTGGCGCCGGCAGAACATGGCGATCGTCGTCGTGGCATCGCCGACACCCGTGTTGCCGCTGTCCCCGACGCCGCTGGCACCGAACTCCTCCCACTCGAGGGCGCTGTCGGTGCCGTCGTTCTCCTTGAGCATCCCGCCGATGGTTCGCCGCGCACGCCAGAGCTTCGCGTCGTCGCGCGTCCACAAGCTCGTCGCCAGGTCGTGCGGGTTCACGTTCACGCAGAACCGCACGAAGTCGTCGAAGGTCCCCATCTCCATGGTGACGAGGATGGGCATGAAGAACTCGGTGAGCGCCGGGGCGATCGTCTGCTCCTTTCCGTCCCAGTCGACCTCGAGCTTCGTCTCCGGCGTCACGCGTCCGAGCACGACGGGCGCCGCCACCTCGGCGTTGTCGGCCCACTCGCTGCCGCTCTGCTTGCCGCCCTCGAGCAGCACCTTGACGCCGGCGGCGCGCGCGCTGTCCTGGATGCTCTGGACGGTGCTCGCCTTGTGCACCATCACGGGGCTGACGATCTTCGTCTCGCTCGGCGGCGTCGAACGCGGGTCGGCCATCTTCCACGTCTTCATCTCGGCGACGATCATCGGCTCGATCTTGTCGAGCGTCGCGCGGCTCGCCGCGATGCCGTGCAGACTCGTGCACTTGTGCGAGCCGAGCCCCAGCTTCGAGTAGGACAGGCGCACGGCGATCTTCTTCAGCTCCTCGTCCGAGAAGCCGTCGTCGATCCACGACCAGTTGCAGCCGCCGCCCTCGAACTTCACGGGGCGCACGCCGCGCTTGGCCTGGATCGCCTTCGCCGTCTCGGCGCTGCCGGTGACGCTGACCACCGCGATGCGCTCGTCCTCGACGATCGGCGCGATGTCGCCGCCGAACCCCTCGAGCTTGTAGACGGCCCTCGGGTCCGCGCCCGCCGCGATGAGCATCTTGATCATCGTGGTGCTCGTGATGGCGCTGAAGGGGTGGCCCTTGAAGATCATGGGCGCGCCGGCGAGGTAACAGGCGACGATCTGGATGCCCGGGATGCCGTAGATGAAGTTCATCGGCGTGATGACCGTGCACACGCCGGCCGGGATGTACGCGTCCTTCCAGTACTCCTGCCCCGCGACCATCGTCGGCACGATCTCGCCGCGCATCGCCTTCTCGGCGTTGCCCTCGAGGTGATCGGCGGCGCGCTTGGCCTCCCAGAAGTCCTTGTCCGCCTCGAGCCGCGTCTTGGGCGTCTGCTGCCGCAGCTCGTCGAGGCACTCCTCGTAGAAGTAGTGGAGGAGGCGCGAGAAGTTCTTCACCACGTGCTTGCGGTACGCGAGCCCCTCGTTCGACCACTCGAGCGACGACCAGAACGCGTGCGCGCGATCGATCGCCTGCTTGCAATCGGCCTCGCGCGAGCGCGCGAGCTCGAAGAGCGTGACGCGCCGGTCGGCGAGCGATTTCATGGGCACCATCTCGGCGGTGCGGCGCCACTCGCCGTCGACGAGGTTCAGGCAGCTGAGGGGCTTGTCGCCGGCCTTGCGCGGGATGGGACGACCGAAGAGGTAAGGCCGCAGCGCCTCGCAGTCGGCGTCGCTGAGCTGGAGCGAGAAGAGCGAGTAACCCGCCCGGCGCTCGGCGAAGAGGGCGGCAACCGGATCACGACCGCCGCGCTCGTCGATGAGCTCGGAGTGGAAGCGCTTGGCGGCGTCGACGAGGCGTGTGTGCAGGGTCTTGGCGTCCATCGGATCGACGTGGAGATAGCAGCTGTGTGGAATCGAGCCGACCTTGACCGGAGGCGCGAGCCGATGGCGCAGTGCGCCGTCGTGATTTCAACGGCTTGCACCTGAGGCTCACACCTCGACGATGCGCACGGGCGTTCGACCGGCCATCGTGGTCCGCAGCAGCGGCAGGGCCACGTTGTAGACCGGGATGCCGTTGGCCGTGTGTCCCTCCGGCGTGCCGTGGTGCGCGTGCCCGTGGAACACGACGTCGACCGGATAGTTGTGCAGTGGCTCCTCGAGGCGGCCGCACCCCAGGAACGCGTAGATCTCGGCCGGCTCGCCGACGCAGGTCTCGAGGATCGGCGCGTAGTGCAGCACGGCCACGCGCTTGGTCGTGCGCAAGCGCCCGAGGGCCGCCTCGAGCTTGAGCGCCTCGTCGATCGCCTCCTGCACGAAGTGCTTGATGGCCGGCTCGCCCCACGGACCGAGCGTGCCCCGCCCGTAGCCGCCGAGGAACCCCTTGGTGCCGGCGAAGCCGATCCCGTGCACCTCGACCGCATCGCCGTCGAGGAGCTGCACCCCGGCCTCGGTCAGGATGCGGGTCACGATCGACTCGGTGTTGGCCTGGTAGTCGTGGTTGCCGAGCACGCCCAGCATCGGCACGCGCACCACCGTCAGCTCTTTCGCCAGGATGCGCGCTTCTTCCTCGAGCCCATGATCGACGAGGTCTCCGCACAGCAGGAGCACGTCGGCCACGTCGTTCACGTGCGCCAGGAGCGGCCCGATCGTTCCGGCCGACGTCTTGCGGCAATGCAGATCCCCGATGGCCGCGATGCGGATGGGCCGGTCGTGCCGTTCGCTCGCCTCGGCGGGTGCGCTCATGGTCGACCGTCGAGGCAGCAAGACGCGCGCCGCCGCGCGCGGTACGCGAGTTGCCACATCCCCGCCGTGGGCGCAGAGCGATCCCTTTCCCTGGGTCCTCCCGAGGCCGACCCGCCCACCTATCCCACGGCGCTGCGGGCGCTGAATGCCGATGGCGTGCCCTATCTCGTGGGCGGTGCGCTCGCGCTGGCCGCCTATGCCGGCATCCGGCGCAACACGAAGGACCTCGATCTGTTCGTGCTGCCCGAAGATGCGCGCCGCGTGCTCGAGGTGCTCGAGCGCGCGGGGCTCAACACGGAGCTCCCCTACCCACACTGGCTGGGCAAGGCGTACTGCGATGCGGAGCACGTCGTGGACGTCATCTTCAACGCGGGTAACGGTGCGGCGCCGGTCGACTCCGAGTGGTTCGCCCACGCGCCTCCGGCCATCGTCATGAACGTCCCGGTGGCCATGTGCCCACCCGAGGAGACGCTCTGGTCGAAGGCGTTCGTCATGGAGCGCGAGCGGTTCGACGGGGCCGACATCGCGCACCTGCTGCTGGCGTCCGCCGAGCTCCTCGACTGGAAGCGCCTTCTCCGCCGCTTCGGCGATAACTGGCGCGTTCTCTACGCGCACCTGCTGCTCTTCGGGTTCGCCTATCCGGACGAGGCGCACCGAGTCCCTGGGTGGGTCATGCGCGAGCTGGCCGAGCGGCTGGAGAGCGATTCGTCTCGACCGCCGCCGTCGGAGCACGTGTGCAAGGGCACGCTGCTCTCGCGCGAGCAGTACCTGCCGGATCTCGAGCGCGGCTGGGGCGACGCACGCCTGCAGCCGTCGGGGACGATGACCCGCGAGATGATCGCCATCTGGACCGACGCGATCGGCAAGCGCCAGGGCTAGCGCCTAGAGATCCGCGACGTCGGCGCAGCAGCGGAAGCCCGTCGAGTAGTCCAGGTGGGACATCGGGTGCGCCGTCGTGCGGTAGTAGCAGCCGTCGCCGTTCAGGTGCGTGTCGAGGTAGTAGCCGCCCTGGAAGGTGCCGTCGGGATCGTCCACCCACTCGTGGAGGTTGCCGACCATGTCGTAGACGCCGTAGTCGTTCGTGCAGCCGGACCGCTCACCCGTGCGCGCGAGCGTGCCCTCGAGCTGATTGAGCCGCGGGTCGACCATGTTGCCGGCGAAGCCCCACATCCATCGGTGATCGGGATCATCGTCGAGCTGCGGGTTGAAGAAGTGCATCGCGCTGCGGCCGTTGTCGTTGCAGCGGCCGACCTCGCGCGTGTTTCCGTAAGGGAAAATCGTCTTCTTCGGCCCCATGCAGGCGCTCTTCCACTCGCCGGGGCTGCAGAGGCGCTTGCCGCTGCGCTCGCACGCCTCGCGGGCCTGCACGCCGCTGACGTAGCCCTGCGGGAAGACGCCGGCCTCGCTGACCGCGCGAACGACGACGCCGGGCCGGAGCCTCTCGAAGTACGGCCACGGCTGCTCGGTGCCGTCGGGCATCTCCTGTACGAGAGAGGCTTCGTACACGTCGATGCAGTACGACCGGCCGATGGCCGCCATGTCCGATGGGCACACGTACGGGCTCTCGCGCACCGGGCGGCGAGCCGCGGCCTCGAGCACGTCGTCTCCCTGGTCACCGCCCTCGTAGGCCTTCGTGGCCGAGAGCGGCTGGGGACGATGGTGCGTCGGCTGCTTGCTCTTCTCGGCGCCCGCGGAGAGCACGACCGAGGCCGCCAGGAGCGGGACTACGACGATTCCGGAGCCCAACGGCCCACGCGTACCGCGAGGCTGGCCGTCTTGTGAACCCTGATTCGACCCGCACCTGGTCGTTCGGTGGGTGCCCGTGCGACACGGGCGATGGCTGCAAACGTGCCACGCCCGTGTCGCCTTGCCTCGCTCCTTGTTTGTGTTTCGGGGCCCCGGCCCCGAAACGAACAAAGGGCGCGGCGTCGCGGCGTGACGTCAGCGAGAGCGCTTCGCTCCACGCTTGGTGGCACGACCACGCGACGTGGTCTTCTTGCCGACGGCGCGACCAGAAGTGCGGCTCACCGTCGTCTTGCGGGCGCGCCCACCGCGGGGCCCCTTGATCGACGTGCGAGAAACGCTGCTCGAGCGAGCCGCCGTGCGCGGACGCGTCGAGCGACGACCGTACTCGCCGCGCTCCCCGCCGATCTCGCTCGGCAATTCGAGGTTCAGCATCTCGCCCTTCTTCGACGTCCGCTTGCTTGCCTTCTTGGTCCTGGGCATCTCTCGTTCTCCTTTTTTCCTTCCCCGGTCCCGGCGATCGCCGAGCGGGCGAGCCGCGCCTTGTGCATGCGCCTTGCCATCGCCGCAACGGCAGAGCGCGGCCGGGTAAGATGGGGGGAGGATCATGAGCGGCTCCGTCTCGGGTTTGTTGGTCGGTATCCCTGTCCCGACCAGCGGGAGCACGGTTGGACTCGTGCTCGCGGGGGGTGCCGCGCGAGCCGCCTACGAGGTTGGAGTCGTCCGTTACGTCCTCGAGGACGTCGCGAAGGCCCTCGGGCGGGACGTGCCAATCGACGTCATTTGTGGCACTTCGGCAGGGAGCATCAACGCGTGTCTGCTCGCCGCGCACGCCGACAAGCCCTCGGCGCGCGGCGCCATGCTCGCGCGGCGCTGGACCGAGCTGAAGCTGGACGACGTCGTGCGCCCCTCGGGGCCGGAGCTCCTGAACCTCGCTGGACGCCTCGTGGGCCGCTCACGCAGCCACGACGCGCGCGCGGGCCGCAGAGGGGGCATTTTCGACCCGACCGGTGTCGAGTCCATCGTGCGCGACGCCGTGCCCTTCGAGCGCATCGCCGACCACATCCGCGAGGATCGCCTCTCGGCGCTTTCGATCTCGACGACGCACGTCGCCAGCGGGCGCACCATCGTCTTCGTGCAGCGACGAGGCGGCGGCATCCCTCACTGGGGCGGCGATCCGACCATGGTGGGCCGTCCGGCCGAGATCCGCGCGGAGCACGTGCTCGCTTCGGCTGCGGTGCCGCTGCTCTTCCCCGCCGTGGAGATCGACGGACAGTTCTACTGCGACGGCGGCCTGCGTCAGAACGTGCCCCTCTCTCCGGCTCGCAGGCTCGGGGCAGACAGCCTCATCGTGATCAATCCGCGCTTCATCCGCGACGTGCAGCCGTCCCCCGCGCTCGCCGAGGCGCGCGAGCGCGAGTATCCCGACCCGCTGTTCGTGCTCGGCAAGGCGATGAACGCGCTGCTGCTGGACCGGATCGAGAACGACATCGATCGCCTCGTGCGGCTGAACGTCTTGCTCGAGGCGGGGACGCGCCGCTGGGGGCCCGGCTTCGCAGGAGCGCTGAACGAAGAGCTCGCGCACCTCGGCGTCGGCGGCGTGCGGCCCCTCGAGGTCGTCTACGTACGCGCGTCACGCGACATCGGCGTGATGGCCGCCGAGTACGCCCGGTCCCCCACGTTCGCGAAGCGTGTGCGCGGTCTCATGGGACGCGCGCTGCGGCGCGTGGCCGAAGGCGAGAGCGAGGCAGATCTGCTCTCGTACGTGCTCTTCGACGGAGAGTTCTGCGGTCAGCTCATCGAGATGGGTCGGGCCGACGCGCGCGCGAAGCACGCGGAGCTCGTGCGCCTCTTCGAGAGGCGTCTCCTCAGCCGCCCGAGCCGCCCTTCACCCGCGTGAGGTCCGGCGTGCTCCCGTCGCTCTGCTGCGCGCGCCGGGCCAGCAGACGAACGAGCTCGCCGATGAGCGCCGCGGCGACCACCGGCTTGCTGAGGAACGAGTCGCAGCCCGCGGCGAGCGCCATCTGCTCGAACTTCGCCGAGCGCAGCGCCGTGAGCGCGATCACCGCGACCTCGCGCGTCCTGTCGTCCTCGCGGAGCTTGCGGGCGACCTTGAAGCCGTCGATGCCGGGCAACATGAGATCGAGCACCACGGCGTGGGGCCCGAACTGCAGCGCCTTCTCGATCGCCGTTGCGCCATCGCCGGCCTCGAGGACCATGAATCCCGCTGCCGCCAGCTCGGCGGCGTAGAGCTCGCGGATCGAGTCTTCGTCCTCGACGAGGAGGACCAGCGGGCCTCGCGGCCGGACGCCCGAGAACTTTCGCCTTGTGGGAGGGGACGAGTGCGACACGCGTGCGCGCCTTGTCCCGTCAGTATGAACAGGACCTGGCCGCTCGGCCAGTCTCAACTCCCTGGCTTACTCGCCGTCGCGTCCGAAGTCCTCAGGATCTTGTCGGGATCACCCAGGAACTCGAAGTGCATCGTGTCCTGTAGGACATCGTGCCCCAACCAGTAGAAGCCGTAGCGCTCGAACGCGTGCACCCAGCACTCGGGCATCTCCATCCGATCGTATTCGCTCTTGGCGGGGCGATGGCAGCGGGGCGCGTCGTTCCACGGCGGCACGCACCCGCAGCAGGTGTTGAT
>DATJYG010000214.1:0-18827 GCA_035499695.1 Polyangiaceae bacterium
CGCATGTGATCAGCGCGGTGAGCGCGACTTTCGCCGAGGGAGACGCTGGTCACGGCGAGAGGTCCGCTTGCTACGTCGAGAGATCGACCGATCAGCGCCAGAGTTGCGGTGGTCGACGCGAGGAATGCGTTCCTCTCGCCCCGAACAGCCTTGAGCTGCGCTCAACCGCAGTTGAGCACTCGCCAGCACCGAGTCTCCACGCGCTCGGGCACGATGGACCCATGTCGAAGATCGCCATCGTCCAGCTTCCCCCCGTGCTCCTCGACCGCGCTGCCACCCTCGCGCGGTCCGTGGATGCCGTGGAACGTGCGGCTCGCGAGGGAGCAGAGCTCATCGTCTTTCCCGAGACCTACGTGCCCGGTTATCCCGACTGGGTGTGGCGCGCGCCCCCTCGGGACTTCGCGTTGGCGTCGGCGCTGCACGAGCGCCTCCTCGCGAACGCCGTCGACCTACGAGCCGACGACCTGGCTCCGCTCCGGGAGGCTGCGCGTACCCACGGCGTCACCATCGCCTGCGGCATCCAGGAGCGCGACGGCGAGTTCGCCAGGTCGACGCTGTACAACACCGTGGTCGTCATCGGGCCCGACGGGGCGATCCTGAACCGGCACCGCAAGCTCGTGCCGACGAACCCCGAACGCATGGTCTGGGGGATGGGTGACGCCAGCGGGCTGCGCGTGGTCGAGACGCCCGTGGGGCGGCTGGGAGCGCTCATCTGCTGGGAGAACTACATGCCGCTCGCCCGCTTCGCCCTCTATGCGCAAGGCATCGACGTCTACCTCGCGCCGACGTGGGACGAGGGCGACGCGTGGATCGCCTCGATGAGGCACATCGCGCGCGAAGCGCGGGCCTGGGTCGTCTCGGGCGCGATCTGTATGCAGGCGAGAGACATCCCCGCGGACTTTCCGGGGCGTTCGGCGCTCTATCCCGACGAGGACGAATGGCTGAACCAGGGAGGGGCCGTCGTCGTCGACCCCACGGGCGCCATCACCCTGGGCCCCGTCCGTCGAGAGCGGGGCATCTTCATCGCCGAGTGCGACCCTGCGCGCGCCGCCGTCGCCCGCCGGTCTCTCGACGTCGCGGGGCACTACAACCGTCCCGACGTCTTCCGATTGGAGATTGACCGCACGCGGCGGATGCCCGCCACATTCGCAGACGATTGAAGGCTCAGCGCCCGGCGATTGCGGTACACGCCTCGAGCGCGCCTGGGTCACGCGCGACGCGCACTTCCCAATCGGGGCTCACGTGCTCGTCGGGGATCGCGACGCTCACGGTGGGTGACACGGGGCCGCGGTTGCCGGCGAGGTCGTAGGGCCTGAGCGCGTAGCGGTACGTCGCTCCGCCGATGACGCGGGCGTCCTCGAAGCGCGTGCTCTGCGCGCGTGCGCTCGAGTGGTGCAGCAGGATGCCGTCGCCCTCGGCGCGGAAGATCTCGTAACCGTAGACCGCCTCGTTGTCCTTCGCGGCGGCCCACTTCAGGAGCACGCGCCCCTCTCTGTATTCGGCGACGAGGGCGGGGCCGTGCGGGCCCCACTCGGGCGGCACCTCGTCGTTGCTCTCGGGCGCCTGCCCCAGCTTCTTCGGCCAGAGGGTGCAGTCGACGCGGCGGAAGTTCTCGTCGAGCGCCTTGCACACGTTGCCGTAGACGCAGCGAACGACCTTGTCCTCGCGTCCGGCCTGCCACTTCTTGGGCAGGTCGGGATCGGCGAGGAGGGCGCGCGCCATGGCGACCATGTCGCCGATGCCGCGCTCGAGGACGCGCTCGGCGAGCTCGCGCGTGTTGATCTTGCCGGCGGCGATGACGGGCGTCTCGAGGCCGTGGGCGCGGAGCGCGGCGCGCACCGCCTCCGGCATGTGGAGGTTGGCGCCGTCCGGATAGTTGCTGCCCGGCATGCAGCGATCGCCCGAGTAGCCCGTGTAGGGATAGAGCGGCTCCCCGGGGATGGGCCGCGCGTCCTCGAACTTGCCGCCGGCGCTGAGCGAGATGTAGTCGACACCGACGCGCGCCAGGCGTACGGCGATCGGCGCGGCGTCCATCACGGTGTACCCGTTGCGGATGCACTCCTCGCCGAGGAAGCGCACGCCGACCGGGAAGTCCCAGCCGACGAGCTTGCGCACGCGCTCGACGACGCGCACCGGCATGCGCAGCCGGTTCTCGAGCGTGCCGCCGTAAGCGTCGCGCCGAGGGTTGAGGCGCGAGAGGAACGACGAGAGCGTGTAGGCGTGCGCCATGTGCAGCTCGACGCCGTCGAAGCCGCACTCGCGGGCGCGCAGGGCGGCGTGGCCGTAGGCATCGACGATCGCCTCGATGTCGTCCGGCGACAGCATGTCGATCGTCTGCCGCCAGCCGGACCGCGAGATCTTGAGGAAGTGGATGATCTGCGGCACCACGCGCCCCGGCCCGGCGTCGTGGCAGCGCCGCGCCAGGTCCGAGAGGCCCGGCTTGAACTCGTCGTCGCCGATGCGCAGGAGCGGGCCGCTCTTGGACTGGTGCACCGCCATCGCCTCGACGACGACCATGCCGGCGCCGCCCTTCGCGTAGCGCACGTAGCGGGCGCGGATGTCCTCGTTGACCACGCCGTCCTCGCCCGAGAGGCGCGTGACCATCGCGGGCAGCACGATGCGGTTCGGCAGCGTCATCGTGCGGATCGGGAGCGGAGTGAAGAGCCGTTGTTGTTGCACTGGGTCAGGTCTCCCTCGAGGCGGTTCCCCCGACGAGCGCGCCGCCGATGATGAGCTTCTGGATCTCGGTCGTCCCTTCGTAGATGCGGAGGGCGCGCACGCTGCGGTAGAGGCGCTCGACGGCGCCGCCGTGCACGACGCCGAGCCCACCGAGGAGCTGGACGGCGCGGTCGACGACGCGCTGGGCGCTCTCGGTGGCGAACATCTTTGCCATCGCGACTTCGGTCTTGCCAGCGCGGCCGGTGTCCTTCGCCCATGCGGCGCGGGCGACGAGCAGCCGGGCTGCATCGAGCTCGGTCGCCATCTCGGCGAGCGCCGCCTGCACGAGCTGGAAGCTGGCGAGCGGCTGCCCGAACTGCACACGCTTCTTCACGTGAGCGAGCGCCTCGTCGAGCGCCCGCTGCGCCATGCCGTTGGCCGCGGCGCCGACGGAGGTGCGGAACACGTCGAGCGTGCCGAGGGCGAGGCGGAGGCCCTGGCCCACTTCGCCCACGAGCTCTGCGCGCGCGCCCCTCATCATCAGCCGCCCGAGCGGGTGATCGTCCACCGTCTCGATGGGCTCGAGCTTCAGCCCGGGCGCGTCCGCCTCGACGAGGAAGGCGCTGATGCCCTTCTTTCCGGCCGAGGGGTCGGCGTTCGCGAAGACGACGAAGAACCGGGCGATCCCCACGTTCGAGATGAACGTCTTCTCGCCGTCGAGGAGCCACCGGTCGCCCTCGCGCCGCGCGGTCGCGCGCAGGGACGTCACGTCGCTCCCGGCCTCCGGCTCCGTCAGCGCGAAGCCTCCGACGGTCCGGCCAGCGGTCGCGTCGTCGATGCGCGAGCGCCACCGGTCCACGCCGGCGAGGGCGAGCGGGTGAGAGGCGAGGCCCTGCACGGCGAAGATCGCGTCCGCCATCGGCGACGCGTACGCGAGGATCTCGCGCGCGACGCAGAGCGAGCGCACGCTCTTCTCCGGCGCGAGCAGCGGAAAGACGCGCGCCACGCCGAGGCGCGCGACCATCTCGGCCGGATCCTCGCCCGACCAGTCGATCGCCGCGACGCGCGCCCGCAGCTCGCTGTCGAGCTTCGCGTGCACTTCGTCGAAGAACGGCAGCATGGGTCCGGCCCTGCCCCTACGTCCCTCGCCGGGGGGGCGTCTCGAAGTCTCGCGTCGCTCCCGCGAAGCGAATGGGGCGCTCGGCCTTCCACGCGTCGAAGGCGGCCCGGAAGTCGGGGTGCTGCATGCAGATGGCCTGCGCCTGCGCCTCGGCCTCGATGGCCTCGTCGAGGGTCATGCCGTGCTCGCTCTCGAGCATCTGCTTGGTCATCGCGTGCGCGAACACCGGTCCGCTCGCCAGACGCGCCGCGAGCGCCTGCGCCGTGGGGACGCACTCGGCCGCCGGCACGACGCGGTTGAAGAGGCCGATGCGCAGCGCCTCCTCGGGCCCGACGATGTCGCCGGTGAAGAGCAGCTCGCTCGCGCGCCCGAGGCCGACGACGCGCGGGAGCAGGTAGCCGGCTCCCATGTCCGCGCCGCAGAGGCCCACGCGCGGGAAGATGAAGCCGATCTTCGACTTGTCGCTGGCGATCCGCACGTCGCACGCGAGCGCCATGACCGCTCCCGCGCCCACGGCCGTGCCGTTGACGGCGGCGACGATCGGCTTCCGCAGCTTGCGCAGCGACGCGATGAGCGCCCCGGTCACGCGCGTGAACGCGAGCAGCCCCTGCATGTCGCGCGCGAAGAGCTCGCCGATGATGTCCTCGACGTCGCCGCCCGAGCAGAACGCGCGTCCCTCGCCCGTGAGGACGACCGCGCGCACCTCGTCCACCGCGCCGATCTGGTCGATCACCTCGCGCAGCTCGCGGTAGATCTCGAACGTCAGCGCGTTGAGCCGATCGGGGCGCGACAGGGTGATGGTGCCCACGCCGTTCTCGACGGCGAACTTGAATCCGACCGGGGTGATCACGGGCTCTTCCTCGTGAGGAGCGAGTCGCGAAGCTTCCCGAGCAGCCGGCGCAGCTCGCGCCGCTCCGCGCCGTCGAGCGCCGCCAGCAGCTCCGAGACGTGTCGCGCGTGCACCGGGAGCAGCGACTTCACGAGATCGCGCCCCTTGGCCGTGAGCCAGACGCGCGAGAGACGGCGATCGCTCGGGTCCGGGCGCCGCTCGACGACGGCGTCACGCTCGGCGCGGTCGACGAGCCCCGTGAGGTTCCCCGCCGTCACGAGCATCCGGCGGCTGAGCGCCGCGAGCGTCTGCCCGTCCTCGCGCTCGAGGTTCGCGAGCAGGTCGAACCGCGCCATCGTGCAATCGTCGGCGAGGCGCCGCCGCAGATCGCCGAGCATCAGGTTGTGCGATTCGAGCAGCCGCACCCACAAGCTGACGCCTACGGACGAGGCGTCCGGTTCGCGAGTCTGCGAGCGTGCGGCGCCCGCCTTCATCCTTGGCCCTCGAGCGGGAGCATCGCGGTGCCCTCGATCTCGACGAGGGCGCCCGGCTCGAGCAGGCCGGCCACCTTCACGAGGCTCATCGCGGGCCAGTAGCTGCCCATGCGCGCGCGCCAGCCATCGCCGATGGCGCGCTGGGCGTCGCGGTACTTGTCCATGTCGGTCACGAAGGCCAGGAGCTTCACGATGTTCTCCGTGCCGCCGCCGGCCGCCCGCACGACAGCGATCACGTTGTCGAGCGCCGCGAGGAACTGCGTCGCGAAGTCCGGGCTGACGATGTGCGCGTCCTTGTCGAACGCCACTTGCCCGGCGACGTAGAGGATCCGCCCTGGGCCGCAGACGACCCCGTTCGTGTAACCGCGGGGCTTGGGGAAGGTCGTCGGGTTGACGAGCTGCTTCTTCATGAGGTCTCTCTGCCGGTTGGGATGTTTTACACCTAAAGTACCTGCCCTGCCACTCACGTGGCCGAGCCGCGACGGAGCCGATCTGCCACGGCCCACCATGCTTCGTCACGCGGAACTCCTTGGACCACGATGGCGTCGACCCCGGCGTCGTCCAGGTCGTGCAGGGTCCCGTAGAGCTTTCGCGCGTACTGCGTGGGATCCGCCGGGAGCGTACGGACGAGCACCTGCTGCTCCGGCAGCGAGGTCGTGCGCTTCTCGTGGGTGACGAGGCCCACGCGAGCTCCCGTCCCGGCGAGGCCGTACGCGATGCGCTGCGCCTCGAGCCACGTGTCGGCCAGGATGAGCCGGGCGCGCGGGGCATAGTGCCGGGCCTCCATGCCGGGCGAGACGCGCGGGGTCTCGCCGCGAAGGGCCTCGGCGGTCGTCTCCACGTCGGGGATCACGCGTCGAAGGGACACGAGGCCGAGCGCGCCCGGCCGCAGCACGCGCGGGCGCTCCCCGCGCACGTCCACCACGGTGGACTCGATGCCTGCGTCGCACGGTCCTGCGTCGAGGACGAGGTCCACCGCGTCGCCCAGCTCCTTGACGACGTGCGCGGCCGTGGTCGGCGACAGGTCCTGGTAGCGGTTGGCGCTGGGCGCCGCGATCGGTTCCCCGAGCGCGGCGATCACCGCCCGAGCGACCGCATGCGACGGCGCGCGCACCGCGATCGAGTCGGCGCCCCCCGCGACGGCCGGCGGGACGGTCTCGGCCCGGTGGACGACGAGCGTCAGGGGTCCGGGCCAGAAGGCGTGTGCGAGGAGGGAGGCTCGCTCGGGCCACGACGAGGCGAGCTTTCGCCCCTGCGCCTCGTCCAGCACGTGGGCGATGAGCGGATGGTGCACGGGGCGGCCCTTCGCCGCGTACACGCGGGCGATGGCCTCCGGTGACAGGGCCCGCGCCGCGAGGCCGTAGACGGTCTCGGTGGGGATGGCCACGAGCCCTCCGTCGCGCAGGACGCGCACGGCGTCCGCCACCACGGCGGGCTCTGGCGAGCTCGCATCGACCCTCAGGACCCGGGGCACGACGGGCGGTTTAGCGCGTCGAGACGGGCGTTGCTCAGTGTCGTCTGGTGGATCGCCGATCACCCAGGATCCACCCCCGAACGCGCCCTCCTTCCACCTAAGTCTGCGACTGATCTGACTGTCCTACATTGTCCCTCATCGGCGCAGGTGTTGCTTGGCGCTGCAACGTTCCAACGGCTTTGTGTCGGGGAGAGGTCAGCGATGAGCGTCGTACGCGCGGTCAAGCGTTCTTGGGCAATCTTCACGGTCCTCGCGGTGCTGCCCTTCGTGGCGGCGTCCGGAGAAGGGTGCGCGGGCAGCAATGGCGCCCAGGGCGCCGGCTTCGGCATGGAGGGCGGGAGCGGCAGCGGAGGAAGCAGCGGCTCCGGCGCGGAAGGTGGCGCAGGCGACTCGGGCACCAAGGACTCGGGTCCGGCGGGCAAGTGCCGCGCGGGAGGGGCCTCGTGTTCCGCCTACACGGACTGCTGCAGCATGTCGTGCGGCGCGGGTACCTGCGAAGGCGAGGCGTGCCGGAGCACGGGCCAGAACTGCTCCTCGTCGAGTGACTGCTGCAGCGCCACGTGCACGGCCGGCAAGTGTGCCGCGGCGAGCTGCCAGGCGGCCGGCAAGGCGTGCCAGGGCTCGAGCGACTGCTGCAGCGGCACCTGCACGAGCGGCACGTGCGCGCAGCCGACCTGCGCGAACCAGGGCGCGAGCTGCTCGAGCAGCGCCGACTGCTGCAGCAAGGACTGCGTCAACGGCACGTGCGAGACGTCGGCGGCCTGCTCGGCGAACGGAACGAGCTGCACGAAGAACAACGAGTGCTGCAGCAACGACTGCAGCAACGGCTCGTGCGTCGCCCCGGTGCCGATGTGCAAGCCCGATGGTCAGACGTGCTCGACCAACGCGGACTGCTGCAAGCAGGACTGCATGAACGGCAAGTGCGGCACGGGCTCGTGCCAGCCCGACGGAAGCGCGTGCTCCGGCTACGCCGATTGCTGCTCGCTCGCTTGCACCTCCGGGAAGTGCGGCACGGGCAGCAAGGGCGGATCGAGCAGCGGCGGCAGCAGCGGCTCGAGCAGCGGCAGCAAGGGCGGCAGCAGCAGCGGCGGCGGAAGCGGCGGCGGCAGCGGGAGCAGCAGCGGAAGCAAGGGCGGAAGCAGCAGCGGTGGCAGCAGCGGCGGGACCGGCAGCGGCGGCAAGGACGGCGGCGGAAGCGACGCCGGGTCGTGCCAGCCGATGGACGCGAGCTGCCAGTACGACAACGACTGCTGCAACACGAACGGCGACTGCTGCTCGAACAACTGCGCCAGCGGCACCTGCGAGCCGGCGTGCGCGGGCGTCGGCGGCGACTGCCAGAACGACCTGGATTGCTGCGGCGCTTACCTCTGCAGCAGCGGCAAGTGTGTCGACAGCAGTGGCTCCAGCGACGGAGGCACCGGCGGCGGCAGCTGCGCGATGGACGGCGACTCCTGCTCCACGGGCGACGACTGCTGCAACGGCGTCTGCCTGAACGGCGTCTGCGGCTGCGCGACGGGCGGTCAGGGATGCTCGAGCAGCGCCGACTGCTGCGGCTCGCTCAACTGCGACACGAACACCGGCACGTGCGGCTGCGCCGGCGCGGGCTCCACGTGCTCGGGCAACGCCGACTGCTGCGCGCCCAACGTGTGCAACAGCCAGGGCACCTGCGGCTGTCTCGGCACGGGCGACAGCTGCACCAACGACTACGAGTGCTGCGGCTCCATGGTGTGCACCAACGGCCAGTGCGCCAACCAGTGTCAGGGTCAGGGCGGTGGGTGCACGACCAACAGCGACTGCTGCAACGGCGTCACCTGCGGGTGCGACGGCACCTGCGGCGGACCCACCAGCATGAGCGGCGACTCCTGCTCGTCCGACAGCGACTGCTGCAACGGGGCGAGCTGCGGCACGTGCGATCATACGTGTGGCGGTGCGTCCGGTCAGCCGGACGGCGCGTCGTGCACGTCGGACTCCGACTGCTGCGACAACAACTGCGGCACGTGCGACGGGACGTGCGGCGGGACGTCCGGCGGCGGTCCGGGCGCGGGGTGCGCGTTCGACAGCGACTGCTGCAGCGGCTCGTGCGACACCGGCAACGGCGTCTGCAACTAGTCCACGTTACTGGCGGCAGACGCCGACGCGCGGATCCTGGAAGAGCGGGAGCCCGCCCTTGCAGGTCTGGGGCGCCGTGCACTGCGCGCCGCTCTGCGTGTCGCAGAGCGTGAGACACACGCGCTGTCCCGGAGCGCCGAGGCACACGAGGCCCGCCTGGCAGTGGTCGCGCTCGCAGGAGTCTCCAGGCCCCTGCGGGCCGATGTCGACGCAGCCGGTGTCTCCGTCCTCACGAACGACGGAGCACGTCTGCGCATCGGGGCACGTGTTCGGGGACTGCGCGAGCTGGTCCTCCAGATTGCACGTGTGGATGGGCATGCAGACGGGCACCGGCGTGGCCGACGCCAGATACAGGAACTGCACGTCGCAGAAGGAGTTCGCGTCGCACGCGGTGTTGCCCGCGCAGCAGTAGTGCCGGCATGCGCCGCCTGAGCCGACGCAGTCGTAGCCAGGGGCGCAGTCGTCCGAGGCCATGCAGCCGACGCCTGCGAGCGCGTCGCCCGAGCTGGGGGAGCACTCGGTGGCCGGCGTCGTGGGCGAGTTACCGCTCGACGAGGGAGGCACGGGCTGCACGCGGCACGCGTAGCCGCCGCCGTCGCCGGCTGCTGCCGCGCCGCCGTCCATCGCGCAGTCGATGGGCGTCGCCGGCTGATCGGGGTTGCACCCATAGAGGCCGCCGTCGCCGTACGCCTGCGCGAGGCGGCACAGGGGGTTCCCCCACGTGGCGGCGTCGGATCCCCCGCTGCCGCTGCTGCTGCCGTTGCCGCCCTGGGTGATCGCCGCGTCGCCCGCACCCGCGTCGGTGCCATAGGGGTGAGGGGCTACGGAGTTGGCGTTCGGGCCCGAGAAGGCCTCCCCGCTGATGCTGCATCCGGACATCGGCGTCAGCACGCCGAGCGCCACGAGCGAGATGGATGCGAAGAGGCCGGGCTTCATGAAGGTAAGGGCGAATACGGTAGGCGTACCGTGCGATTCACGCGACGTGCCGCCAACTGAATTGTGCGCACAACTCTGGCGAACCGCTACAAAACGGCCGCTACCTCGCGTACGCGCCACGCGTGGGTCTGGCACCCATGTCATACGGACGATGTAGGTGCGGCGCGTGTGTCACGGGGTGGTGACCTCCCGAACGGCCGAGTTTCCAGCTGCGTCGTAGGCCCGAACGGCGATGACGTGAGGGCCCGGGCTCGTCGGCAGGAGGGGGGTGATGTCGGTGTCGACGGTCTCGTCGGCGCTGTCGAAGATGCCGTCGACCGGCGCCAGAGGTCGCCACTCGATCCTGCCATCCACCGCGACGTCCACGCGCGAGATGGGACCGACGCCGTCGACGATCTCGGCGTGCAGCTTGTGGCCCTGCATCGCGATGGCCTTGAACACCGGCGGCGTGTTGTCGACGACGACGGGCGCCGTCTCGAGCGAGTGGCGCGTGACGCCGCCCGGGGGGTTCGAGATCTCGTCGCTGGCGTCGACACGCACGCGGTAGCGACCTTCGGGCAAGGTGGCCGTGTCCCAGTCGAGCTCCGTCTTCGTGAGGATCTCGTCGGGCCGCGTCGCGTCGAGCCAGCGCTTCTCGCCCTCGCGGTGGAACTGCACCCGGTAGCGGAGCTCGTCGTTGTCGGGGTTGTCCACCTTCCACGTGACGTGCACGGTGGTGTCGTGCTTCGGCGGCTCGGCGCCGCTCGCGGGCACGCTCCCATCCTTGGAGGACGACTCGCTCTTGCTGCTGCTCTCGTGCGTGCCCTTCTGGTGCGCCGCCACCTCCGTCACGACGGCCCGGAGGTTCTCGGTCACGAACGCGAGCGACACGTCCGACAGCGACGCGGCGGCGTCCCTGAGGCGCGCGCGCACCTGCGCGAAGCGGGCAGCCGGCATGACCGTCGGCGCGCCGTTCGCGACCGGCGTGCTCCACACGCTCCAGGTGCTGTCCGGAGTCCCCGTGTTGCCCGAGCGCGTCGAGACTTCGACGGCGCCCGTGGCATCCCAGCGGATGCGCCCGTAGCGCGCAATCAGCCCCGCATCGAGCGGCTTGCTCGTCCATGTCGCGTCGGGCCCGCCGATGGAGAGGACGCGGTGGAACACGGCCGGATCGCTCCCCACGACGAAGCGCGACTTGCCCGACACGACGATGGCGCCCACCTGGCGCTCGTCCGTGTCCGCCACGAGGGAGACCTGGTGCGCGTCGTCCACGCTGTAGACCCGTCCCTCGGCGCCGGTGCCGACGTAGGGCACGCCGGTCTCGTCGAGGGCGAGCGACAGGTAGTGGAAGTCGTCGTGGTGCATGAACCGCTCGGGGCGACCCTGCGCGTCGAAGCGCCAGAGGGAGCCCTTGCCCGGCTTCGCGCGCGCGATGCTCGCGGGGCCCGGCGGGTTGCGTCCGCCCGAGTTGCGGCGTGACGAGCTGCCCTCGCTGCTCTCGCTCGAGCTGCTCGAGGGCGTCTCGTTGACGATGGCCCACACGAGGCCACCGGTTCCGACGGCGATGGCGTGCACGTCCTCGCCGGGGAAGTCGTAGAGCACGCTCGCCCGACCGGCGGCGGCGATGCGGTAGAGCAGGCCCTTGCCGCTCGTGCCGGCGTAGACCGCCCCGTCGTCACCCACGGCCACGGAGACGACGAAGGGGTCGTCCGTCTTGAAGTAGACGCTCGAGCCCCCGCCCGGATCGATGCGCACGACCTTCCCGTCCGAGCCCGTGCCGGCGAAGAGGGCGCCCGACTTGTCGGCGGCGAGAGCGAGGACGCTGTCGACGTCCGGGAGCGTCGCGAACACCTTCGCGCTGCCCTGGCTCACCCGGTAGACCTTGCTGCCCGTGGTCGCGGCGTACACGTTGCCCGCGCGATCCATCGCGAGGGCGCTCACCGCGTTCTCCTTCGTGTCGGCGAACACGCTGACGCGGTCGTTCTCGATGCGCACGACCTTGCCGCCGTCCGACGGCCCGGTGCCCACGAGGACGCTGCCGTCGCGCATGACCAGGGCGCACGTCGCCGTGGTGCCGGCGTTCTCCGGGAGGGGCACGTTGCCGAGCGTCCATCCGGCGCGCACGACGCCGTCGGACCCGACGCTCACACCTTTCAGGTCGCCGCCCGACAGCTTCTCGAGCGAGTCCAGGTCGAACGTGCGCGTGCCGACGGCAGAGGCGTCTCCCGCTCCCCCCATCGCCGCCGCGAACGCGGCACAAGCGGCGAAAAACAGACGAAAGCGCATGGACAGCCTTCTATCATGAGGCGGCCGTGTCGTTCGACGCCCTCAAGGACCTGCTGGTGCTGCTGCAGCTCACCGAGCAGCTCACCGACGGGAGACCCCTCGAGGACGCGCTGCGTGCGGTGACGGACGCCACGCTGTCCATCCTTCCCGGCGACCACGCCTCCATCCGGCTGCTGGATGCCTCGCGCACCCAGCTCCTCGCGAGCGCGCGCTCCGGGACGGGACACGAGGCGCCGACCGTGGCCTTCGGGACCGGCGAGGGCATCTCGGGCTGGGTGCTCGCCCACGGCGAGCCCGCCCGCGTCGTCGACGTCCGCAAGGACGAGCGCTACGTGCCGCATCCGCAGCAGGGGTTCGCGATCCGCTCGATGGTCGTCGAGCCGCTCATGTCCGAGGGGGCGCCCATCGGCGTGCTCTCGGTGTCGTCGCCGGAGGTCAACTCGTTCTCCCAGACCGACGAGCTGCTCGCGCGCCTGCTGGCCAACTGCTCGGTCGCTCCCATCCAGCGGGCGCGCCTCGAGCGGCTCGCGGTGACCGACGACCTGACGGTCACGTTCAACGCGCGCTACCTGTCGACGCGGCTCGTCGAGGAGATCGAGCGCGCGCGCCGCGCGGGCACGGCGCTCAGCGTGCTCTGGATGGACCTCGACCACTTCAAGCGCGTGAACGACACGCACGGGCACGCGGCGGGCGACCAGGTGCTGCGCGCGTTCGCCGACCGCGTGCGCGCAGCCACGCGTCGCGTGGACATCCTCGTGAGGCGCGGGGGCGAGGAGTTCGTGCTGCTCATGCCGTCGACGTCCGGGGCTCAGGCGAAGGTGATCGCCGAGCGCGTGCGAGCGACCGTGGGCGATGCGCCCATCGAGCTGGCGGACCGCGCCCGCGTGACGCAGACCGTGTCGATCGGCGTCGTCACGTGGAACGGCCGCGAGACGCCCGAGGCGCTGCAGCAGCGCGCCGACGAGACGATGTACTACGCCAAGCAGCGCGGCCGTAACCGGGTCGAGTCTTCACCGGACCGCAGGCGACCGGCCGCGCCGGCCAAGACTACGGCGCGACGGGCGACGCGCAGCAACGGAACCCGGTCGAATAGTCGTGATACGTGAACTCGTGCGCGACCGTGCGGTACGTGCAGCCGTCCCCGTTCTTGTGCGTGTCGAGGTAGTAGCCGCCCTGGAAGGTGCCGTTCGGGTCGTTCGTCCACTCGTGCAGGTTGCCGACCATGTCGAAGACGCCGTAGTCGTTCGTGCACTCCTCGTGTGAGCCGGTCGGCGTGAGGGTGCCGTCGAGCTGGTTGAGGCGCGGGTCGTTCATCTCGGTCATGCCGACGAACCGCCACGACTGCGCCACCTGCGGATACAGGCGCAGCATGGGGCTGTAGCCCGAGTCGTTGCATCGCCCGCGCTCGACGCCCGTGCCGTAGCCGTACTTGGTGCGCTCCGGGCCCATGCACGCCGTCCGCCACTCGACCGGCGCGCAGAGGCGCTTGCCGGACGCGGCGCACGCGCGCGCGGCCTGCGCTCCGCTGATGTACCCCTGCGGGTAGACGCCCGAGACGCTCACCGCGCGAAGCTGACGCGAGTCGTCCGGCGGACCGAAGGCGGGCCAGGGGACCTCGCGGCCGTCCTGGAGCATCTCGACGAGCGAGCCTTCCCAGCGGTCGATGCAGAAGCGGTCGTCGATGCTCGCCATCTCGGGCGGGCAGACGGCGCCCGGCATCGACTGCCCGAGCGTCCCCTCGACGACGTCGTAGTCGGCGCGGCGCATCGCGATGGCCAGCGTCGGGTGCGGCTCCCTGGGCGGCTCCGCCCTGCGCCCCTTGCGATGCTTCGTCGTCTTGGGCGTCCTGGCGGGTGCGGGCTTGCTCGTGCTCGTCTTGTTCGGGTCGCTCGGCTTGTGGGCCGGAGCGGCGGCGCTGGCTGCGAGAGCGAGCGACACACCGGCGACAGCGAGCGGAAGAAGGACGAGAATCCGTCGCATCCCTGAGACTTTGAATTAACAGATAAGCCTCAGCCGGGCCAGTCTCGGGAAATTTCTACCTCTCGCGCGCCTCACGGCCTCCACCTGTCGCCGCGCTTGATCTGCTTGGGTGACCGCGGGTCGGTGGGCTTGCCGTCGGGCTCGGCGCAGCCGCGCGTGGACAGGTAATAGTAATTGAACCCCTCGTTGTGCGTGTAGATCTTCGGCCTGCACTGGTTGCGCACGCCGAGGAGCCACGGCCCGCCGGTGGTGACGTTCTCGAACTTGCTCGCGGGCTCCGGCGTCTCGCTGCTCGCGAGCTCGTCGGTGTTGCCGGGCATGTCCCACACGCCGTAGTCGCTCACGCACTTGGGCTGCGAGCCGCTCTCGACGCCCTGCCAGAGGCGCTCGAGCTCGGGCTTCGAGACGCTCTCGTCCTTCGAGGCGAAGGCCATGAAGGGGGCGCCCTTGTGATCGTGGCCGGTGACGGCGGGCTCGATGTAGGGGCGGTCCCCGTTGCAGATCTTCGGGTCGCGCGCGAAGCCGTAGGGATAAGGCTTGTACGAGGGGCCCTCGCACGCCATCGTCCACTCGGTCTCGGTGCACACGCGCTTGCCTTCGGCGGCGCAGAGGTGCTGCGCCTGGAAGAAGTTGAAGTTCACGCGCGGGCGTTCGCCCTTGTGGTTCGGGTACTCGTACGCGTCCATGCAGAAGCGCTTGTGCACCTTCTTGCCGACGCAGCGGGAGGGCTCCTCGAAGCGCTCGCAGATCGTCTTGTCGTTCCACTCCGCGTACCAGCTCGCGTCCTGCTCGCACTTCAGCTCGAGCTCCGTGCAGTAGTCCCCGTCGACGAGCACCATGCCGGCCGGGCACGCCGAGGGCCCCGCATCGACAGGCGCGACGGGCGGCTCGGCGTCGGCGACGGGCGCGGGGAGGGCCGATGCGGATGCGCGCGGCTCGCTCGCGGCCGCGTCGGAGCCGGTCGTCGGCGCCGGCTTCGAGCACGCGAGCAGCACCAGACACGGGATGACCGACCGCTTCACGTGGATGATCGCGTCTTACCACCAGGATCGATGCGCCCGTCCACGAGATGGGCGCGCGCGACCCGCTCTACTGCGGCTGCACGATGGGCGCGCAGGTGCTGACGCCCGCTCCCACGATGTCGAAGCCGATGTTGGGCATGTAGGTGGGGTTCACGCTTCCGGTCGTCGGGTCGTAGTCGGCCACCGTCGTGCCCGCGCCCTGCGACACGTAGAGGTAGAAGTGGCCGCCCCAGAAGGAGAACGCCCAGTCGGTCGGCGTCTGCACGCCGTTCATGGCGACCGGGGTCGCAGTGGCGCCGCTCGTCTTGTCGATCTGGGCGACGTACACCGGTGTGGTCGTGAAGAAGCCGAAGAGGCGCGCGTCACCGGTGCCCGTGAGCTCGGCGTTCTGTCCGGCGAGCGTGCCCGTGAAGGCGCCGATGGGCGTGACGACGCCCGCGCCGAGGTCGACCCGGCCGATGCCCATGCCGGAGCCGGTCACGCCGTTGCTGACGCCATCGAGGTAGAGCGTCTCGGTCGGCCCGCCGGAGGTGTCGCTCGAGTAGCCCATGCCGGTGCGGTACCAGCCGTTCGGCAGGTTCATCAGGGGCTGCGCACCGCAGCTCGCGTCCTGGGTGCTCACCTTGTAGATGACGCCCGCGGTGTCCGTCCCGGTGGTCGGATCGCTCTGCACGTAGTTGACGTAGGCGTTGGCGTTGCGGTCGACCGCCATCGAGTTCGGCTGCATCGCGGTCTGGCACTTCAGCGGGCCGATCATCGTGAACTTCTTGAGGTTCGGCGCGAAGCTGTAGAGGTCGTTCTCCGCCGAGAGCACGTAGACGTAGTCGGCCGCCTGGCCGCTGCAGTTGCTGTTGGAGCCGCCGCTGCTGCTCCCGCTGCCGCCGAAGCTGCCGCTGCCGCTCCCGGTGCTGCCGCTGCCCCCTCCACTCCCGCCGCTGCCGCTGCCGCCGCTGCCGCTTCCACCGCCGCCGCTCGAGCTGCCGTTACCGAAGCCGCCGCCGTTGGTCTTCGAACCACTGCACGCCGCGAGCGCGAGCGCGCCCGTGCACACCACTGCTGCTACTGCCCCTCGCATGCGCGTGAGATAGCATCGACGGGCACGCCGGCGCGTCGCCCCGCCGTCTCAGCCGGCTCGGCTCCAAATGCCTACATCGACCATCTGCCCGGCCTGCGGGCGCGAAGCGCCCATCGTCTACAAGGGCGTCGTGCCTTGCTGCACGGCCTGCGGGGCCCTGCGGGCGCCCCTCTCGAGCGCGTCGGTGAACATGGCGGGCAAGCCGTCTCGGGTCGGCGGGACCTTCGCGGTGGTGCTCGGGTGGGTGGTGCTCGCGCTGGGCGGATCGACGGCCCTCGGGGTCGTGCTGCTGCTCCTGGCGCTGAGCTGGCCGGCCGGCGCGCTGGCGATAGGCCTTCCCATCGCGCTCGTGACGCTCATCACGGGGGTGCTCCTCGTGAAGAGCGGTCGGTCGCTCCAGGCGTCCGGCGCCGATGCCGAGCGGGAGACGCGGACGCAGGCGCTCCTCGCGATGGCGGCGCAGCGGGGCGCCGTGACGGCGCGCGAGGCTGCGCAGGCGCTCTCGACGAGCGTCGCCGAGGCCGACGCGATGCTCACGGAGCTGGCCAAGCGCGACCCCGAGCGCGTGGCGGTCGACGTCGACGATCAGGGAGTGCTCTGGTATCGCGTCGCGCCGGCGCCCGGCGAGCCGATCCCGCGCATGCGGGTGGAGCCGGAGCAGGCGGTGCGCGTGGACACGGGCGGGGCGAACGAGACGGAGAACGAGGGCGAAGATGAGCAAGGCCGCCGCGCTGCGCGTGCTCCACGCTGAGCTGGCGGCGTGCCACGCCTGCCCGAAGATGATCGGGCCGGTCGTGCACGGTCCGCCGGTCACCAGCCGCGTGATGCTCGTGGGACAGGCTCCCGGGCCGCGCGAGGGGTCCTTCGGCCGACCGTTCGCGTGGACCGCGGGGCGCACGATGTTCCGCTGGTTCGAGGAGGCCCTCGGCGTCGACGAGGCGCGCTTCCGCGCCAGCGTCTACATGGCGGCCGTCGCGCGCTGCTTCCCCGGCAAGGCGCGGGGGGGCGGCGACCGCAAGCCCGACGCGGAGGAGATCGAGCGCTGCCGCCGGTGGCTCGCGAGCGAGACCGAGATCCTGCGCCCCGACCTCGTCATCGCCGTCGGGACGCTCGCGATCGAGCAGGTGCTCGGCGAGAAGTCGCCGCTCGCCGAGGTGGTCGGCACCACGCGGCGCGCGCGCTGGCTCGGGCGCGACCTGGAGGTCATCGCGCTGCCGCACCCGAGCGGCGCGTCGACGTGGCACAAGACCGAGCCGGGCAAGGCGCTCCTCGGAAAGGCGCTGCGCCGGCTGGCGAAGCACCCGGTGATGATGGAGGCGTGCTCGTGAAGGGCCCCGGTCGGGTCAAGCGCGGGCTGCTCCGCACCGCCGCCGCGACGGTCGACCGCGCCGTGGTCGCCGCCATCCAGATGAGCAACGCGCGCGTGCGCGCGCGCGCCGAGGCGCTGCCGCACGCGGAGCGCATCGAGAAGCTCGCCGCCGTCCGCGCGATGTACGGCGCGCCCGATCTGCTGAGCGATCGCGAGGCCTTCTTCCCGCGGCCGCCGGCGGTGCGCCCGCGCGTGCGCCACGTGCGCGCGCTCGCGTGGGGCGGCGAGTGCGTCGAGGCCTCGTGGGAGAGCGCGTGCGAGCCTCACGAGCCGACGGTGCGCGAGCGGTACCGTGCGCACGTCGCCAATCGCACGGCGCACGCGCGCATCTACGGCGCTCGCGCGGGCGCAGGACGGCCGGCGGTCATCGTCGTGCACGGGTACCTCTCGGGGCAGTGGGCCGTCGAGGAGCGCGCGTGGCCCATCCGGTGGCTCAACACGCGCGGGCTCGACGTCGCCGTCACGGTGCTGCCGTTCCACGGCGTGCGCGGGCTCGCGGGGGGAGGGGCGCCGCCGTTCCCCGGCGCCGACCCGCGCTTCACGAACGAGGGATTCCGCCAGGCGGTCGCCGATCTGCGTGTGCTCATCGCGCTGCTCCGCGAACGCGGCGCGCCGCGCGTGGGCATCATGGGCATGAGCCTCGGCGGCTACACGACGGCGCTGATGGCGACGCTGGAAGCGGACCTCGCGTTCGCCGCCCCGCTCATCCCGCTCGCATCGGTCGCCGACTTCGCGCGCGATCAGGGCCGGCTCGGCCGCGGTCCGCAGATGCAGGAACAGCATGCGGCGCTCGAGGCGGCCAACCTCGTCGTCAGCCCCTTCGCGCGCCCGAGCCTCGTCCCACCCGAGCGCGTCCTCGTCGTCGGCGCCGAGGCCGATCGGATCACGCCTGTCGCCCACGCCGAGCGCCTCGCTTCACACCTCGGCGTCCAGCTGACGCGCGTCGGTGGAGGACACCTCCTCCAGGTGTGGCGCCGCGAAGCGTTCCGCGCGCTACGAACCATGCTCCAGAAGAACGGGATTGTTTGAACTCAGGGTCTAGCGCCTGAGGAGGACGTAGACGGCGCCTTCGCCGCCGTCGGCTTCGCTCGCGGTGGCGAAGGCGGCGACGTGCTCGCTCGACGTGCCCTGGGAGAGCCATGCGGCGATCTCGCCGCGCAGCACCGGCACGCCTCCGGCCGAGTGCTCGCCCTTGCCGTGAATCACGAGCACGCAGCGCTCGCCCCGGGCGCGCATCGTGCGCAGGAAGAGCTCCAGGTGCCCTCGCGCGTCGCGCGCGCTCATGCCGTGCAGGTCGAGGCGCCCGTCGATGGGCAACATGCCGCGCCGGAGGCGGCGCATGGCGTCCATCGGCAAGTCCACGCGCCGGCCCTCGACGCTCCGGCCGTCGTCGTTCACCTCGAAGCGCGTGCGGCCCTCGACGAGCGAGCGCAGGTGCTCGTGCACCGCTTCGGCGTCGCGCTGCGCCGCGTCCGCCCCGCGCTTCGCCTGACGCT
>DATJYG010000215.1:0-2145 GCA_035499695.1 Polyangiaceae bacterium
CACGACCGCCCCGGACGGGAACGACGACGCGCGAGCCGGCGACGAGCGGGTGCTTGGTCGGCCCGTCGACGGCATACGTAAAGGTCCGGAACAGCGGAATCGGGAGGGCGACGTCGACCAGTCGCCGTCCGATCTGCGGACGCGCGGTCATGCCGACGGCGCGTCGCTCACCCCTTCCCTGTCCTCTCCGCCGCGCACGACGCGCGCGAGGTCGGGCACGTGGAGCTGCTTCTCGTGCAGGAATCCGAGCAGCGCGTCGGAGAGCTCGTGCCCGGTCTGGAATCGCGCGACCGGATCCTTGGCGAGGCAGCGCATCGTGATGTCGGCCAGCGCCGCGGGGATCTTCGAGTCCACCTCGTGAAGCGAGACCGGCGCCTCGTGCACCTGCTTGTACCCGATGGAGTAGCCGTCCGCGCCGTCGAAGGGCGGAAATCCGACGAGACACTCGTAGAGCATCACGCCGACCGCGTACAGATCCGAGCGGCCATCGAGCATCTTCCCCATCGCCTGCTCGGGCGCCATGTAATGCGGGGTCCCCATGGCGCGCCCGCCGGCGGTGAGCCGCCCGTGAAAGTGTGCCGTCGCGATGCCGAAGTCGGTGAGCATCGCGTTGCCGTCGTCGTCGAACAGCACGTTGTCGGGCTTCACGTCACGGTGGATCACGCCGTGGCGGTGCGCGTAGTCGAGCGCGCAGCTCACCTGGCTCGCGATGAACGCCGTGCGCGTCGCCGACACGGTGCGGTCGCGCATCAGGTCGTCGGCAAGGCAGCCGCCGCCGAGGAACGGCATGACGAGGTACACCACGTCACCAACCTCGCCGTAATCGATCGGCGTGCAGATCAGCGGATGCACGAGGCGGCTCGACGCCTCGGCCTCGCGGCGAAAGCGCGTGCGCATCTCCTCGTCGCGCGCGAGATGCGAGTGCACGACCTTCACCGCGAGCGGCCGCCCCAGCCGCTCGTGCTCGGCCGCGTAGACGTCGGCCATGCCGCCCGAGCCTACGCGGCGGATGATGCGATAGCGGTTCCCGGTCGCCTGTCGGAGCGCCGTGATGAGGGCGTCCGGCGCCTCGGCCGCCACGCGGACCTGCGGCATCGCCGCGGCGCACTTCGTGCAGTTGCGCGCCGCGTTGCGATTCCAGGTCCCGCAGTCGGGGCAGAACAGGGGCGGGCTCCGGCGATGAAGAGGAGACCGAAAGTTAGCGAGGCATGCAAGGGGCGGCGAGCAGCGTCGGCGCGCAAGAGAAGAAATCAGAGCAGCGCCCGCATGTGCACCACCGCCGCCTCGCCCAGGCGATCCGGCGCATAACCTCCCTCCAGCGCGCTCACGACGCGCCCGCCGCACCACTGTTCCGCGCGACTCACCATCTCGCGCGTGAGGCGCGCGACGTCGTCGAGTTCCATCGTGAAGCCGCCGAGCGGGTCGCCGGCGAGCGAGTCGAACCCCGCGGAGATGATCACCAGGTCGGGCGTGAATCCCATCGTCGCGCGGTCGACGGCGCCGAGAAACTCGCCGACGTATCGCTCACGCGGGAGCCCGGGGGACAGCGGCACGTTCCACACGCTGTTCTTCGGGCCGTGATCGTCCGCCGCCCCCGTCCCGGGGTACCACGGCCACTGGTGCATGGACACGAACCGGATGTTCGCGTCGTGCTCGACGAGCGCCTGCGTGCCGTTGCCGTGGTGCACGTCCCAGTCCACGACCAGCACGCGTTCGAGCTGCCTGGTGATCCGCGCGTAGTGCGCGGCAATCGCCACGTTTCCGAAGAGGCAGAAGCCCATCGCCGAACCCCGGAGCGCGTGGTGGCCCGGCGGCCGCACGGCCGAGAAACTCCGGACGGTCTCGCCGGCGAGCGCGAGGTCCACGGCGTCGAGCACGCAGCCCGCGCCCGCCGTGGCCGCGTCCCACGAGCCGGCGCTCTCGACCGTGTCGGCATCGAGGCTGCCGCCGCCGCGCTCGGCGAGCGACCGGACGCTCCGGATGTACGACGCGTCGTGCGCGAGCGCGATTTCGCCCTCGTCCGCGTGACGCCCCTCGAGATGATCGAGCGACTCGAACAGCCCGACATCGTTCCGCAGCGCACGCGGGATTGCGCGCAGGCGGCCGACGTGCTCGGGATGTCCCCAGCCCGTGTCGTGTCGCCCG
>DATJYG010000216.1:0-3361 GCA_035499695.1 Polyangiaceae bacterium
GCTGTCGACGTTCCGCCTCGCGCGCCTCGCGGCGCGCCCCGAGGACACGGCCGTGCGCGGGCGGTTTCGCCTCATCGGCGAGTCGCCCGCCATCAAGCAGATCTACGGCGTCGTCGAGAAGGTCGCCAACACGCCGTCGACGGTGCTGATCACGGGCGAGTCGGGCACGGGCAAGGAGCTCATCGCGCGCGCGCTGCACGAGAACTCGTCGCGCCACGGCGGGCCGTTCATCAAGATCAACTGCGCCGCGATCCCGAAGACGCTGATGGAGTCCGAGCTGTTCGGCTACGAGAAGGGCGCGTTCACCGGCGCGACGAGCGCGAAGCCCGGCCGCTTCGAGCTCGCCGACGGCGGCACGCTGTTCCTCGACGAAATCGGCGAAGCGCCGGCGGCGCTGCAGGCGATGCTCTTGCGCGCGCTCGAGTCGCGCGAGATCTGGCCCGTCGGCTCGAGCGACCCGAGGCGCGTCGACCTGCGAATCATCGCGGCGACCAACCGCGACCTGCTGGCCGACGCGCAGGCGGGCAGCTTCCGGTTGGACCTCTACTACCGGCTCGCCGTCGCGCCGATCCACATCCCGCCGCTGCGGCAGCGCCCCGAGGACGTGAGGGGCCTGGGCCAGCCGATGCTCGAGGCGACGGCGCGAAGGATGAACCGCCCCCTGCCGCGCGTGACCGACCCGGCGTGGCGCGCCCTCGAGCAGCACGCGTGGCCGGGCAACGTGCGCGAGCTGTCGAACCTGATGGAGCGCCTCGTCATCTATCACGCGGGCCACGAGGTCGACGTCGACGACCTGGGGCTGCCGGTCATCCCCGAGTCGGGCGCGTCGCAGGTGCGCCTGGGGCCCCCCGCCGAGGTCCCGCCCTCGCCCGCGTCCACCGCGCAGCTCCCCGCCCTGACCGGCGACGTGCCGCCGAGCAGCCGGGGGCCCTGGGACATCGTGCTGAAATTCCCCGACTCGGGGACCACGTTCGACGAGCTGGAGAAGGAGATCCTCGCCCAGGTCCTGACCCGCGCCGACGGCAACCAGTCGCGGGCGGCCCGGTCCCTGGGCTTGAGCGAGAGCACGCTCCGGAGCCGTCTGAAGCGTCTGGGCCTCAAAGGTCCGGCGTAAGCGCGGCTGCGCGGTACACTGGAGACGATGGAGGCGGTCGCCAGGAGCCGGCTCCCCCAGCTCGCCAAGTACGACGTGATCGAGGAGATCGGTCACGGCGGTATGGCCACCGTCTACCGCGCGACCGACAGGCGCCTCGGGCGCGAGGTCGCCGTGAAGGTGATCCACCCGCACCTGCGCGACTCGAAGGAGGTCGTGCAGCGGTTCAACACCGAAGCACGCGCCGTCGCCAAGCTGCGCCACCCGAACATCGTCGAGGTCTTCGACGTCAGCGAGGCCGACGAGCCCGAGCAGTACCTGGTCGCCGAGCTGCTCCGCGGGACGACGCTGCGCAAGCTGTTCCAGGAGCACGGCGCGATGCCCCCCGAGGTCGCCGCGGCGCTCGCCCTGGAGCTCCTCGCGGCCATCGCGCACGCGAACGGCGCCGGCGTCGTGCACCGCGACATCAAGCCGGAGAACGTGCTCATCGAGCACAGGCCCGCGCCGCACGAGGGCGACCGCGTCGTCGTGAAGCTCACCGACTTCGGCATCGCCAAGCTGCTCGACGCGCAGGGCGTCACCTCGACGGGCCAGGTCCTCGGCAGCCCGGCGCACATGGCGCCCGAGCAGATCGAGGGCGGCGAGGTCGACGCGCGCGCCGACGTCTTCGGCATGGGCGTCCTGCTCTACGAGTGCATGGTCGGCCACCTCCCGTTCGAGGGGAACAACCCGGCGCAGGTGCTCCGTCGCGTGCTCGACGGGCTCTACCCCGAGGCGCAGAAGGAGCGGCCCGTGGTGGGCGCGCGCTGGAGCCGGCTGCTCGACCGCGCGCTGGCGCACGAGCCCGGGGCGCGCTTCCCGGACGCCAACGCGATGCGCGAGGCCGTCCTCGGGGAGCTCGGGCGGCTCGGCGTCGTCGCCCCGCGGCGCGAGCTCGAGACGTGGCTGGACGACCCCGAGGCTTACGAGAAGGCCCACGCGCCGCGCATGATCGACAGGCTCTGCGCGCTCGGGGCCGAGGAGCAGAAGGCGGGCGACGCCCTCGGCGCCGCGGCCGACTACAACCGCGCGCTCGCCCACGCGCCCGACGACGCGAAGCTCCTGCGCATCGTCGCCGGGATGCAGCGGGCGCAGGCCCGTGCGGCCCTGGCGCGGCGCGCCGGGATCGCGCTCCTGCTCATGGTGGGCCTCGGCGCCGCCGCCTTCGCCATCGGCCGCATCGTGCGCAACGCGGTGGCGCACCCGCAGCCGACCGCCTCGACCGTCGCGCAGGTCACGCCCCCGCCGAGCGCCGTCCCGAGCGCCTCCGCGTCGGCCCCGGCGGCGAGCGCGAGCACCGCTCCACCGCCGCCCCTGCGGCTCATCGTGCCCACGGCGACGCAGCCGCCGAAGCCGGTGGAGCGCACGATCACCCTCGACCTGGCCCCGCCGATGGGCGTGCGCCTCGTGCTCGACGGGGCGGCGCCGCAGGCGGTGGTCGCCGGCCAGTCGCTGACGCTCGACGGCAAGCCGCACACGCTCTCCTTCGACTGCCCCGTGTGCACCACGGTCGAGAGGGACGTCGGCGCCGGCGCGGACAGCCAGACGCTGGTCGTGCGCCTCTCCATCAAGGACGCGACGCTGGAGATCCGCGGCGAGGTGGGCAGGACCTACCAGATCGCCGAGCATCCGAACGTCCCGGTGCACGCCGGCGTCAACCCAGTTGCCATGTCCGGCGAGTACGAGTCGGTCACGGTGAAGCAGATGGAGACCGGCACGACCGTACCGGTGCGCCTGCACGCCGGACACGCGGTGCAAGCCGCGTTCTGAGCCCCGCTCGTGTAGCCTATCGGCGTGCGCTGCTGGCTCGTGGTCGCTGCCGTCGCCGCCGCCCTGGTCGGCGTGACGCTCGCCCCCGTGGCCCGCGCGGATGCGGCGACCGACCTCGAGAAGGCGCACAACGCGTACGTGGCTCGGCAGTACGACGAGGCCGAGATGCGCCTGCGCGCGCTGCTCGACGCCAAGACGGGCACGCTGGTGGACCCCGACAAGGTCGCCGACGCGCGCATGTACCTCGCGGCGACGCTCATCGCCGTGAAGAAGACGGAGGAGGCGAACGGGCTGCTCGAGCAGCTCCTGACCGACCGCCCCGACTACCAGCCCGACCCGCTGCGCGTGTCGCTCGAAGCGATCGACGCGCTCACCGATGCCCGCACGCGCATCCGCGACAAGCTGGCGGCTTTGCAGGCGGAGAAGGTGCGCAAGGCGCAGGAGGAGAAGGCGAAGATC
>DATJYG010000217.1:0-7333 GCA_035499695.1 Polyangiaceae bacterium
GGAAGCGGTTGGTACATCGAGAGCACCACCAAGAACGGTGGAAGCACCGACCGCCTCGATATCCCGGCGCGTCTCCCCTACTCACCGGGCGCGCACGCCGTCGCCGACTACCGCGCCGAACGCGGCTTGCCGTTCCTCTCGACGCTCACGTTCTGGGGCCTCGGCGTGCCGGCGGCCATTGGAGGTGTCGTCGCCACGTCGTTTGGTATCGCGGACAGCACCAGCGGGAACGGCGACCAGCTGAGCGGCTTCCTGATTGGCACGGGCATCTTCTACCTCGCGATCGCTGGTGCCAGCGCCTGGTGGTACTTCTGGAGCCACTCCGCGAGCTTCGACACGCACGCCGCGCAGTGAGAATCACCGGTCGGTGCCGGTGCGCAGCAGCGGCCTCGAGGCGTCGATGCCGGCGAGCGCCGCCATCAGACCGACAAAGCGCCCGAGGTCCTGGCATGACAGAAGCAGTGGCGTTCTGTGACGTCGCTCCAGTTGCTCGCGCGCGAGACGAGCGAGCGCCGGCGAAGTTGCGTCGATCAGGATGACCACGACCGCGCAGCCGTCGATGAACCGGCCGAGCTCCTCGGGGTGCCGACCTCCGATCACGCGGTCGTGAAACCAGACCTCGTGCCCGACGGCGGACGCAAGATCGCGAAAGGCAGCCTCGGAGGAGCCGAGGCGCCCGATGACGCCGATCTCCATGTTGCCGTTCTCGTATGCACGACCACGCGGCGCGTCAACGTGGGATGCACTGAAAAAAGCGCGGTGTTTCCGCCGCGTTTCGATTCGAAGGCGCGTTTGGTCAGTGCGTGAGATGCGAGACCGCTCACGCGCTATTTCAGCGACCGCATGTACTCCTCGACCTGGTCGTCGAGGCCGGGCTGCGAATCGGGGTACGTGAAGTCCCACTTCTCCGCGAGCTGCGCCTGCTTCGTGCCCTTGGGGTTGCACGTCACGTCGCTGTACGTGCGCGGCACGTAGTCGTACGTCGTGTAGTCCGGCGTCGACGTGAAGAGGTCCATCGGCAGCGCGGCGCTGGCGACCTCGGTGTTCGGGTACGGCTTGCCGAAGATGTTGCAGAAGAGCTTGTGCAAGCTCGCCACGTCGATGTGCACGTGGCTCACGTACCCGCGCTTCACCCACGGCGACGCGAAGAGCGCGATCGACCGGTGCATGTCGACGTGGTCCTGCCCCGTCGACGGATCGTCCTCGATCACGATGACGAGCGTGCTCGCCCACTCGGGCGAATGGGTGATGCCGTCGAGCGTCATCCCCGTCGCCTCGTCGTTCACCGCCATCATGAGCGCCGGGTTGGGCATCCCCGGGGCCATGCCGAAGGTGTGGTCGTTGCCCAGCCACGCGTAGACGAACTGCGGCAGGTCGCACGTCGACCGCGCGCGTCCCGCGAGATAGCAGGCGCCGGTCGTGTCCGGCACCGTCGTGCTGCTCGTGCCGCCCGGCCAGTGCGTGTTGCGATAGGCGAGCGCGCCGACGAGCTCCCCGTCGTTCTCGATGGTGACCCCCTCGCCCTTGAGCGTCTCGAAGACGCCGCCCTCGAGCGGCGCGCTGGTGTCGGCGACGCCCGGCGCCTGTGTCTCACCGAACTCGCTGCGACCCCAGGTGACGACCCAGCGCCGTTCGTCGGCGTCCGAGCTGCGGCCGAAGACGTCCCAGTAGTGGCCCTGGATCGATTGCTCGGCGTCCGAGTAGTAGTTGTCCGAGTGGGCGAAGGTCGTCGCCCACTTGCGGGCGTTGGCCCATACACTGTTCTGCTGCGCCTGCGTCGGCGCGAGGAGCATCGACTTGTCGCCGTCCACGTTGGGCAGGTCGCCGAAGAGGCAATCGAACGTCTTGTTCTCGCGCTCGATGAAGACGACGTGCTTGATCAGCTTGCTCGGGCCGGTGGTGTTCTTCTGCGGGACCGGGAAGTCGTACGCCGCACCGGCAGGGCACTTCACCGTGGGCTGCCCCGGGTAGCCTGCGACGTTCTGGTCGGTGTCGGCCGTCGTCGTCGCGGCGGCGAGGGCGGTGGCATCCATGTACGGCACGGCGGCGACGCTCCCGCGCAGGTACGTGCCGTCGTCGCCGTCGGTGTTGAGCCCGGGCGTGCCGTGCGATCGCCCGGTGGTCACGTAGAGCGTACCGTCGGCGGGATCGACCGCGAGCGACGTGGGCCACCAGGCCGTCGGGATGCGCCCGGCGGGAGTGACTACGGGCGGCGACTGGGTCATGTCCACGTCGAACGCCTCGACGGCGTTGACCGACGCGAGCGTCGCGTACAGGCGCGAGCGCATCGCGTCCCACGCGAGCGCCGTCGGCTCGAAGCCCGTCGTGCCGAGCGGCACGGTGGCGACGACCATGCCGGCCGCCCGGTCTACGACCGACAGCGCGTCCGAGAAGCCGGTGGCGACGACCATCGTGCGGGCGTCGAGGAACGCCATGTCCTCGGGCTCCTTGCCGACGGCGATCGCGGTCGCCTTCATCCCGGTGAGGTCGATCTGCTCGAGGCGCATCTGGCTCGTGTTCGATCCGGTGATCCCGCCGAGCCACATCGTGGCGTACGCGGTCTTGCCCGTGGCGTCGTTCGGGTCGAAGCGCAGCTCGAAGCAGTCGTTCGTGCCGAGATCGATCGAGCCGAGGCTCTTGCCGTACGTCGCCTGCGCGAGGCTGTAGAGGAGCAGGTGGCTGTCGGTCACCTGGCCGACGAGCAGCGTGGACCCGTCGGGCGAGACCGCGACGGCCTGCGGGAACGTGCCCATCGGCAGGGCGATGCTCTTGGCCTTGTCGGCCGTGAGGGCGCCCTTGGTCGGGTCGAAGTCGTACGCGTAGATCTGCGACGTCGGCGCCGCCGACGGATCGGTGCCGCTCGACACGTAGAGGACGCTCGCGGACGGGACGTAGGCGACGCCCCAGTTGAGCGCCGCGGGCGGGTCGTACTTCACGCTCGAGACGACCGGGTTCGTCCCGGGCGAGGTGCGCAGCGTGTCGGTGCTCACCGCGCGCACCGACTGCGTCGTGTACCCGGTGTCGACGACGAAGAGCCACTTGGCCGTCGGGTCGAGGAGCATCGCGGAGGGGAAGCCGCCCTGGAAGTCGTCGAAGACCCACTCGTTGCCGGCCGGCTCGACGCGCCGTCCATCGGGCAGCACGGGGGGCGTGCCCATGGCGTTCGTCTTCTCGGCGGCCTGCCCCGTCGCGCCCGTCGCGGTGCACTTGCCCTTGACCGGCGTCGGATAGGTGTATCCGTCGAAGGAGCCGCACGCCTTCGGGTCATGAGGGATCCCGGACCACGGCACGATCGCCGGGCATGTCCAGGGCACCTGGGCCTCGGTGCACTTCGGGTCGCAGTCGAGGACGCAGGACGGGTTCTCCTTGATGCCGTCCACGAAGTCCTCGGGCGTCCCGAGCGCCTGGATGTCGGGCCCCGGAGAGCTGGGGCCGCCGCTGCTGCTCCCACACGCAGCGGCGATCGCGAGGGAGGAAAGACCAAGCCAGCGAACGCGCATGGTCCGCTAGTGTAGCGCTAGGGCAGGCGCACCGTGACCTGCCCGTAGGCGTAGTGTGCGAGATCCGGCGGGGACAGGTGGCCGGCGGCCAGGGCGGCCTTCGCGCCGTCGCCGAGGACGAGCATCGAGTAGCCGGCCGACAGCTCCACCGGCACCCAGGGCGACCAGGAGAGGAACGCGTCGATCTCGTGCCCCAGCTCGGCGCTGGTGTTCCCCGGCGCGCGGCCGAGTGTGAAGAGGTAGGACGAGACCCACGAGCCGGCCGCCGTCGCGAGCTGCGCGTAGCGGTACTCGACCGCGGCGACGGCGTCTGTCCACGGGGCGATGGCGACGCGCGCGTTCCCCTCCCACTCGTTGGACCACGCGAAGAGGTCCATCGCGCCGTGCCACTCGTGCACGTCGGGCAGGAGCGGGTCGAACTGCTCGCGCTTGGACGCGGTGCCGTCGTCACCACTCGCATACGACGCGCCGAGGCGCACCGTCGGGAGCATGCGCACGTACTCGAAGGTGTACCCGACGTGCCCCGCCGCGGCCCACGCGAGGCGGTCCTTGGCGACCACCGACGCGTGCCCGAGCTGTCCCGCTCCCTCGGCGCCCCACGTCCAGCCGTGCGCGTCGCCGTGCAGGCGCAGCGCGCCGGTGTACGTCTCGCCGCGCACGCTGCCGTCGAGGCTCGCGGTGGGGTTCTGCTGGGCGAAGCGGTCGAGCGTGTACGCCTCGACGGCGAAGAGCGGGTCGATGGCCCACTCGGCGCGCGCGCCAACGAGCTCTCCGTAAGCCGGAGAGAAGACTGCGCCGGTCGGAGGCACGGGGTCCGACAGGCTCGCCGCGAGCACCTCGAACGCCCAGCTCCCGACGACGAGCCGTCCGCGCAAGGCGTCGAGCGCGCGCCCCGTGGGTGACCAGTCGGCGGCGCCCAGCAGTCTCCCCTCCCCCCAGGTCACCGGCTGGCGACCGACGCGCACGAAGCTCGGTCGCGCCCCGGCGGTGTGCGCGTCGGCCCACGCCTCGTAAGGACCCGTGAACGCGAGCTCCCCAGGCTGCCCGAAGGTGTCGAATCCCTCGCCGAGGTCCCAGAGGCGCGCGTCCTCGAGCACCACGCGGAGCTCGACGGGCCCTCGCTCGGCGTCCACGCCGAGCCGCGCGCGCTCGAGCAGCGTGCCGCGATCCTGCGCGTCGAGATCGTGCCGGTACTCCCCGCGCACGCGCGCCTCCACGACCGGCGCGAGATGCCAGTCGCCCACCGCGACGCCGTCGGGCGCCGGCGGCGCCACCTGCGCCCGCGCGCCGGCTGTCCACATCAGGACGGCAACCGCCGACGCGAGGGGGAGTCGCTTCACTGGCGCGACGCTAACACGTGCTGCCGGGCCAGCGCCAAGAGCGCTTCGCGCGTGTTGAGCGCCGGATCGTTCGTGACCGCCTCGAGCAGCGCGGACAGGATCTCGCCGATGATGCGTCCGGGTTTCACCTGCAGCTCCTTCATCAGGTCGTGCCCGTCGATCGCCAGGTCGCGCGTGGAGAGCGCGGCTCCCTCGGCGATCACCCTGGCCACGTGCGCCTTGAGGTTCGCCAGCGCCTCGAGGTCGCTCTCGAAGTCGCGGCCCTTGGCGCGCACGTCGGCCTCGTTGAGCACGTAGAGGTCCTCGACGCGCTCGGGCCCCACGCGGCGGATCCAGCGGCGCACGGCGGAGTCGGTCCACTCGTCGGAGTAGTGAAACAGGTGGAAGCGCACGAGGGCGACGATGCGGGCGCGCTCGTCGTTGGAGAACTTGAGTCTCGCCGCGATGGGCTCGGCCATCTCGGCGCCGACGCGATCGTGGTCGTAGAAGGTCCAGTCCTTCGTCTTGTCCGACCACTCGCGCGTCTTCGGCTTGCCCACGTCGTGCAGGAGCGCCGCGATGCGCAGGATGGGGTCGGCGGCGCACGCGTCCATGCACTCGAGGCCGTGGCGCCAGATGTCGTACGCGTGCCACTTGTTCTGCTCGACGCCGACGCCCTCGAGCATCTCGGGGCAGGTCACCGCGAGGATCCCGGTGCGCCGCATCACCTCGAACGCGCGCGACGGAGTCCGCGCCTTCATCGTCTTGACCCACTCGTCGCGCACGCGCTCGGGGGCGACCTTGCGGTACGTGTCGAGCGTCGGCTCGATGGCCGCCTCGGTCGCCGGGTCGAGCGCGAGCTCGAGGCTCGCCACGAAGCGGGCGGCCCGGAGCACGCGCAGGCCGTCCTCCGAGAAGCGCTGCTTCGGGTCCCCGACCGCACGCAGGAGCCCGCGTTCGAGGTCCCCCCGCCCGTCGAACGGGTCGATGATCTTGCCGTCCTGCGGGTCGACGGCGATGGCGTTCACCGTGAAGTCGCGCCGGGCCAGGTCCGCCGTGATGTCGTCGACGAACTCGACCCAGTCGGGGCGGCGGCCGTCGCTGTAGGTGCCCTCCCCACGCAGGGTGGTGACCTCGTAATGATGTCCTTCCTTAACGACGGTCACCGTCCCGTGCTCGAGCCCGGTCGGGATCGCCTTGGGGAAGATGCCGAGGAGCTCCTTGGGCCGGGCGTCGGTGGCCACGTCCCAGTCGTTGGCCGCGCGGCCGAGGAGCATGTCGCGCACGCACCCTCCCACGATCCAGGCCCGTTTGCCGCGCGAGCGCAGGCGCTCGCACAGCCCCATGACGTCGGGCGGCACGTGAGCCAGGTCTACCGTCCCGTCACGTTCCACGCGATGTGGATTACCACAACGCCTCCGGGCGCCCAGGCATCGTAAGCTGCGGTGGCGATGGCTCAGGAGACCATGGGAGCCGAGGTGGCCGCCCCCGCCGCGGCGGCAGTGCCCGCCCGCTCGCGGAGGCCGTTCATCATCGGCGGGATCGCGCTCGCGCTGGCCATCGGCGGCGTCTCGTACTGGGCCCACGCCCGGCACTTCGAGGACACCGACGACGCCCAGATCGACGGCGCGATCAGCAACGTGAGCCCCCGCGTCAGCGGCACCGTGATCGCCGTGCACGTGTCCGAGAACCAGGTGGTGAAGGCGGGCGACCCCCTGGCCGACATCGACCCGGTGGACCTGCAGATCGCGGTCGACCAGGCGCGCGCCTCGGTGGCCCAGGCGCGGGCGCAGCTCGAGGCGGAGGACCCGTCGGTCTCGATCACCGAGGCGTCCAACAAGAGCGCCGTCTCCTCGGCGCAGTCGGACATCTCGGCGGCGATGGCGGCGCTGTCGGCGGCGAGGAAGGACGTCCAGCAGCTCACGGCGCAGCTCGCCCAGGCGCAGGCGAACGACCGGCAGGCGCAGCTCGAGAAGGAGCGCTCCGAGAAGCTGGTGGCGCAGGGCGCCGTCTCGCAGTCGGACTTCGACACGCGCGTCAACGCGGCGACGGCGACCGCGGCGAACGTGGCGGCGATCCAGCAGTCCCTCGACGCGGCGCGCGACCGCGTGTCGCAGCAGCAGGCGCAGATCGGGGCGCTGCAGAGCCACCTCACCGAGGTGACCTCGAACGCGCCGCGACAGGTCCAGACGCGCAAGGCGTCGGTCATCGTGCGTCAGGCGGCGCTCGACCTGGCGAAGGCGCAGCTCGCGCAGGCCGAGAAGAACCTCTCGTACGCGAAGATCGTCGCCCCGATCTCGGGCATCGTCGCCAAGAAGTCGATCTCCATCGGCGACCACGTGGCGCCCGGGCAGCTCGTCATCGCGATCTCGCAGGTCGACGACCTGTACGTCACCGCGAACTACCGCGAGACGCAGCTCGAGGCGATGCGCACCGGGCAGCCGGCGACGCTGCACGTCGACGCGCTCGACGTCGACCTGCACGGCTCGGTCGAGAGCATCGGCGGCGCCACCG
>DATJYG010000218.1:0-5837 GCA_035499695.1 Polyangiaceae bacterium
CTCGTTTTCCTTGAACGACATCCATCCCGTCTGGATGGAGCTCGATTCCCACGTCCACGTCCCGTCGGATTCGATCGGGGGCTGGCCGCCACCGGCGTCACCCGTCGACGCGTCGCACTGATGCGTCGAGCACCCCCAGGCGGCAGGGGAGAGGAGAATGAACAGGAAGACGGGAAGGCGGGAAGAGTCGAATGAAAATCCTCCCGTCTTCCCGTCTTCCTGTGATCTCCTAAGCACCGAGCGCCTCTGCAGCCTCGATCGCGTGGTACGTCAGGATCGCGTCGGCGCCCGCGCGGCGGATGCTCGTGAGCACCTCCATCATGGCGCGCCCGTAGTCGATCATGCCCGCGGCGGCCGCCGCCTTGAGCATCGCGTACTCGCCCGACACGTTGTACGCGAAGAGCGGCAACGTCGAGCTCTCGCGCACCGCGCGGATCACGTCGAGGTACGGCAGCGCGGGCTTCACCATGAGCATGTCGGCGCCCTCGTCCTCGTCGAGCTTCGCCTCGCGCAGCGCCTCGCGCACGTTGGCGGGGTCCATCTGGTAGCCGGCCCGATCGCCGAACTGGACCTTGACGTCCACCGCCTCGCGGAACGGCCCGTAGAACCCGCTCGCGTACTTCACGGCGTACGAGAGGATCGCGGTCGTGTCGAACCCGCTCTCGTCGAGCGCCCTGCGGATGCGCGCGACGCGTCCGTCCATCATGTCGCTCGGCCCCACCACGTCGGCCCCGGCGCGCGCGTGGACGAGCGCCATCTCGGCGAGCACCTCGAGCGTCGCGTCGTTGTCGACCTCCATCTCGCCGTCGCGGCGCGCCCGCAGGATGCCGCAGTGGCCGTGGTCGGTGTACTCGTCGACGCACACGTCGGTCATGACGACCAGGCCCGGCGCCGCGTCCTTCATCGCCGCGACCGCCTTGGGGACCGGGCCGTCCGGATCCAGCGCGCTCGAACCGCGCGGGTCCTTCGTCTTGGGCAGGCCGAAGAGGATCACGGCGCCCAGGCCGTGCTTGGTCGCTTCCTTCGCCACGCGCGCCGCGTCCCTCACGGGGAGCTGCGACACGCCGGGCATCGTCCCCACCGGCTTCGGCTCGTCCACCGTGGCGCTGAAGAAGAGGGGCAAGATGAAGTCGCGCGGCGACAGCGTCGTCTCGCGGACGAGCGCGCGCATCGCAGGAGTGACCCGGAGACGGCGAGGGCGAATGGTCGGGAACGGCATGGCACGCGAGTCGGGCGGGAGCCCGCAAGACTTGGGGTGTGAAATAGCACGCCTCGGGGCCGTCCACGTGCGCCTGGGGGCCCCGAGGGGTAGGCTCGACGCCTCTCACGTGCTTACCGCCCGCTGGCTCGCTTTCTTCGCCCCCGTCGCCGCCGCCCTCGCCGCCGCGTCGGCCTGCGGCAGCCGCACCGGATTGCTCGTCCCGCCGCCCTACGACGCGTCGGCCGACGTGGAGCCGGACGTAGCGCCCGACGTCGGCCCCGACGTGACGGAGGAGCCGGACGCCGCCGAGGAGGACGCGCTGCCGCCGCTCGACGTGATCGAGGAGCCGATCAACGTCTGCCCCGACGCGGGGTCGACGCTCATCTACCTCATCACGACGCAGAACGTGCTCATGACGTTCTACCCGCCGACCGCGACGTTCACGCCGATCGGCACGATCAGCTGCCCCGACCCGAGCAGCCCCTTCTCGATGGCCGTGGACCGCACCTCGGGCCTCGCGTACGTCGAGTTCCAGAGCGGCAGCATCTACCGCGTGACGACGACTTCACCGCCCGGCTGTTCGCCCACGTCGTTCGTTTCGGGGCAGGGGAACCCTCCCTACCCGCAGGTGTTCGGCATGGGCTTCGCGGCCAACCCGGTCGACGCGTCGACGCCGGAGACGCTCTACGTCGCCGGCGACACGATGGGTGTAGCGATGGGGCAGGGCATCCTGGCGTCGATCGACACGACGACGTTTCAGCTGACGCAGGTCGGTCTGTTCAACCCGGTCATCAACGGCGTCGAGCTGACGGGCACCGGCTCGGGCGAGCTCTTCGCCTTCTACCAGACCAGCGCCGGCTCGGGGGCCATCGGTCAGATCGACCGCGCGACGGCGCAGGTCATCGCCCAGGCGAACCTGCCGGGCGTCAGCGTGGAGAACGGCTGGGCGTTCGCATTCTGGGGCGGCGACTTCTACCTGTTCACGGCGCCCGGGGACCCCAACACGAACCCGCCGAGCATCGTCACGCGTTACCGTCCGTCGGACGGCACCATCGTGCAGGTCGCCGAGACGTCGCTCCGGATCGTGGGCGCCGGCGTCTCGACGTGCGCGCCGCAGCAGTGATCGTAAGATTCACCGATGAAGCTTGTGCTCGCTTCGGGGTGCGTCGTCGTCGTCGCGGCGCTGGCTGTGGCGTGCTCCGGGAAGATCGCGACCGTCGGTAGCAACGGTGGGGAAGGGGACGCGCAGGCGGCCGGGAGCTCCGGGGCCGGCAGCAGCGGCAGCAGCAACGGCGGCGTGACGGGAAGCTCGGGGGCCTCGAGCTCCGGCGTCGGATCGTCGAGCAACAGCGGCGGGAGCGGCAACTCGGGCGGCTCGTCCAGCTCCGGGGGTTCGGTCGGCGGGGACGACGCGGGTGACCTCGACGCGGGCGTCGACTGTGGCCCGATCCCCACGCTGCACGAGAACCCAGCGGGCGACATCTACTGCGGGCTCGGCGCCGACGGTGGCTCGCTCGACTGCCTCGCTTCTGCGGGCGACGGCATGTGTTGCCTGGGCGGGTTGATCGGCAACGGCGTGTATGCGCCGGAGGTGTGCTCCCCCAACGCGATGGTCGGCTGCCCCAACGGCGGCGAGGACGCGGGCGGCACGCCGGCGATCCCGATCCAGTGCAACCAGGTCTCCGACTGCACCGCAAATGGCTTCCAGGGCGCGAGCGCGTGCTGCCTCCAGGGCGCGAGCGCGCCCGCGATCGTACCCGGATGCGGCTATCCGAAGGCGAAGGGTGGCACCGCCATCGTCTGCGAGGGCAGCGGGGGTGGACCGTCCACGTCGTGCGCGGCTGGCGAGATTCAGATCTGCTCCTCGGACGCTGACTGCCCGTCGGGCACCACGTGCACGCCGGGCAAGTGGAAGATCTTCCAGCTCGGCTTCTGTCTGTGATCGACGAGCGAGCGGGGACCGCGCGTCTGCGAGCCTCGCCCCCGCCCGATCGATAGAGGGGAACGCCCGGGCAAGCGACGCCAGAGTGTTGGCCAGGAGACCGATCCAGGGTGCTTGCGAGGAAGTCGCACCGGGTAGCGGCGGAATCGCGCCTGCCAGCGAGGCAATGGGGCCTGCCAGCGATGCAATCGCGTCTGCCAGCGAGGCAATGGGGCCTGCCAGCGATGCAATCGCGTCTGCCAGCGAGGCAATGGGGCCTGCCGGCGATGCAATCGCGTCTGCCAGCGAGGCAATCGAGCCTGCCAGCGGTGCAATCGCGTCTGCCAGCGAAGCAATCGCGTCTGTCAGCGAAGCAATCGCGTCTGCCAGCGAGGCAATGGGGCCTGCCGGCGATGCAATCGCGTCTGCCAGCGAGGCAATCGAGCCTGCCAGCGATGCAATCGCGCCGGCAACCGATGCAATCGCGTCTGCCAGCGATGCAGTCGCGTCTGCGATCGATGCAATCGCCGGGGCGAGCGATGCAATTGCGCAGGCGAGCGATGGGGGCGCTCGTGCGAGCGACGCGCAGTCGCGATCGAGCCCCACAACCGCGTGATCACACGCAGTTACGGCGCGAGCGAGTCGAGTGACGACCCGAGGGAGCGAGGCGAGTGCGCCGACACCCGATGTTCTTGGCTCAGTGGGGGTGGGTAGGACAAATCGATTTCACGTCCGCTGAGGGTGGCGACTGCCTCCGTGAACGGAGGAAACGCCATGAACCCTCGAATCACCGCTGCCATCGTTGCTTCCGCCGCCCTCTTCGCCATCACGGGTTGTGCCTCGACGACCCCCACCGCGGCCGCCCCCAGCCCCGTCGTCGCCTTCGCGGTGCCGGCGCGTGCGGCCGAGCCGCCGCTCGCCCCCGCCCGCTACGAGATGACCGTCGTGCAGATGCACGCGCTCAACGCCAGCACCCGACCGTTCGCCGGCCGCCGCTGAGCGGGTAGGCTCGCGGCATGGACGAGGCGGCCCGCGCCAGGCTCGAGAGGCTTGAAAGCCAGGTCCGCGCGCACTGCGACGCGCGCGACTGGGACGCCGCCTGCACCGCGATCCTGCGCGGCTACGGCCCCGAGGTGTTCGGCTTCCTCGTGGCCGTGCACCGCAACGAGGCCGCCGCGAACGACGCCTTCTCGGACCTCGCCGAAGCCATCTGGCGCAGCCTGCCCAACTTCGCGTGGCAGAGCAGCGTCCGCACCTGGACGTACGCCATCGCCCGCAACGTCTCGCGCACCCGCAAGCGCGACGCCGCGCGCCTCGACCGCCGCGCCCCGCGCGCCGGCGACTCGGCGCTCGAGGGAGTCGCCGCGAAGGTGCGCACCGAGACCCTCGCCATCCTGCGCACCGAGACGAAGACGCGCCTGCAGGCGCTGCGCGACGCGCTGCCCGAGGCCGACCGCATGCTGCTCGTGCTGCGCATCGACCGCGGGCTCTCGTGGAACGACCTCGCCCGGGTGCTTCACGAGGGCGAAGAAGATGCGCAGCTCGACGACGCGGCGCTGACGCGCGAGGCGGCCCGCCTGCGCAAGCGCTTCCAGCTCGTGAAGGACAAGCTGCGCGAGATGGCCAAGAAGGAAGGGCTGCTCGACTAGGTCGCTAGCCGGCAGGCGCCTACTTGTTGCCGCCGGCGGCGACGACCGGCGGGGCCTCGGTCACCCTCGGCAGGGTCGGGTGGTAGTCGGGGTACGCCGGGCGCTGGAGCTTCGGCGGCGGCGTCTTCTGGAGCGCCTCCATCGCGAGCGCCACCGCCTTCTCGAGCTGCGGATCGTGGCCCTGGCGCACGAGCGCGGGGTCTTGCTCCACCTCCACGTCGGGCGCGATGCCGTGGTTCTCGACCTCCCACTGCCCCGTCGTCCCGTAGAGCGCCCAGCGCGGCGCCGTCACCGTGGCTCCGTCGATGAGCTTCGGGTAGCCGCCGATGCCGACGAGACCGCCCCACGTGCGCGTCCCCACGAGCGGGCCGATGCCCGCCTTCTTGAACATCCAGGGGAGAGCGTCGCCGCCGGAGCCGCTCATCTCGTTGGCGAGCATCACCTTCGGCCCGTACACGGTCGTCGGCAGGATGATGTCCTTGCCCTCGCGCGTCGTCGCCCCCATGACCGGCTTCAGTGCGAGCACGTCGACGAAGTAGTCGGCGATCTGCCCGCCGTGGTTGAACCGCTCGTCGATGATGCAGCCGTCCTTGCCGATCTCGGAGAAGTAGTAGCGGTCGAAGTTCGTGAGGCCGCCGCCCGCCGTGTCCGGCAGGTACACGTAGCCGATGCGGCCGCCCGACAGGTCGTCCACCCTCTTGCGGTTCCCCTCCATCCAGTCGCGCAGGCGCAGCGAGACCTCCGAGCCGACCGGGACGACCGTCACCTGGCGCGCGCCGTTCATGTTCGGGCGCGCGCTCACCGTGATCACGGTCTGCTTGCCCGCGCGGCCCATGAGCAGGCGGCTCACGTCGTCGTCGCCGCGCAGCTCGTCGCCGTTGATGGCGAGCAGGTAGTCGCCCTCCTTCACGTCCACCCCGGGCTGCGTGAGCGGCGCCTTGAGCTTCGGGTTCCAGTTCTCGCCCTTGAGGATCTTCGCGATCTGGTAGTGCCCCTGGTCGATGCGGTAGTCCGCCCCGAGCAGCCCGACGCTGACGTGGTCCTGCTTCGGGAAGGGCGCCCCGTA
>DATJYG010000219.1:0-3783 GCA_035499695.1 Polyangiaceae bacterium
GCGCTCGAGCAGACGGGGGACACGACAGGCGCGTGCGCCGCCTTCGACGAGGTCCTCTCGCGCTGGGGGCACGCGACGCCGCGATCGGTGAGCGCGGACGCGGCGCGGGCGGGTGTGAAGAGACTGCACTGCGCGCAGTGAGGGTCCGGTCCCATCGTGGGGACCCTCGGTACCGACGTGACGGAGCTCGGTACCACGAGGACCGAGGGTCCCTGACGCGAAGAGGGCGCACGGGACGGTCGTCCCTGAGCGCGAGTTCGATGGGACTGGACGACGCGACGTGAGGATCGACCGGTTCCACGCCGTCGGGACCCTCGGTTCCGTCGGGAGCGGACGCGCCGACGGCGAGAGCGCCCGCTTCCTCCACGAAACGGGGTCCGGTGACCCCGAAACGGGGCGCGCGCGCGGCTGGAGGACCCTCGGTCCCGATGGGACCGGACTCGGTCACGCTGGGACCGAGGGTCCCCACGAAAAAAGATTGCCTCGATTCCTCATGCGGGGCGCGCGGTTACGAAGAATCGACCGAACCGCGGAGGGGGCCGCGTCCGATTTCGCCTTTTCGATGCACTGGGGGGGTAGGCGGGCAGGAGCCGGCGATGGGCGCCGGGTCCGGCTTCGCCGAATCGGCAAGCACATCGAGGAGAAGTCCAGTGGCAAAGCACACCAAGCAAGATCACATCGCGAACGACACCGCCCTCCAGCAGGGCATCGACCAGAAGTACCCCGGCACCACGTGGGTGGTGGGGCAGGACTCGTACACGACCGCGCAGGTGGATGCGGTCCTCCAGAAGCGGATCGCCGCCAACAAGGCGTCGGACCTCGCCCACGCGGCGTGGCTCGCGGCTTGTGCGACGGCGACTTCGACGATGGAGCAGACCGCACCCGTCGTGCACGCCGTCGAGCAGCGCATCCGCGCCGAATGCAACAACGACACGGGCGCGCTGGCCGTGTTCGGGCTCAAGCCGGTGAAGAAGGGAAAGAAGAGCGCGCAGGTGAAGGCGCAGGCCGCCGAGAAGTCCGCGGCGACCCGGAAGAAGAACAACACGATGGGCGCTGCGCAGCGCAAGACGGCCGACAAGGTCGCCGAGCAAAGCGCGGTCGTCCCGGCCAACGCCGGGCAGGCCCAGGAGGCGCCGCAGGCGCCGGCGGTTGCGCCGGCTCCCGCTGTCCCGGCCCTCGCGGGGCAGGCGCAGTCGAAGCAGTAGTCGCGACGAGGACCCCGCGGGCCTTCGGGCCCGCGGGGTGCCTCCGGGGAGGAACCTGCTATGCCGAGCCGCCTGCCGATGTCCCACGCTCACCGGCACCTGTCGAACCCGCGCATCCTCGCGCAGCTCGAGGCGATGGTGCGCCCGCTCGTCAAGGGGCCTCACGTGAAGGACTGCGTGCAGCGCGCGGCCCTGGCGGCGCTTGCGGCACCGGATCCGCCGGAGGAGGAGCCGCACTTCGTCGCGTTCCTGCGCGGCATCGTGGAGAAGGACGTGCCTCGATACATGGGCAGGCTCGCGCGTGAGCCCATCTTCGAGCCGCAGCACGTCGAGGAGAACGTGGAGGCGCGGCCGGAGTTCCGCGACGAAGAGATGGCCGCCGCGGCACGGAGCGCCGAGGCGCGCGACGCGAAGCAGGAGCAGACGAAGCAGTGGGTCGGCGAGATCGCCGAAGGCAAGAGCGTGCAGGAGATCTCGGCGCGCGACGGCGTGCCGGCGGACACCATCTGGAAGCGGCTGCATCGCGCGAAGAAGTGGATGGGCCCCCTCGCGCTGCTCTTCGCGATCCTCGGCGGCGCCTGGGCCGCGTGGGAATACAAGCACCGCGAGGACATCGTGGCCGACCAGGGCACGCAGGATCCCAACGTGCTCGAGGCGCGCTCGCTGCGTGACCGGGCGACGGCGTCGTGCAACGCCAGCGACTGGGCCTCGTGCGAGTCGCTGCTCGACAGCGCGAAGCGGCTCGACCCGGCAGGCGAGGAGAGTCCGTCGGTCAGGGCGCTGCGCAAGCAGATCGCCGACCTGCGAGCGCTCCAGCAGATGCAGCCGGTGCCGAGCGCGCCGGACAAGCCCGACGCGCCGCCGAAGCCGCCGACGCGGTAGGCGCGCGCGTCACGAGGACCTCCCGCGCGCCGAGCGAAGCTAGCCGGCGCGGGGCCGCCGGCGTGGCGGTTCGTGATGATGCGTGTGCGCGTGGCCACGGCCGTGGCGATGCGGCGCCGCCGCCCGCGCCTCGTCCGTCACGATCTCGAGCCGCCCGTGCGTCACGCCGCGCGTCGCGAGCAGCTGCTCGGCGACACGCTGCAGCTCGTCGCTGCGCCCGCGCAGGACGATGACCTCGAGGCAGCGCTCGGCGTCGAGGTGGATGTGCAGCGTCGCCCGCACCTGGTCTCCGAGGCGGTGCTGGAACTCGTTGAGGTGCTCGGTGAGCTCGCGCACGTGGTGCTCGTAGACGAGCGTCAGCGTGCCGACGACGGGCACCCCTTTCTCGGCCCGTGAGCGAACGACCTCCGCCCGCACCAGATCGCGCAGCGCCTCGGAGCGCGTGACGCCGCGCGCTTCGACGAGCCCGTCGAAGTCGGAGAGAAGCGACTGCTCCATCGCGACGCCGAAGCGGACCAGCTCGTCCTTCATGGCGCCCGAGACTACCGCATCGACGCTCAGTGCTCCGGCGACGCGCAGTTCGACTGGCAGTCGACGGCGTTCGTGCCGTTCGAGAGCCCCGCGATCGAGCAGACGAGGGCCGCCGAGCCGCACACGACCTTGCACGTGTTCGCCGAGCCCACGCCCGCGTCGTCGAACCCCTGGCACGCGTACGGGTTGCCCGAGACGGAGTACGCGGTCGAGCAGCCGACGTGCGTGACGCCCGTGCCGATCGTGCAGCCTGCGTCGGCGCCGCCGTCCCAGGCGTGGACCGAAGTGAAGCTCAGGGTCGGTCCGCTCGGACCGCTGGAGCTGCTGCAGCCCGCCACGAGGAGCAGCAGACCGAGTCCGAACGTGCCCCGGCTCCGGTCCTTCATTCATTCCCCAGGGGGCGCGTCCGTGGCCGCGCCGTCGCTGCCTCCGTCGGTCGGGCTAGCATCGCCCCCGTCGCCGGTCGAAGCGCCGTCGGCGCTGGCGTCGTGGGCGCTCGCGTCGCCGCCGTCGTGGAGCGCGCCGTCCTGGCCGGCGTCCTCGCCGCCATCGGGAGCGTTGGAGCAGATCGCGCACCCGTCCGGGACCGCGCCGTCGACCTCGCCGCGATCGAGGTTCACGAGCAGCTCGCAGTGCGTCAGCGCGAGGAGGCCGGCGCCCAGGGCGATCACGGCGGCGAACGCGGAGAGGGATCGCGCGTACATGGCACCCTCCTAGAACCGGAGGACCGCCGCCGCGCCGCCCCCGTGGGCGGTGACGAGTGGCGACGCCGAGATGACCGAGGCCTGCCTCGGCGGGGTGGAGGGATCGGCGGACGAGTCGCCGCTCGTGACGAAGAGCACGAGGCTCGTGATGCCGGCGGCGACGGCGAGCGCGATGCACCCGTCCGCGTACGCGGCGAAGTTGTTGCCGTCGTCGGTGTTCGCGTACGTCGGCGTCTTGTCGTAGTCGGACTTGTTCTGCAGGGCGAGGACGCCGAACACGGTGGCGGCGGCGGCGGAAGCGATGGCGACGCCGGTGGCCCCCCACGCGACCGCGCGCCGGGTCACGGAGGAGTGGGTAGGCGGCGATGCCGGAAGGGTCAGGGGCTCGGGGGCAGGCGCAACGGATGGAGCTGGCGCCGGCGTCGTCGCGGACGCCGGCGCAGGCGCCGTCGCGGGGGCTC
>DATJYG010000220.1:0-7113 GCA_035499695.1 Polyangiaceae bacterium
GGGCGTCGGGCGGCGGGACGCGGACCTTGTCCTCGTGGGCGCTGGCGGACATGGCTGCCTGGGCCGGATGCTAGCGCGCGCGAGCGCGGAATCAATGAAACCTCGCCGAAGGGCGACGTGCGCGCCGGAGGCGTGCCACGCAACTCGCGCCGCCGACTGCCGATGGGGAGGTATGAGGAACGGAAACGCGCTCCTGATGTGTCTCGCGATGGCCGCGGCTCTGCTCGCGAGCGCGTGCGCCCACGAGGCGCCGCTGCCGCCAAAGGCCGTGCTGCTCAACACGGCCGGCGCGCTGGCCCTCGCGCGCGGCGACCTCGAGTCGGCGGAGGCGAGCCTGTCGGTCGCCATCGAGTACAGCCCACGGTTCGTCGAGGCGTGGGTGAACCTCGGCTACGTCGAGCTGAGGCGGGGCAACTTCGACCAGGCGCGCCGCGACTTCCTCGAGGCGCGTGCGCTCAACCGGGACCTGCCGGCCCCGCATCACGCCCTCGGCGTGCTCGCCGAGGCGCAGGGCAGGGGGCCGGACGCCGAGAGCTTCTATCGCGACGCCCTCAGAGTCGATCCAGGCTTCGCCCCCTCGCGCGCGAACCTCGCGCGTCGGCTCTTCGGGAGAGGCCAGTACGAGAACGCGCGCGAGCAGTTCCAGCGTCTGCGCGAGGTAGCGCCGGGCGCGCCCGAAGGCTGGGCGGGCGAGGGAGAATGCCTGCTACGGCTCGATCGCGAGGCCGAGGCGGACGCGGTGGTCTCCACGGGTCGCGCGCACGCGGGTGACGCGCCGGCGCTGCTGCTCCTCGTCGCGCGCCTTCGCCTCGCGGCAGGAGAATGGGACGACGCCGAGGCGATCCTCGCGCCGCTCACCGGCGCAGACGATCACGCGCGCGCCGCCGCCGCCTGGTCGTGGATCGCCGTGGCCCGAGCGGGCAGGGGAGACGCGCAGGGATCGCGCGAAGCCGCACGCGCGGCCCTCGCGGTGAACCGCGACGATCCGGTCGCCCGCTACGCCCTCAGTGCAGGAACAGGAACGCCGTCCCGATGAGCAGCAGGATGACGCCGAGCACGAGGATGACGACGACCCACGCCGGCACGTGCGTGCCCGGGATCTCGATGCGCTCTTCCTCGTAGTAGGGCGAGGGCGGCGGGCTCGCTGCCTGCCCGCCCGGAGGCCCGGGCGGCAGGACCGGCCCCTCTCCGGCCGCGAACACCACGGTCGACGACAGCCCCTGCGGCGCGCTCGATCCGGGCCCGTGCGGGAGCGGAACGGCCGGCGGGGCCGAGGACATCTCGGGGCGGCGGAGGTGCGGCTCCGTCGCGTCCATCGGCTCCTCGGGCAGGATGTACTTGCGGTACTTGAGCGGCTCGCCGTCGGGCGCGGCGGCGCGGATGCCGTCGCCGTCGAACTTCACCACGATGACCGTGATGTTGTCGTGCCCACCCGCCTGGTTGGCGCGCTCGGTGAGCAGCTTGCAAGCCTCGAGCGGCTCGGAGGTCGTACGGAGCACGTCGCGGATGTCGTCGAACCGCACCATGCCCGACAGGCCGTCGGAGCAGAGGAGCAGCGTGTCGCCCTTGCGAAGCTCGCAGAAGGTGAGATCGACCTGCACGGTGTCCGCCGTGCCGAGCGCCTGCAGGATGATGTTGTTGTGCTCGAAGGTCTCGGCCTCTTCTTCGGTGAGCTGGCCGGCCTCGATGAGCTGATTGACGAGCGACTGGTCGCGCGTGAGCTGCACGAGGTTCCCGTCGCGCATCACGTATCCGCGCGAGTCGCCCACCTGCGCGAAGAAGAGGTGGTCGTCGACCAGGGCGGCCGCCGTCACCGTCGTGCCCATGCCGCGCCGCGTCCGGTCGAGCTTCGCCTCCTGGAAGATGCGCAGGCCCGCGGCCTCGATCGCGCGCACCAGGCGCCGCGCCAGCTCGTCGCGCGAGAGCGCGTGCTGGTCGTTCAGGTTCTCGACCATGCGCTCGTAGATGATGTCGACCGCGAGCTGGCTGGCGATCTCACCCGCCGCCGCGCCACCCATACCGTCGCACACCGCGAAGATCGAACCGTGCTTGCCCACGATGGAGGCGCGGTTGGCCTCGAGCAGCCCCCGCTGCTTGCGGGTCATGTCGGCCACGAGGAAGTTGTCCTCGTTGTGCTCGCGGATCTGCCCCACGTCGGTGCGGGCGAAGAGCCGCACGCGGATCTCTCCACGCGGCTCGGTCGAAGTGTCCTTCGACTCGCCCGGATGCGGCGCGCTGTGCGGGGCGTCGGGGATGCTCACGTGTCGAACCGGAAGAGCTGCTGGCCGATGCGGAAGTGATCGCCCGGTCGCAGGCGCACCTCCTCGCGCACTTGAAGGAAGGTGCCGTTGGAGGAGCCGAGGTCGGACAGGGTGAAGCGCCTGGATGCGGCCGACCCCGAGGGTGGGGTGGCGCCGTGCACACGCAGCATGCAATGACGGCGCGAGAGGAACGGGTCGTCGGGGAACACGATGTCGCCTTGCTCTCGGCCGAGGACGGTCTCCGTTTTGCGGACGTGGAACACGTCGCGCACCACCCCCTCGACGGTTCGCTGGCTCAGGCGCGCATAACGCGGTGCGGCTGGAGTGCCGAAGACCAGCGTGCCGTTGTCGGAGGCGATACCGAATCCCTCCTCCGCATGCTTCACGACCTCAAACCTTAGCACCTGTTGTCCTACCAGGAACAAGTCTTGATCGGCCAGTACCTGCTCGCCGCCGCTCGGCATTTCGGGTTGCGTCACCCCCTGAAATGGGATGCGCACGAACACGCCGTTGGTGCTCTCGAGGTCGCGTAGATAGAAGGCGTCGTTCCGGAAGCTGATGCGTGCGTGCCGGGGAGAGATGTAGCGGTCTTCGGCGATGACGATGGTGCCCTCGGTGCGGCCGATGTCGGTCGTCTCGCCGATCGGGTGGCTCGGCCCTTCGCCCCCGTCGCGGGCGATGAGGACCAGGCGGGCTGTCGTGTGGTTCGTTCGGGGCCCCTCCCCCGAACGGAGCGCTGCAGCCGCGGCCGCGATGGCCTGCGGCGTCGCGGGCGCGGTCGGGGGCGCAGGCATCGGCCGGAGCGGCGGCGGCGGCGACGAGATGGGGTTGGGCGAGGGCTGAAGGGCCACCGACTGCGCTTCAGCCAGCGACGACCCGCAGAACCGGCAGAACTGCGCCGCCGCATCGCTCGCGCCGCGGCATCGAGGGCAGAGGCGCTGCATCGGCGGAGTCTCGGGCGCCCCGAGCCCGACCACGCGCACCGGCGCAATCGGCGGAGGGGTCGGCGTCGGCGGCGCGGGCGCCGGCTCGACGAACCTGGGCGGCTCGGGCACGGTGCGCGAGAGATCGATCGGCGCGCGCGTGGGGCCCGCCGCGGCCAGCGGGCTCCCGAGGCTCTGTCCGCACGTGACGCAGAAGCGGAGCCCGGCCTGACTCGTCGTCCCGCAGAGCGGACACGTGACCCCGGCCGCTGCGGGCGCCGGCATCGCGGGCACGGGCGGCGGGGGCGCCGGCTCGTCCGACCTGGGCCGGAAGCTCATCTCCGGCGCCGTCGGACGATGGCGCGGAACGGGCGACGACGGATGCGGCGACGGCGTGGGCGCCGCGTTCTCGGGCGGAGCCACCGCCGTGGCCGCCAGAGGCGACGGGGCCGACGCGCCCGCGCCATCGTGGCCGAGCCCCACGGGCGGCGTCGGCGGCGCGACGCGCGCCGCGAGCCTCTGGCCGCACTCGCGGCAGAAGGTGAGGTGGCCCGGATTGTCAGCCCCGCACGTCGTGCAGATCACGCAGTCCGATGGGACACCGGCGCGCGGGGCTCAGTCAAGGCGGGCTAGATCCGGTCCTTGGCCTCGATCGACACCTCGAGCCCGAGGAAGTGCGCGATGCCCGCGTCGTGCGAGGTGTTGCTCGAGTCGACCCACGCCTGGAAATACATGGGGCGATACGCGAGCGACAGCTCGAGCACGGGCCCGCCGAGCTCCACCTCGAGCCCGCCGCCGAACGTCGCGGTGCCACCCCACGTGTCGACGCCCCACGTGTCGCCGTAGCCCACGACGCCGGCGCCGAGCAGCACGAACGGCGACAGGTCCCGCCCCGTCGGGAAGAAGCGCCGCGCCTCGAAGCGCGCCTGCTGCAGGATGCCGAGCCGATAGAGCTGGTTGGGGTCCTGCTTGCTCATCTCGTAGGCGCCGCCGAGATAGAAGAGCGTCGCGGGCCGCCAGCCGACGCGCACGGCGATCCCGCCGCCGGAGCCGAGGATGCAGTTCTGCGTGTTGGAGCCGTTGCACACGGGCCCGGCGGCGATCACGCCCTCGGCGGCGAGCCCGACACCGTACTGCACGTATTTGTCTTGTGAGGGCGGCGGCGTCGCGGTGGTTTCGGTCGGGGCGGAGGCGGCGGGCACCTGGCCGAGGGCCGTGCCCGTCATCATGACGAGCGACCCCAACGCGGACGTTGACAGCAAAGGGGCGGTTCGCATACTCGGGTGGCCCGACCGATGGAGATCTTCCTCGATAAACGCGCCGTTCGCCAGATCCGCCTGTCTGCTCAGGATGCGATCGAAGAGGGCGACATCGAGACGCTTCGCGAGGACATCCTCGAAGCGTTCACCGAGGAGCAGGTCGAGGAGATCGAGCGCCGGCTCGACAACGGCGACTTCTTCGAGTTTCTGACGGATCTGCTCGACGAGTGGTCGGGCGACGATGCGGACGAGCTCTTCGAGCTGATCGACACGCAGCTCGGCGACGTGGGTGTCGACCTCAAGTTCGAGAAGCGTCCCGCCGCGGGGGCCGAGGCGGAAGAGGGGCCCGAGGAAGAGGACGAGGGGGCGGACTACGAGGACGACGACCTCGAGGAAGACGAAGACGACGAGGACGAGGACGAAGACGAAGAGGAAGAAGAGGAAGACGAGGGTGGGGACTGACCGTCCCTCGTCCGCCGCCGCTCCTCACTGCTCGGCCTTCGGCTCCCAGCCTGCGCGCTCGATGTAGGCGCGGCACGTCTTCGGCGCTCCGGATTCTCGCGGTCGCTCCACGCCCGGGCACTGCGCGGTGACGCAGGGCACGTACCGGCTGTCCGGGAAGTCGTGCACGAGCGTCGCGAGGCGTGAGCAGGCGGTCGCCGCGTCGCCGTCCTCCTTCCAGAGGGATGCCTCGAGCCAGAGTGCATCGTCCCGACGCGAGGAGTGCACGAAGTCGCTGTACAGGCGGTGGAACGTCGCGCGGGCCTTGGCGTGGTCGTGCAGGCGGTCGCGATAGAGCTCGCCGAGGCGCAGCATCGCGGGGACGTAGTGCTTGCGCTCGTAGCTGCCGAGGAGCGTCGTCGTCTCGCGCTCGGCGACCATGCGCTCGAGGTCGTCGGCGGCCGCCTGGTCGTGGCCCAGCTTCTCGTCGAGCAGACTGGCGTTCCAGAGGGCGGCGTCGAAGAACGCGCCGTAGGGGTAGGGCCAGCGGTCGGCGATGCGGACGTAGGCGTCGCGCGAGGCCTGATCGTCGCCGAGCGTCTGCAGGTGCTCGGCCGAGAGGAACGCGACGAGCTCGGCGAGCTCGGTGCGTCCCACGTCGTGCTCGAGGGCGGCGAGCTCGTCGAGTCCGGCCTTGGGACCGCCCGGGCTCTCGTCGGCGTGCGCCACGAGGCGCCGGATGGCCGCGTGCGCCACCCCGTGCGCCGGGAACCGACGAACGACGGCCTCCATGTCGTGCCATCCGCGGTCGGCGTCGCCGTGTCCGATGCGCAGGTCGGCGGCGCGGTAGGCCGCCTCGGCCTGCCGGTCGCTCGTCCGGTCGAGCGCCATCGCGTCGAGGCGCGCCACCGCATCGCCGACGCGGTCCTCGCCCACGAGCACGTCCGCTGCCGCCCACCGCGCCTGGTCCGCATCCCCGCGCCGCTTCGCGACGCCGGCCGCGTGGTCGTAGGCCTGGAGCGCCTCCGCCAGCCGCCCGGAGCTCTCCGCCCGCTCCGCCGTCGCGTACGCCTTGTCGTACGTCGACCCGTACGAGGGCGCGCACGCTGCGAGGCAGAGGCACGCGACCGCGAGGGGGCGCAGCCCGCGCTTCACTCAGTGAGCCGCCTTCGCCAGCGCAGCCGCCAGGATCTCTGCCGCCTGCTCCACCTGCGCACGCGACACGTCCAGGTGCGTGACCGCGCGGAGGCGCTTGGCGCTCGTCGGGTTGATGAGGAGCCCCATCTCCTTGGCCACGCGCGACACGGCGTCGGCCGGCGGCTCGACGTCGATGTTCACGAGGTTGGTCTCGACGCCGCCGAGGTTCACGCTCGCCCCCGGCGCGCGCGCCATCTTCTCGGCGAAGAGCCGCGCGTTCGCGTGGTCCTCGGCGAGGCGGGCGCGGTGATGCGTGAGCGCGTGGAGCGCCCCGGCGGCGATGATCCCGGCCTGCCGCATGGCGCCGCCCCATCGCTTGCGGAAGCGCCGGGCGTCCTCCACGAGCTTCCTCGGCCCGCAGAACGCGCTGCCCACCGGCGCGCCGAGTCCCTTGGAGAAGCACACGCTCACCGTGTCGAACGGCGCTGCGAGCGTCGCCACGTCGACGCCGGTCGCGATGCTCGCGTTCCAGATGCGTGCGCCGTCGAGGTGCGTCGCGAGCCCGAGCGCGCGCGCCCGGTCCGCCACGGCCTTGGCCTGCGCCTGCGGCCACACGCGACCGCCCGCGCGGTTGTGCGTGTTCTCGATCGCGACGAGCGCGGAGCGCGGAGCCCAGTAGACGCGCGGGTGAAGCGCCGCCTCCATCTGCTCCACGGTGTACAGGCCGCCCTCGCCGACGACGCTGAACTGCACCCCGCTCAGCGCCGCCCCGGCGCCTGCCTCGAAGAACGCGGGGTGCGCGCCCACGCCGACGATGACGTCGTCGCCGGGGCGCGTCTGCGTCGCGATGGCGATCTGGTTGCCCATCGTGCCGCTCGGTACGTAGAGCGCCGCTTCCTTGCCGGTGATGCGCGCGACCTCCTCCTGGAGCGCGAGCACCGTGGGATCGTCGCCGAAGACGTCGTCCCCTACCTCGGCCCTGGCCATGGCCTCGCGCATCGCAGGCGTGGGTCGCGTCACCGTGTCACTTCTGAGATCAATCATTGGTTTTTCTTGTTTCGATGCGACCGTACAACATGGGCGCTCGCTCCG
>DATJYG010000221.1:0-2137 GCA_035499695.1 Polyangiaceae bacterium
GCGTGCGCCGGCTCGGCATGTCCGAGGACGAGGCGTGCCGGCGCATCCACGCCGCCCGGCTTGCACGCCGCTTCCCGGACCTGCTCGTGCGCATCGAGCGCGGCGATCTCACCCTCTCCACGATTGCTCTCATCCACGAAGTGCTCACAGAGACGACTTACGAAGAGCTCGTCAAAGCAGCCGCGGGCAAGACGAAGGCCGAAGTGCGGGCCCTCCTCGCCAAGCGGTCGCCCATGGCCGACGTGCCCCCGGCGATCGCGGCCATCCCGACGCAAGCGCCCATCCCCAGGCTCGGCGTCGAGGCCGTGCCAGCTTCCGCTGCGGCTGGCGGACCGCAGCTCGCACCGCTCTCGGACACACGCCACAGGGTGCTGTTCACGGCGAGCGACGAGCTGCGCAAGAAGCTCGAGCGCGCGCAGGATCTCATGCGCCACGCGAACGCCGGGGGCGACCTCGCCGTCGTCGTCGAGCGCGCCGTGGATCTCCTCCTCGAGAAACTGGAGAAGCAGCGGCTCGGGAAGACCTCGCGGCCGAGACCATCCCACCCGAGCGACACCGCCCGCGTGTCGCGAGCAACGCGCCGCGCGGTCTTCGAGCGGGACGGGGAGCGCTGCACCTTCACCGACGCCGAAGGTCATCGCTGTCCGGCGATGACCTGGCTCGAGCTCGATCACATCATCCCGCGTACGAACGAGCTCGGAAACCTGCGCGTGCGCTGCCGCGCCCACAACGCCCTCCATGCCGAGCAGACATTCGGCAAGGAGTACGTCGAGCGCAAGATCCGCGAGCGCGGGGATCCGCGCCAGCGCGGATACGCCTCGGAGAGCTGCGACCTCGCGGCGAACGGTCTGCGGAACATGGGCTTCCGTCGTGCCGAAGTGCAGCGCGCGCTCTACACCGCGAGCGCGCACCATCGAGCCGACGACCTCAGCACGATCCCGGTCCAGACGATCCTTCGCGAGGCGCTGGCGGTCCTGATGTAGGGCCGCGGGGAAGGTGGTGCCGCTGCCGGCTTAGGTGGACCGGCGCAACCCGGCGCTGCGCACCATCTGCTCGAGATCGGCGAAGCGTTGTGCGAGCGCGCGCACGAGTGAGCCCGTCCACCCCGACAGGCCGAGCCCTTCGTTCATCGTCGCGCGATCGAGGACGGTCACGGTGACCTGGTCGATCGCCGCCACGCTGGCCGCGCGAGGCTCGAACAGGATCAGCGCCATCTCGCCGAACACGTCGCCGGGCTCCATCGTCGCGAGCGTCTCCTCCGCGCCGTCCACGGTCCGGTACGCGCGACAGCGACCCGCCACGATCATGTACGCCTCGTTGCCCTCGTCCCCCTCGCGGACGATGATCTCGCCGGGCGCGAAGGTCTTCTGTGGAAGGTGGAGCCCGCCGTGCAGGAACGCGCGCATGGCGGCCTGCATCTCGGTGACGCTCTGGTAGCGCGCCGCGGGGTCCGGCTGCGTGGCGCGCTCGGCGACCGCCCGGATGCGTTTCGCGACGCCGATCCCCTCGCATGCCGCGTCGATGGAGAGCACCACGCCCTTGGCCGCGCGATCGACGAGCAGCTGCGCGGGCGCGGTCGGAGGACCGTAGGGTCCGTGACCGGCGAGGACCTCGAAGAGCAGCGCGCCGAGGCCGAAGACGTCGGAGCGCTCGTCCACTTCGGCCGGATTGCCGCGGGCCTGCTCGGGTGCCATGTAGTCGGGCGTGCCGACCGGTCCCGGTGCGTTCATGAGCGCGTTCTCACCGGATGCGGGCTGCGATCGCACGAGCTTCGCGAGGCCCCAGTCCATCAGGTAGATCTGCCCGAAGTCGCCCACCATGATGTTGGCGGGCTTGAGGTCGCGGTGGACGACCCCGCGGTGATGCGCGTACGCGAGGGCGTCGCAGACCTTCAGCAGGATCTCGATGCCGCCGGCGATCCGCTCGAGGCTCCCTCGTGGGCGCTTCTTGAGCCACCTGTCGAACGTGTCGCCCTGGACGAGCTTCATCGTGAAGTAGGGTGTGCCGTTGGGATCGATGGCCAGCTCGTGGGTCGGGACGATGTTCGGGTGCTCGAGCTGTCCGGTGATCTGCGCCTCGGCGATGAAGGCATCCCGGTAGAAGCCCTCGCTCGCCAGGTCCTTGTCGAGGCGCTTGA
>DATJYG010000222.1:0-27684 GCA_035499695.1 Polyangiaceae bacterium
GCCGGTCACGTCGATGACGTAGACGTACTCGGCCGCCTGGGAGCACCCGGAGCCACCGCCGCCGCTTCCGCTGCCCGCGCCGCCATCGCCGAAGGCGCCGAAGCCGCTGCTGCTGCCGCTCCCCCCGCTGCCGCTGCCGCCACCACCCGCATCGAAGCCGTCTCCGGATCGGCCCGGCGATGCTCCGCACGCGGGCGCCGTCGCGAGCGCCCAGACTGCCACCACGACGACGAGACCCGCTCCGGCTCCCCTTGCTCGCATCGGCGCAACGCTACGAGGCGATGCACCTCGAGCCCGTCCCAATCGCGCCTCACGAGGCCACATTCGCCACGGAGAATCGCGAAGCGAGGGACACCAAGGCCGTGCTTCTCTCCTTGCGCGCGCTCGCCGTTGCCTGCTGCGTCATGGTCGCCTGCTCCTCGGGCAGCAGCGGTACCCAGGCGCCCCCTGCTGATGCCGGTGCAGATGCCGCTTCGCCGTTCGACGACGACACGGCGCGTCTCGCGCACTGCAGCTTCGAGCCCTCACCGGCGCAGGCGACGCGCCCGGCCCCCGCGCCGGGCGCCATCCGGGCCGGGATAGGGTCCGCCGTCCTCTCGCTACCCATCGGGGTGCCCTTCGGCGGCTACACGGAACGCAGCAAGGCGCTCGGACACGACTCACCCGTCGACGACCGCGCCTGGCGCTGGTCCAAGGACTTCTACCCGTCCGTGGGGGTCTACGACGCGCCGCGTGTCGAGGCCCTCGCCCTCGAGGTCGGCAGCGAGCGCTGGGTGCTCGTGCGCATCGACACGATCCTGGTGCTGGCACCGGTCATCTACGCCGTGGAGCAGGCGCTCGCCCCGGACGGATCGATGCGCGGACGCGTCACGCTCACGGCGTCGCACTCGCACTCCGCGTGGGCCGCGTGGCAGCCGACGTACTGGCTGCTCCCGGGCATCGACCGGCCGCGCAAGGATCTCTTCGACCGCGTCATCGCCGCGATCACTTCGGCCGCGCAGCAGGCCCTCGCGGCTCTGCAGCCCGCCCGCATCGGCTTCGCCGTGAACGAAGCGTTCGACCCCACCGACGTCGTGAACCACGATCGCCGGCAGGAGAACGACAAGATCCTCGGACCCGACGGCAACAGCGCCGGCAAGGGAAAGGATCCCGTCGTCTGGGCGATGCGCGTCGACAAGGCCGACGGCACACCGATCGCGGCGCTCGTGGACCTCCCCATCCACGGCACGGTGGGGGACGACCCGAATCCCATCGCGACGACCGACGCCCCGGGCGCCGTGGCCCGCGCTCTATCCGCGCAGCTCGGTTACCCGGTGCTGCACCTGCAGGGCGCCGCCGGAGACATCTCACCGAGCGGTCCCACAGGGCGCGCGAGCTGCCCCGATCTCTCGCGCTGTCTGGACATCCCGAGACTCGAGGCGATCGGCGCGCACGCCGCACAGCTCGTCGCGCCGCTCGTACAGGGGATCCAGACGAGCGCCTCGGCCGTCATGGAGGTCGTGAGTCGCCCGTCGTACGTAGGCCTCTCGCACGTCGTGCAGCGGCCGCCCTTCCCCCAGGCGCCCAAGGGGCAGACGCTGGGGTACTCGCCGGCCACGGAGGACTACATCCCCGACGGCCGCATCCTCGGTCCCGGGGGCTGGGCCATCTCACCCGTCGACGAGTTCGACGCGCCCGCGGGCGCAGGCCTCTGCGGCGATCCGACCAAGGGAAACATCACCCCCATTCCCGGAGACCGCGACATGGGGGTCTACTCGTCCTGCCTGTCGGTATCGCGCGGCGGGCCGATCGTCTTCGGCATCTACGACATGCCCGACATCAAGCTGCCGCTCTGTGACACCGTGCGCGCGACGACGACCGCCGTGCGCTTCTCCGGGCTCGCGTCGGGGGACTGGCTCCTGCTCGGGTTACCCGGGGAGCCGACCGCGCCGCTCGTGTCGTACCTGCGCCGCCGCTCTCCGGCAGGGCGCCAGCACACGCTGCTCCTCGGGTACTCGGACCACACGGGCTATCTCCTGTCGGCAGAGGACTGGCTCGCCGGCGGCTACGAGCCATCGGTGACGCTCTGGGGTCCGCTCCAGGGCGAGACGGTCGTCGACGGAGTACTCGCCGCGGCCAAGATCGCGTGGACGCCCGCCATCGAAGATCCCCAGGCCGGAGCGACGCGATACACGGGTTGGACCTGGCCGGGGGACTCGGCGGTGACCGTCGCGACGACGACGGACCAAGGCAATCCAGCGATGCCTCCGGCCGGCACCTTCTGGCTCGACACCGCCGACGCCGCGGGTCCCGCGCTCACCCAGCCGCTCGCCTCCGTGCCGAGAGCGGTCGGCGTCGCGCGCTTCGCCTGGTACGGCGGCGACCCGGCGGTCGACTTCCCCGAGGTGAACGTAGAGGTGCAGCAGCAGAACGGCTCTTTCGCTCCGCTGGTCGATGCTCGCGGGCGCGCGGCCAGCTCGTACGAGGGGGCGGCGGTCGTGACGTACGTGCCCGACCCGCTGACGGCGGCGACGCCCGAGCACCACATCTACACGGCGACGTGGCAAGCGGTGCCGCCCGATCCCTTCTCCCTGGCGACGCCGGCGCAGCCGTTCTCGCTGCCGGCCGGCGTCTATCGCCTGCACGCACACGGGCAGGCGCAGACCGCGTCAGGAGTCGCGCCGTACGACTTCGTGTCCCCCACGTTCCAGGTCGTGGCGGCGCCACTCGCCCAGAGCTCCAAGGTCGTGCGCGGCGCGTCGTCGGTCACGGTAACCGCCTCGATCGGGCCGGCGCCCGGACTGCGCGCCCTGCTCGACGGGACGAGCGATGGCACCATCGCGCTTCCAGGCCCCTGGACGGTCGAGCTGACCCTGGACGACAACTCGGTGCAGAACCAGACGGCGAGCCCCGATGCGACGGGCACCGCGTCGGTGCCCGTGTCGGGGGCAGGGCCTGCCCACGTCGTCTCGGTCGAAGTCCGCGACGCCGCCGGCAACGGAGGCGTTCTCAAGCCTTGATTCGTCCCCCACCAGCACCTATCAGGACGTGCGGACGACATGGCGCACGACCAAGACGGACAGCGACGGATTCCCGAGTCGCGCCTTGGTCGCTTCGCGCGCCTGGCGGCCATGGGGGTGCGTACCGGGGCCAGCATGCTGGTGGAACGCGGCGGCGGCTCGGCCGCCGAGCATGCCGCCGAGGTGCTGGGGCACCTGCGTGGCCTGGCGGCCAAGGTCGGCCAGATGGCGAGCTACGTGGACGGCCTGGTGCCCGAGCAGCAGGCCCCCGCTTTCGAGAAGGCGCTCGAATCGCTGCGAGCCCAGGCTCCGCGGTCGTCGCCCGGGGCCATCCGCGCCGCCGTCGAGGAGGACCTCGGCGTCCCCATCGACACGCGCTTCGCCGAGTGGGACGACGCGCCGATCGCCAGCGCTTCCATCGGCCAGGTGCACCGGGCGCGCCTGCACGACGGCCGCGAGGTCGCCGTGAAGGTGCAGCACCCGGGCATCGCGCGCGCCGTCGAGAGCGATCTCGCGAACGCCTCGCTGCTCGAGTCGTTCGTCGGCGCCCTGGGAGGCAAGCGGTTCGACACGCGGGCGATGCTCGAGGTCATGCGCGCGCGCTTCCGCGAGGAGCTCGACTACGCGCACGAGGCGGAGAGCCTGCGCGCCTTCGGCCGGCTGCACGCGGGTGACCCCACGGTGCGCGTCCCGGCGCTCGTGGACGATTGCTGCGGCGCGCGCGTCCTGACGACCGAGCTGGCGCGGGGTGGGTCGTTCGAGCAAGCGTGCGCGGCGCCCGAGGACGAGCGGCGCGCCTGGGCGCAGACCATGTGGCGCTTCGTCTTCAAGGGCACGCTGGTCGGCGGGCTGCTCAACGCGGACCCTCACCCGGGCAACTACGTGTTCCAGGATGGCGGGCGCGTCACGTTCCTCGACTTCGGTTGCATCCAGTCGTTCGCCGAGCGCCGGCCCTTCGCCCTGCGCATCCACCGCGCGGCGCTCGCCCGAGACGAGGCCGAGTTCGCACGCGGGGTCGCCGTGATGGTCGCGTCCAAGCCCGGGCCGCTCGAGGACCTGGCCATCGCCTACACGCGACGGTGCTTCGAGCCGCTCTTCGGATCGCCCTACCGGATCACCAAGGGCTACGCCGCCTCGATGGTCGAGGGGATGCGCGAGATGGCGGTGCTCGGGCGCAAGCTGCCGATGGACCAGTTCTTCACGATGCCGCCGGAGATGCTCTTCGTGAACCGGCTGCAGTTCGGCTTCTACTCGGTGCTCGCGCGGCTGGACGTCGACTGCGACTACGCGTCGGTCGAGCGCGCGTTCATCCCGCAGGCCTGAGCCCCTCAGCGGCGGCGCGGCTTGCGCATGCGCATGGCGCCCGCGCCTTCGAAGGGCTGGGGATCGAGCGGTGGGAGCGCGAGCACGAGGCGCTCGACGCGCGGCATCGCCTCGAGGATCGCGCGCTCGGCGCGCAGCTCGTCGAAGGCGCCGGAGAACACGAGGACGAGGAGGTAGATGCTCGCGAAGGAGTGCGCCACGAGTGGCGCAGCCTCGTCGCGGTCCACCTTGCGGACGTGCTTGCCCTTGCGCAGCGCCGCGAGCTCCGGCCAGCCACGCACGTTGTGCACCGCCTTGCGGGAGAGCGCGGCTGGCGCCCCCTCGCCTTGCGCGGCGTTCGCGGGGTCCTCCGCCATGCGAGGGCTCGACGCGAGCGGCGGCTGCGCCACGACGCCCTGCGGATCAGCCGCGCCCCAGACGACGGGGGAGTTCGCGTCGATGATGATCGCGTTGACCGCAGCGGCGCGCGTGCACAAGGCCAGCAGCTCGTCGTGCAGCGAGGTCGCCACCGGCGGGCGAGAGCGACGCGTCCCCGGAGGGGCCTCCTCCACGACGGTGTCGAACGTGCTCGCCAGCATCTCGAGGCGGCGCTGCTTGGCTTCGCGGTCGGGCGGAACCTCGGCGAAGAGGGCGACGACGCCGCGGCCGTCCGGCAGGCGGCATGTGATCTGGCTCGCGTCCTCGGTGGGGGACGGCGCCTCCGGCTCCAGCACGTGCGCATCCTCCGCGCCGAGCTCGCGGCGGACCAGGGAGAGGAACCGGGCGATGTCCGTGGGCACGCGGGAACCGTCCTTGTATCACGAGCCGCCCCCGCGAGATCGCCTGAGGTCGAGTCCGCAGCGGGAGGCGGGAAGCGCACCGATGCGCGTGCGCGTTACAGGCGCAGATGAGCAGCATGGCGTTCCTCAGGTGGTTTTCGCGGGGCCCCTCCCCCGCTCTACCTGCTGCACGCGCCTGGCTGCTCCTGATGTTCTCGGCGGTCGTGACGGTCGCGGCCTGGGCCGTCTTCGCGCGTCTGCCGGCGATGCCGGTGCGCGTCGGCATGTCGGCGGTCGATGCAGCGGTGCCGCTCGGTTACCAGGTGTCGGTGTTCCCCGTGTTCGGCGCCTTCGTGGGCGCGCTCGCGCTGGACGTCGCGCGCGCCGAGGCCCGGCGCACGTGGCTGCCTCGACTCGTGCTGGTGGGGACGCTGTGTGCCCTCGCCGCGGCGCGCGTCGCCGGAGCTCTGCCGCTGAGCGGCCACGCCCTGCTCGTCTTCGGGGTGCTCGCCTACGCCGTCACCGCGCCGGCCGACAGGGACGCGCACGTCCTGGCGGCGCTGGCCGCGCCGGCGCTCCTCGTCGTCGCCTGGTGCAAGCTCGTCGTCTGGGGTGACCCCGGCTGGTTCGCCGCCTCGGCCGTGCTGGGAGCCGCCGCGGGCGCCGTTGTCGCGCGAATCGCGCGATCGTGACAACCTGAGCGCCAGACCAGACGATGGGCGGCGGACTGCAGTTCCACCTCGGCAAGATCCCGGTGCGGATCCAGGCGACGTTCTTCGTCATGGCCGCCGTCCTCGGCCTGAACGGCACGAACCTGATCTCCGACGCGTCGTGGATCGTCGTCGTGCTCGTCTCGGTCCTCATCCACGAGCTGGGGCACGCCGGGGTGGGGATGCTCTTCGGCCTCGAGCCGCGCATCGACCTGCACGCCATGGGCGGGACGACCTCGTGGGCCAACCACCTCCCGCTCTCCCACGGCAAGCGCATCGCCATCAGCCTCGCCGGCCCCTTCGCCGGATTCGCCTTCGGGGCGGTCGCCTTCACGCTCGCGATGCTGGGCGCGTTTCCCCACAACGAGATGGGGGACATGGTGCACGCCCAGCTGCTCTACGTGAACATCGGCTGGGGCGCCGTGAACCTGCTGCCGATGCTGCCCCTCGACGGCGGCAACGTCATGACCCAGGTGCTTCACATCATGACGGGCGGCCGCGGCGAGCGACCCGCGCGGATCGTCTCCATCGCCATCGCAGTGCTCCTCATCCCCCTCGCGATCCGGCTCAGCTGGGGCCTGTGGGGCATGCTCCTCATCTTCTCGTTCCTCGCCTCCAACTGGCGCGGCCTGCAGGAGCTCACGGCGCGCGAGCACGACGCACCGATGCGCGCTTCGCTCGAGAAGGCGCAGGCCGCGCTCGACGCGAAGGACGCCGCACGCGTGCTCGAGTTCGCGCGGCCGGTGGCCCTCGCGGCGCGCACCGCGCAGGTGAAGGCGGAGGCCCTGCACCTCGTCGCGTTCGGGTTCCTGCTCGAGGGTCGCGTGGCCGACGCGGACGCGGCGATCGCGGCGCTCCCGCGCGGGTATGCGCCGCATCCGCAGCTCATGGCGCTTCGCGAAGTCGCTGCTCGTCAGTGAGCGCTACACGCTGGCCTGCGGCTTCTCCACGCGCGCAGCGCCGGTGCGCTCGAGGTGCGCGGCGGCTGCCAGGACGGTCGCCTCGTCCCACGCGTCGCCGACGAGCTGGAGCCCCAGGGGCAGGCGCGCTTCGTCGAGGCCCACCGGCGCGCTGAGCGCGGGGCATCCGGTGAGATTGCCGAGGAACATGAAGCGGCAGCACCCGTCGAGGGCGCGCGCGTCGAGAAAGCCCCCGTCGAACTCGGCGTCGGTCACGCGGGTGGCCGGAGCGGCCGCCGAGGGGAGAGCGAGCAGATCGACGTCGCCGAAGGCGCGCGCGACCTCGGCCCGCAGGCCGGACCGCAGGCGCTGAGCGCTCGCGTAATCGGTCGCGCTCATCTGCCCCAGCACCGCCCAGCTGATCGCGAGGTCTCGCGTGAAGGTCGCACCACGTTCGATGTTCTCGAGCTGCTCGGCGCGGCTCTCGACGCCGATGACGAGGTAGCCGATGGGCGCCGCCCACTTCGCGAGCTGCAGTCGCACGTCGACGAGGACCGCCCCGTCCTTCTCGAGCGCGCGCAGCGCTTCCCGGCCTGCGTGAGCCACGGCCGGCGAGGCCTCAGCCCACTCTCCGTCGACGACGCCGATGCGCATCCCGCGCACGCCGCGCGAGAGCGCGCGCACGAAGGTGCCCGCTTCACGGTGTGGCGCCAGCTTCGTCTGCAGGTCCTCGGGATCGGATCCGCTGGCGATCTCGAGGCAACGCGCGAGATCCACCACGCTCGACGCGATGGGCCCGATGTGGGCGACGGTGCCGCCGAAGATGTCGCCCGCGCGAGAGACGCGCCCCCACGTCGGCTTGATGCCGAAGACACCGCACAGCGACGACGGGATGCGTATCGACCCGCCGCCATCGCCCCCGAGGGCGAGCGGCACGAGGCCCGTGGCGACGGCGACGGCCGACCCCGTCGAGGATCCGCCGGCGACGCGATCGGTCGCGTGCGGGTTGCGCGGCATCGTGCGCTTCGGGTTGAAGCCGAGCGGCGTCATCCCGTACTCGGTCATCGGCGTGTGCCCGAGCACGATGGCGCCCTGGGCGCTCAGCCGCGCGACGAACGTGCAATCGGCGCTCGCGGGCGTCGCGTCGGAGAGATCGCTGCCGCCCCGCGTGGGCAGGCCCGCGATGGCCATCTCCTCCTTCACGACGATGGGCACGCCGTCGAGAGGACCCAGCGGCTTTCCGCTGCGCCATCGCGCCGTGGACGCGTCGGCGTCCCGTCGCGTGCGCTCCTCGCAGGTCGCCATGAGCGGCCCGACGCTCGGCCTGCGCGACGCGAGGGCGCGAGCCGCCTCGAGCGCTCGGTCGGCGACCTCGCGCGGCGTCGTCTTGCCCTCACGGAAGGCCTGCGCCAGGGTCTCGGAGCTCCCGCTCCACGGAGCCGCCGGGGGAGGAAGCCCCGCGTCCGCCACCTGTCGCGGCGGGCGACCCGCGATGGGTCGGTTGTCGATGGGCATCCCGCCGAAGAGCGCATCCGGGAGCTGCTCGAGCTGCCCGATGCGCAGGTCGGAGCGGAACACCTGGTAGAGGAGGCGCTTGCCGGCGGTCGTGCGCGACAGACGCACGATGCCCTGGAGCGCGCGGCCCGAGAGTCGCGGGGGGAATTGCATGGCGTGGGGAACGCGAGAGTACACTCCGCCGCATGGAATACCGAGCGGCACGGGTCGCGCCGTCCCCCGGAGGCAAGTACACGCAGACGGTGAGCATCGGCCCTCACACGCTGACGGCGGACGAGACGACGGCGCACGGGGGCACGGACGCCGGGCCCGAGCCGCACGAGTGGCTCCTGGCGGGCCTCGGCGCGTGCACCGCGATGACGCTGCAGATGTACGCCGCGCGCAAGGGCTGGAAGCTCTCGAAGATCGAGGTCACCGTGACGGGCGAGCACGCCGAGGGCGCGTTCGTCATGCACCGGGAGCTGGTGCTCGAGGGGGAGCTCGACGACGAGAAGCGCGCGCGCCTGAAGGAGATTGCCGAGAAGTGCCCGGTGCACAAGACGCTCACCGGAACGGTGAGGATCGAGACGACGCTAGCCCGGTGACGGGGACAGTCGCGCCTCGAGACGCAGGCGCACCCAGTCCTCCAGCTTGAGGGCGCCCATGAGCGCGCGGAACGGCTTGATGCCGAGGTCCCGCAGGCGCCCCTCCCAGGTTCCTCGCGCGACCACGTCGTCGCCCGCGCGCTGCAGCGTCACGTCCATCGTGAAGGCGTGCGGTGCTCCGCGTATGGTCGCGTCCACGTCGAGCCGACCGGACTCCATCGTGCCCCGCCACCGCGCGCTCACCTCCACCGCCGGAAAGCGCGCGGCGTCGAGCACCTCGTCTCCTTCCATGTTCGTGCGCATCTTGTCGCGATCGTCGGGGCTGATGTCCTCGGGCGGATCGATGCGCGAGACGGGGAAGCGCAGGGCGATCGTCGCCGTCGTACCCGCGTCTGCCTCCGCCACCTCGAGCATGGCGGGCTCCGGATGGGCCACGAGCGTCGGATTGTGCCCGAGCGCCCGCAGCAGCCCGGTGGCCCGTAGATCGACGAGCACCCGCGAATCCGGCGAGAGCGCGTAGCGCGTCATCGCGCGCGACGGTAGCACGCCGCGCCACCACGACTCTCGACCCACGACGCCGCCGGCTGCTACACGTTGTCTCTCACGTAGCCATGTCGACCGCCGCAACCGTGGACGAGCGCGGCACGCACGCGCACGGGGGCAGCCTGGGGGCCCTCGCGGTGGCGGCGCTCGGCGTCGTGTTCGGCGACATCGGGACGAGCCCCCTCTACACGCTGCAGGTCGGCATCGCGCCCAAGCCCGGCGAGATGCCCGCCATGGAGGACGTGCTGGGCGTCTGCTCGCTCATCGTGTGGGCGCTCACGATGGTCGTGACGGTGAAGTACCTCGCGTTCGTCATGCGCGCCGACAACCAGGGCGAGGGCGGGATCCTCGCGCTTCTCGCGCTCGTCCCGCGCAACAAGCACGCGCGCATCGGCCTGGTCGCGATCCTCGTCATCGCCGGCGCCGCGCTCCTCTACGGCGACGGGATCATCACGCCTGCCATCAGCGTGCTCAGCGCCCTCGAGGGCTTGGAGCTGACGGCGCCGGGGCTCAAGCAGGCCGTCGTCCCGCTCACGTGTCTCGTGCTCCTCGGGCTCTTCGCGATCCAGCGGCGCGGCACGGGCGGCCTCGGCGCGATCTTCGGGCCCGTCATGATCGCCTGGTTCGTCTGCATCGGCTCCCTCGGCGCCTGGCACGTGGTCAAGAACCCGGCGGTCCTCGTCGCGCTCTCGCCGCAGTGGGGAGCCAGCTACTTCATGCGCCACGGCTTTCGAGGCTTGCCGATCCTCGGCATCGTCGTGCTCGCGGTCACCGGCGGCGAGGCGCTCTACGCCGACATGGGCCACTTCGGCCGGCGTCCCGTCCGCCTGGCGTGGCTCGCGCTCGTCTTCCCGACGCTGGTGCTCTGCTACCTCGGCCAGGGCGCCCTCGTGATGCGCGACGCGAGCGCCGTCGAGAACCCGTTCTTCGCGATGGTCCCGCCAGGCGCCTCGACGTACGCGCTCGTCGCGATCTCGACGGCGGCCACGATCATCGCGTCGCAGTCGCTCATCACCGGCGTCTTCTCCCTCACGCACCAGGCCGTGCAGCTCGGCTACTTCCCGCGCGTCACGGTGACCCACACCTCGCGCCACGCCGAGGGACAGATCTACGTGCCCGAGATCAACTGGGCCCTCTGCGGGATGTGCATCGCCCTGGTGCTCACCTTCCGCGAGTCGTCGAAGCTCGCCGCGGCTTACGGCATCGCCGTCAGCGGCACGATGGCCATCACGAGCTTCGCCTACTTCACGGTGACGCGACGCACCTGGAAGTGGCCCCTCTGGAAGGCCGTGCTCCCGCTCGGACTCTTCCTGTCGTTCGACGTGCCGTTCTTCGCGGCGAACCTCGCCAAGTTCTTCGACGGCGGGTGGATCCCCATCCTCGTCGGCGCCGTCATGTTCGTCGTCATGATCGACTGGAAGGTCGGGCGCACCATCCTGGGCGAGCGGCTCGCGGCCGACTCGCCGCCGCTGACGAGCTTCGTGGCCGAGCTCGAGCAGCGCTGCCCAGTCCGCGTGCCAGGGGTCGCCGTGGTCCTGACGTCGAACCCGGAGGGGACGCCCCCGGTGCTGATGACGCAGGCGCGCCGCATCCGCGCCGTGCACGAGAAGCTCCTCGTGGTCACCGTCACGACCGAGCACGTCCCCCACGTGAAGCGCGAGGATCACCTCCGCAGCGAGGACCTCGGCAAGGGCGTCCACCGCGTCTTCATCCGCACCGGCTTCATGGAGCACCCGAACATCCCGAAGCTCCTGGGGCAGGCGGGACTGCCCGTGGACCTGACGGATGCCACCTACTACCTCGGCCGGGAGACGTTCGTCGCCGGCAAGGGGGGCAAGATGGGCGTCTTCTCCGAGAGTCTCTTCGCCTTCCTGGCGCGCAATGCCCGCAGTGCCACGAGCTGGTTCGGCATCCCACCGGACCAGGTGGTCGAGCTCGGGATGCAGATAGACCTCTGATCACGCCCCTGATCACCCGTGATCAGGGGCCACGTGACCGGTGATCACACCCCTCGTCACCGTATCCAGCACCCCGTCGATCCGGTGATCACGCCCCTGATCGCCGGTGATCACGGTTGCTCCATGAGGTTGATCGCCCCCACTCAACCGGTGATCACACCCCTGATCACCACATGGAGCACCCTGCATACCCGGTGATCACAGCCCTGATCACCGGTGATCACGGTTGCTCCGTGAGGTTGATCGCCCCCACCAAACCGCTGATGACGACCCTGATCAGGCCCTGACACACCCCTGGTCACGGGTGATGAGGGCTCGATCGTCACTGCGCCGTGCAGGCGCTGACCGTGCCACAGGCCTGGATCGTCACCGTTGAGGAGCCGAGGGTGCACGACTGTGTCGTGCACAGGCCAGTCTTGCCGCACTCGGCGGTCGTCTTGCACAGCTGCGCAGGGAGGATCCCGGTGCACGGGGCAGCCTGGCACGCAGTGTTCATCGAGGTGAGTGACGAGCTGACGACGACGCAGCAGACGTCGCCCGCGTCCCCGCAGTCGGCCGACGAGACGCACGCGAGCGAGACCGACGCACCGTCCCCACCGCCGCCGTCGCCCGAGCCCTTGGCGCGGTAGCCGTCCGTGCTTCCCGTGACGATGACGCAGCCGATGCCGACGGCCCCCGCGGCGACGGTCGCGGCCGCAACGAGGGCCGCCAGGGCGGAACGCATCAGAAGGTGCTCCGGAGGACGAAGCCCGTGCCCGAGCCCGTCGGCGCGATGCCCACCTGGGTGCCCATTTCCTTGTCGCTCGGGTTCGTGAGCACGAGGAACGCGCCGACACCCAGGCCCACGGCGGCCACGGCGAATGCCCCGATGTTCCACCCGGACATCTGCCCGAGCTCGTTGTTCGCGGCGAGTCCGGAGCTCGAGCACACCTTGTCCGCGTTGCAGCCGTTGTCGCGCGCGCTCTTGTCATTGAGCATCACGATCGACGTTCCGAGCGCGATGAGCGCGGCACCCCCGCCGATGCCGATGGAGATCCAGCCGATCATCCGTCGCTCCTGGCGAGCGTCGCGCTCGTCGAGCGTCTCGCTCTTGCCGCCGGACTGCGCCGTGTCGTCCGCGAACGCGGGCGCGACGGTCCCGAGGAACAGCGTGGAAGCGACCACCGATGCGACGAAGCGCGCACTCATGGCGAAGCGAGACGCTAGCACGTCCGTTATGCTCCGTGGCTGCATGAGGAGACGATTCGCGGTCAGCGTCGCCGCCGCCGCCGCGATCGCCCTTCTCGTCCCATCTCCGGGACACGCGCAGGAAGCGGATGCTCCGGAGGTGCCCTTCGCGACGCCGCGCGAGTCGCTCATCCCGGGTCGGCCGGGGATGCCCGGCGGCATCCACCTCATGATCAACGGCTTCGCCGAGGCGCAGAACACGGGCATCCCCGGACACGTCATCGACAACCCCGGGGCCGGGCGCACTTTCAACGCGGGCAACACCTACCCGCTGCTCGTCGACGACTGGGCCATGGCCTACGCGCGCGACGCGCACGGCTGGGTGGAGGGCCTCCTCATGCTCGACTTCGAGCCGCTCACCATCGGCGCCGCCGGCTATCCCGAAATCGGACAGTCCGGGGAGGGCCTCTGGGACGCGCAGCACGCGCACCAGCTCCTTCACCAGGCGATGGTCGCCGTTCACCCCCTCGCGGGCATCGACGGCTGGCACCCGCCGGACATGATGCACGAGGGTGCCTTCGATCTCTCGCTCTTCGGCGGGCAAGGCAGCGCCACCATCGGCCCTCCCATCTTCATGCACCGCGCGAGCAACCCGGGACCCACGGTGCCGCGCAAGCACCACAAGGGAGAGAACCCGCACGAGACGTTCCCGGTGCTCGGCGCGTCGCTGCGCATCCACGGCACGTGGCTCGAGGGCTCCGCCTTCAGCGCCCTGGAGCTCACGCCGCAGGACAGCCGCCTCTATCCTCACGTGGCCGCCCCCGAGTCGTACGCCGCGCGCGTGCGCCAGGAGGTGGGCGACTGGCTCGAGGTGCAAGTGTCGGGCGAGCGCCTGCGCAACCAGGGCAACGGCGAGCCGGACGCCTACCAGGCGAGTGCGAGCGCCTACGGCTGGTGGAACGTGAGCGGCTGGCGCCTCGATGCGCTCCTCGACTGGGCCCTCGACCTGCCGGACGCCGACGCGAACGGCAATCGCCCGACGACGCAGGCCGTCCTGAGCGAGCTCGCCGCCCGCACGCCGACCCGCGTGGCCACCGTGTGGACCCGCACCGAGTTCAATCAGCGTGAGGAGTCGCCCGCCCTCGGCGGCATCGTTTCGACGCCGTGGCTATTCCAGACCTTCGGCCTCGAGCGCGTCGTCTGTCAGAGCGCCGCGAGCGGGATGAGCTTCGGCCTCTTCGGCGAGGCGACCTTCGTCTACCTGCCGCCGGTGATGCAGTCGTTCTACGGCACCGAAGCTGCGTTCACGGTCAACGTCGGCGTGCATCTGTTTGGAATGTGGATGCTCGGAGGCGACTTGGCACCGATGCACATGAGCATGCACACCCCCTGAGGTAGCGAGCACGAGGCACTTTGCCACGTACCGCGGTCAGTAAACGCGCGCTATCCGAGCAACCAACCGTCCATGAGCGCACGTCCGGAGATGCCGGAGACGATCGACAGCACCAGCAGCGACCTGCTGCAGGTGGTCAACGGCATCACCGACTACGCCATCTCGGTGCTCGACACGACCGGGCGCATCGTGGCCTGGAACAAGGGCGCCCAGCGCATGAAGGGGTACCGCCCCGACGAGATCCTCGGCCACCACATGTCCGAGTTCTACCCGCCCGAGGACGTCGCGGCCCGCAAGCCCGACCGCGAGCTCGAGATCGCCGCACGGATCGGCCGCTTCGAGGACGAGGGATGGCGCATCCGCAAGGACGGGTCGCGCTTCTGGGCGAGCGTCGTCATCACCGCGCTGCGCACGCCCGAGGGAGAGCTCCGCGGCTTCGGCACGGTGGTGCGCGATCTGGGCGAGCGGTGGCTCACGGCTCGCCTCGAGGGGATCCTGAACGCCATCGAGGACGGCATCGTCGTTCAGGACAGAGCCGGTTCGGTGGTGTGGGAGAACGAGGCGGCGGCGAAGCTCGGCCACGACTTCTCCGACGAGAACGGGCAGCCTCTCACCGCGGACGACCTGCCCGGGGCGCGCGTCATGCGAGGTGAGGAGCACTCCTCGGCCGTCGTGCGTGCGCACGACATCGCGAGCGGGCGCGATTTCTGGGCGCACGTGCACGCCCGAGCCATCACGGGGATGTTCGGTCAGCCTCAGCTCTCGGTCAGCGTGTGGCACGACGTCACGGCCGAGCGCAGGAGACAGGACGCGGCGCGCTACCTGGCGCGCGCGAGCGAGGTGCTGTCCGAGTCGCTCGACTACGGTGCGACGATGGCGCAGCTCGCCCGCCTGCTCGTGCCCGAGCTGGCCGACTGGTGCGCCGTCGACGTGCTGGAGGACGGCAAGTTGCGCCACGTGGCGGTGGCGCACGTCGATCCCGCCAAGGTCGGTCTCGCGCGAGACCTGCAGACACGCTACCCGCCTCCTGCCGACGCAAAGATGGGGATGGCGGCGGTCGCGAGGACGGGTCACCCCGAGCTCGTACCGACCGTCACCGAAGCCGACCTCGTCGCGAGATCGAGAGGCAATCCCGATCTGCTCCGGATGATGCGCGAGCTGGGCCTGCGCTCGCTGATGATCGTGCCCCTGAGGGCGCGCGACCAGGTGCTCGGCGCGATGTCGCTCATCTCCGCCGAGTCAGGCCGCAGCTACGACGAAGCGGACCTCGTGCTGGCCGAGGAGCTCGGGTTGCGCGCGGGGATCGCGATCGACAACGCGCGCGCGTACGGGGAGGCGCGCGCGGCGATCCGGCTGCGTGACGAGTTCCTCTCGGTCGCCGGCCACGAGCTACGCACGCCGCTGACGGCGCTGCAGCTGCAGCTCCAGAGTCTGGACGCCGCCTTCGCGCGCGGGCAGGTCGCCGCGGAGCCGGCGCGATGGGAACCGCGCGTGCACAAGACCGTGAGCCACGCATACAGGTTGCAGCGGCTGATCGACGAGCTGCTCGACGTGTCGCGCATCACGTCGGGTCGGCTGGCGCTCGAGCGCGAGACGATGTGTCTCGGCGAGCTCGCGCGCGAGGTCGTCGACCGCCACGCCGCCGAGGCCCAGCGCGCCGGGTCGACCGTGACCCTCGAGACGACCGGGAACACGCGAGGCAACTGGGATCGCGCTCGACTCGATCAGGTGCTCACGAACCTCCTCTCGAACGCCGTGAAGTACGGTGCGGGGAAGCCGATCCACGTCGGCGTCTTCGGCCCGAACCCGAACGAGAGCAAGGCGCGCGTCGTGGTCCGCGACGAGGGGATCGGGATCGAGGCCTCGGCGCAGGCGCGCATCTTCGGGCGCTTCGAGCGCGCCGTGAGCGACCGGCACTACGGCGGGTTCGGCCTGGGGCTGTGGATCGTGCGCGAGCTGGTCGAGGCGCACGGGGGGACCGTGCACTTCGACAGCAAGGTGGGGCAGGGCTCCACCTTCGTCGTGGAGCTGCCCACGGAGGTCACGCACGCCTAGGCGTCGTGTCGCACGTACTCGAAGTCGATGGGGCGGCCCTTGATGCCCTGCTTGGGCGGGCTGATCCAGTTGGCCATCTGCTTCGGATCGTAGATGGGCTTCGTCATGAGGCTGCGGACGTAGGCCCGATCGGCCTCGCTCGGCAGCCACTCGTCGCGGCGGGCTTCCCACTGCTCCTTGGTGATCAGGTTGCCGTCCGGGTCGGCGTACAGGCCCGCGTAGATGCCGACGTGCCTGTGGAAGCGGCGGCTCGGGAGGCGCAGCTGCTGCGTCACGCCGTGAGCTGCGATGGCGCGGTTCCACTTGTCGACGCCGCGCTGGCAGTCCTCGACGTACGAGTCGCGCAGGACCTCGTTCATCGCGTTGCGCAGGGGCACTTCCTCGCGCTCGATGCGTCCGTCCTTCGGCGTGTCCATCGGGTAGGTGCCCGTCAGCGCCATGTGGTCCTCGAACTGCTCCTCCTTGGCCCGGCCCTTGAGGCCCGACGCGAAGAAGCTGGCGGCGTTGGAGCTCACCTCGCCGCCGAAGAGGTCGAGCGACAGCGAGTACCAGAGGTTCAGGTACTTCTGCATCGTCGGCAGGTCGATGACCCCGAGCTTGCGCACGTCTTCGAGCTGCTCCTTCTTGCTCTCCGCCATCACCTTCGCCGTGCGGTCGACGACGCGCAGGATGCCCGTCTCGCCGACGAACATGTGGTGCGCCTCCTCGGTGAGCATGAAGCGCGTGGTGCGCGAGAGCGGGTCGAAGCCGCTCTCGGCGAGTGCGAGGAGCTGGAACTTGCCGTCCCGGTCCGTGAAGAAGGTGAACATGAAGAAGGAGAGCCAGTCGGTGCACGGCTCGTTGAAGGCGCCGAGGATCCGGGGCTTGTCCGGGTCGCCGCTGCGACGCTGCAGCAGCGCCTCCGCCTCCTCGCGCCCGTCCCGCCCGAAGTAGGAGTGCAGCAGGTAGACCATCGCCCAGAGGTGTCTCCCCTCCTCCACGTTCACCTGGAAGAGGTTCCTGAGGTCGTACACGCTGGGGCAAGAGTGGCCGAGCATGCGCTGCTGCTCGACGCTCGCCGGCTCGGTGTCGCCCTGCGTGACGATGAGGCGGCGCAGCGTGTTGCGGTGCTCGCCCGGGACCTGTTGCCACACGGGCTTGCCGAAGTCGTCGCCGAAGCCGATGGTGCGGTCGGCCACCGGATCGGCGAGGAAGATGCCCCACCGGTAGTCGGGCATCTTCACGTAGTCGAAGTTCGCCCACCCGTCTGCGTCCACGCTGATGGCGGTGCGGAGGTAGCACTGGTCCTCCTGGAAGCCGCTCGGCCCCATCTCGCGCCACCACTGGATGTAGTTGGGCTGCCACGCCTCGAGGGCGCGCTGCAGACGCTTGTCGTCCGCGAGGTGGACGTTGTTCGGGATGCGCTCGCTGTTGACGGTGGACATGGGCTTCAGGTCCTCTTGAAGTCGAACTCGGGGCGTTCGGGCTTGCCGTACAGGGTGAGGGCGCCGCGCGGGCCGACCGCGTTGGGGCGCTGGAAGATCCAGTTCTGCCAGGCGGAGAGGCGGCCGAAGATCTTCGTCTCCATCGTTTCCGGCCCGCCGTAGCGCAGGCTCGCCTCCATGCCGGTCATCGCGTCGGGCGACATGCTGGCGCGCTCCTCGAAGGCGATGCGCACCTCGTCTTCCCAGTCGATGTCGTCCGGCGCGAAGGTGACGAGCCCCGCTTCGAGCGCGGCCTTCGTGTCGAAGGGCCCCTTGTGCTCGAGGACGCGCGAGACGCGCTCCGGCTCGCGGAGGAAGCGGCTCTGCAGGCGCGTGAGGCCGTTGCTCATCGGGTACGGACCGGCGTTCATCGCCGAGACGCGCAGCTCGTTCTTCCCGCCGGGGGTTTGGGGGTCCCCCCCAACCTGGGATGCGTCGTCGAGCATGTAGACGCGGTCGGCAGCCAGGGCGATCTCGAGCAGCGTCCCGGCGAAGCAGCTCCCCGGCTCGACGAGGGCGAAGAGGCTCTTGGCCGTGTTGTCGAGGCGCTTGAGGACGCGCTTCACGAGGAGCGTGACCTCGCGCACCAGACCGTCGTCCTTGTGCTTCGCCAGCATCGCGTCGACCGCGAGGACCTTGGCGGGGTCCCCGCTCGTCTTCAGCGCGACGACGCCGACGTTCGGGTGATTGAACCGCAGGTCGAGCAGCGCGTCGTCGAGCTCGCGCCACGCGCGGATCACCCAGGCCCCGGAGCCAGCCTTCGCCAGCTCCTCCGGCGTCTGCGGCTCCGCGCCCTCGGGAGCGCGCATGGTGAGCGTCGCCGTGTGCGCGGCCTCGTCCATCTCCAGTGCGACGTACTTGCGCTCGGTGCCGAGCGGCTCGAGCTTCACCGGCTTCATGGGCCGACGCTTGCTGCGGGCGACCAGCGCCTCGAGCCGGCGCTTCACGGCGGCGTCGAAGTCCTTCTTGCCGGGCGCCTCGTCGACCAGGTTCCACTCGACCGCGCGCTTGCCTCGCACGCCCTCGGCCACGGTGGAGAACGCGTCGGCGAGATCGCGGCGGATCTTGCGCTTGTCGACCAGACGCGTGAGACCGCCCGTGCCGGGGAGCACGCCGAGCAGCGGCGCCTCGGGGAGGCTGACGGCGCTCGATCCGTCGTCGACGAGCACGATCTCGTCGCACGCGATGGCCAGCTCGTAGCCACCACCCGACGACGTGCCCGCGAGCGCAGCGAGCGACGACACGCCGGACTCGGCGCTCATCTCCTCGAGGTAGAGCCGCGTCTCGTTCGTGAACTTGCAGAAGTTCACCTTGAAGCCGTGGGTGCTGCTGCCGAGCATGTAGATGTTGGCGCCCGAGCAGAAGATGCGGTCCTTGCCGCTGGTGAAGACGATCGCCTTGACGGCCGGGTGCTCGAAGCGGATGCGCTGCAGCGCGTCGGCCAGCTCGATGTCGACGCCGAGGTCGTACGAGTTGAGCTTGAGCGGGTAGCCGGGGCGGAGGCCCTCGTTCTCTCGTATGTCGAGGACCAGGCGCGCCACCGTTCCGCCGTGCTCCTGCGGGAGCTCGAGGCGCCAGTGACGGTAGCGGTCGGGGTGCGTTTCGAAGCGCACCGGGGGCAAGGCTGAGTCGTCTGCGTGTGCTCCCATGGGCACGCGAAAGGTAGAACGAGACGAAGGGGCGAGCAAGTAGTATAGTGCGCCTCGTCGGCCGGTCATGAACTATAGTGCATCTCCCTCCGATCGCAGAGCGGAGCTTCTCCGTTCCCTCGGCGCGGCGGTGCGCTCGCGCAGGACCGAGCTCGGTCTCAGCATGCGGGCGCTCGGCGAGCGGGCCGGGGTGAGCGAGCGCTTCCTCGCTCAGCTCGAGGGAGGCGAAGGCAACATCTCGGTCGCACGCTTGCAGGACGTGGCCGAGGCCCTCGGCACGAGCGCCGCGACGCTCCTGGCCGAGCATCCCGCCGGCAAGCCGGCGACCTCGAAGATCGTGTCGCTGCTCGGTCTGCGCGGCGCCGGCAAGAGCACGCTGGGGCCCGAGATCGCACGGCGCCTGGGCGTCCCCTTCTTCGAGCTCGACGCGCTCGTGGCGCGCGACGCGGGGATGCCGCTGTCGACCATCTTCGAGATGCACGGCGAGGCCTGGTTCCGCAGGCTCGAGCACGACGTGCTCCGGCGGTTCCTCGAGACGCACGACGCGGGGGTGCTCGCGACGGGCGGGTCCATCGTCACCGCCAAGGAGACGTACGACCTTCTGCGCAAGCGCACGACCACCGTGTGGCTGCGCGCCCGCCCCCAGGATCACTGGGACCGCGTGCTCATGCAGGGCGACGCGCGGCCGATGCGCAACCGGGCCAACGCGATGTCGGAGCTGAAGTCGCTCCTTCGGACGCGCCGGCCGCTCTACGGTCTCGCCGACCACGTGGTCGACACATCGAGCACCAACTTCGACGAAGCGGCCACACGCATCGTGATTGCGGTGGCAGACGCAGCAGCCAAGAAGAGGAGTCGAGAACGATGATCGAGCTCGCCAGCTACGTGTGCGGAAAGTGGATCGCCGGCAAGGGTGGACGTGCGGCCACGCTCGTGAACCCCGCGACCGAGGAGCCCCTCGCCACGACGTCGACCGAGGGCATCGACTTCGGCGCCGCCCTCGCCCACGCGCGCGACAAGGGCGGACCGGCCCTGCGCGCCATGACCTTCAAGCAGCGCGGCGAGATGCTCCGCGCGATGTCGCGCGCGATCCACGCCAAGCGCGACGAGCTGCTCGGGATGGCCATGGCGAACGGCGGCAACACGCGGTCGGACGCCAAGTTCGACGTCGACGGCGCGATCGGCACGCTCGCCGCGTACGCCGACCTGGCGGCGGAGCTGGGCGAGGGCCACGTGCTCGCCGACGGCGATGTGGTGCAGCTCGGGCGAAGCCCACGTCTGTGCGGCCAGCACGTCTACACGCCGCGCACCGGAGTCGCGGTGCACGTCAATGCGTTCAACTTCCCGGCGTGGGGCCTCGGCGAGAAGGCCGCGTGCGCCCTGCTCGCGGGCATGCCGGTCATCGCGAAGCCGGCGACCAGCACCGCGATGCTCACGCACCGCATCGTCCAGATCTTGATCGAGGAGAAGGTGCTGCCCGAGGGCGCGCTCTCGCTCGTGTGCGGATCCTCGGGCGACCTGCTGGACCGGCTCGGTGGTCAGGACGTGCTCGCCTTCACGGGGTCGAGCGTCACTGCTGCGACGCTCCGCGCCGGCAAGGCCTTCACGCACGCCTCGGCGCACGTGAACGTCGAGGCCGACAGTCTCAACGCAGCGATCCTGGGCCCGGACGTGGAGGACTCGTCGGACGCGATGAACCTGTTCGTCGGAGACGTCGTCCGCGACATGACGCAGAAGACCGGACAGAAGTGCACTGCCATCCGCCGCGTGTACGTACCGGCGGCGAAGATGGAAACCGCCCTCGAGAAGCTGCGCGAGCGGCTCGTCGCCGTGAAGGTGGGCGACCCCTCGCGCGATGACGTGGGCATGGGCCCGGTCGCCACCAAGCAGCAGCTCGACGACGTGCGCGCCGGCATCGCGAAGCTGCAGACGTGCGCGAAGGTCGTCAGCGGCGGGGCCGCGCCGGTCGAGGCCCTCGGTGTTCCCGCCGGCAAGGGCTACTTCGTGGCGCCAACCCTGCTCCACGCGAGCGACCCGCGCGAGACCGACGCGGTGCACACCCACGAGGTATTCGGCCCCGTCGCCACCGTCGTCCCGTACGACGGAGCTGCTGCGACGGTCACGAAGCTCGTGTCGTGGGGCGGTGGCGGGCTCGTGTCGAGCGTGTACAGCGACGACAAGGACTTCACGCGAGATGCCGTGCTCGGCATCGCACCGCTCAACGGCCGCATCACCATCGGCTCGTCGAAGACGGCGGCGCAATCGATACCACCGGGCACGGCGCTGCCGCAGCTTCTCCACGGCGGACCCGGCCGCGCCGGCGGCGGCGAGGAGCTCGGCGGCAGACGCGGTCTCGCACTCTACATGCAACGCACGGCGCTTCAGGGCGATCGCGCCCTCGTCGAGTCGATCGCCGGCAAACGCTGACGCCGCCACGGCACGTTACCGCACCGCCACGGCGTGACACCTTGCCACGCACGCTGATTTCCGCAGAGCAGCGGACAGCGTGGCAGGTTGGTACTCGAACCCGCTAGCCCGCTGAAGGCGGGAAGCATCGGTTTTTCCTGCGATTCGCGCGTCGGTACGCCGGCTGCAAAGCGCGGCCGACGCCAATACGCCGGGAGGAACCATGGAGTTCGACGACGCGATCGGGAAGGTCAATCACCTCTATCGAGCAGTGACCGGGCGCGAGATGCCCATTTCGGATACGCCTTACGCGCCGATCCCGGCCGAACGCGACCCCGTGCAGCACGTGCACGAGCAGATGGATCGCTTGATCGGCCTGCTTTCGCCCGCGGGCGCGCGCAGCCCGACCAACATGCCGTGGTCGCCGCCGATCGCGATCTACGAGAGCGGCTCGGAGGTCGTCGTCGCGATCGACGTGCCGGGCTGCTCGCGCGACCGCGTGGGCGTCCACGTCGAGAGCGGAGCGCTCGTCGTCAGCGGCAAGCGCGCGCCTGCGCCGGCGAACGGCGAGACGCTGCGTCACGCGGAGGTGCGCTTCGGCGACTTCCGCCGCGTGGTGCCGCTGCCCTTCGGGCTGCGCACGGCCGAGATGTCGGCCCGGCTCGACGGCGGCGTGCTCGAGGTACGCATCCCGCGCGACGGCGCGAACGGCGTACGCCAGGTCTCGGTCGCCTGAAGCGACCGCAGAAGCAGAAAACAGGGAATTGGAGGAATGCCTATGGAGACGGCGAAGGTGGACATCCGCAAGCTGCAGACGCTCAACGATTGCATCAATCGCACTATCGAAGCGCTCAACCAGGTGCGCCTGTCGGTGCATAGCGGCGGCCTCGCGCATTCGGCGCAGATGGGCCTGCAGGGAGTGGAATCGCCCGCCTTCTTCGGCGGCGGCTTCAACCCCAACTACCCCGGCGCGTTCGCGTCGCCGTTCGGCTGGCAGCAGGCGGCCGGAATGGTGCCCGGCTTCGGGAACAACGTGGGCGGCCTGATGGGCGGCTACCCGAACCAGTTCGGGACGAACGTGGGCCTCGGCCACACGGCGTTCGATCCGCGCTTCGCGGGCGTCGATCCGCGCATCGCCGGCTGGGGCTTCCAGAACGACCCTTTCACGCAGGCGCGGTTCGGCCAAGCGTTCCCTTTCGCGCAGTGGGGGCAGCAGTTGGGTCAGCAGTGGGGACAGTCGCCCTACGGGTGGCCGAACGTCTGATCCGGTTCGGCGCCGCCGCGCTCGTCAGGGCGCGCCGGTAAGCCGACTGCCCGGCGAAGGCCGGTCCAGGAAGGGCGGTGCCTCTGCGAGGCGCCGCCCTTTCGCTTTTTGTCCTTCTCGAACGACTCACACTTCGAACGAATCACATCCAGACTTCGGGACCGAACGTCGCCGTCACGGCCTCGTCGAGGCTCGCGACGTAGCGGACGAACCGCTCGCACACCACGTCGGGCACCTGGGCGCTCGCCGCGAAGTCGGCGCGATTCTCGACGGGCATGATGATGTTGCGCAGGTTGCGCTGGTAGGCGCCCTTCACCTTGTACGCGGCGTCGCCCACGCTGCGGACGACGAGGGCGTCGTGCGAGTCGGCGATGAGCACGCCCGAGAAGGCGACGTCCTGCGGCACCGGCAGCTGGAGGAAGACGCTCAGGAACGCAAGCGCGGTCGGCAGGCCGGCCGAGGGCCCGCCGGAGGGCTCGTCCTCCTTGGTGACCTTGTACGTGTACTGGTAGTCGAGCACGTTGCTCGTCTGACGCGGGAAGCGCGAGCGGGCGTACTCGCGCACGGCGAAGAACGTGTTGCGCACGTGCTGCTTCATCTCGAGGGTGACGTTGCCGAGGATGTCGTCGCTCGCGAGAAAGCCGCCGCGACCGGCCTCGACGGGACGCCGGTCGGCCCACACCTGGTGGATGAGACCCTTGGTCTTGCCGACGAACTGGAACACCGCAGCGGCGAGAACTCGGCCCACCGGACGCGCGTCGCGCTCTGCCGCATCTGCCAGCGCTGCGGCACGCTCTGCGTAGCGCGCGGCGCCCTCGGCGTCGCCCATCACACGCCGAAGGGTCGCCATCTCACGCCACGCGTCCGGGCGCAGCGGGCTCGCGCGTAGCCGCGCGTCGAGCAGCTCGACGATCGCGGGGCGAGTCAGGAGACGAGCGGCAGCGCGCTCCAGGTCGCGCGACTCGATGCGCTCGCACGCACGCAAGAGCGCACCGGCGACCTCGGGGTCCACGTTGTCCGAGTCGAGCACCGTGGAGAAGCGACGGGCGGCCGAGGCCGTGTCGCCCTCGAGTGCGTCGAGCTCGGCGAGGTACGTCTCGTCGAGTGGCTCGCCGCAGGATTGAAGGAGGCGGCGCGTTTCACGGGCTTCACCCAGGACGTACGACGCGAGCGCGCGCTCGCGCGTCCCCTCACGGGCGCCTCCGAGCGCTTGCCGCTGGCGGAGCGGCTCGGCGAGACGCGCCAGCCACTCGAGGGGCACGTATCGGAAGGCCGCCACGCGCGCGGCGTCCCCCAGCGTGGGCCGGTGCATCCGGGCTTCGAAGGCCTCGAGCCAGCGGCGCTCGTACTGATCGGCCTGCGCGGCATCGCCGAGCCTGCGGTAGATGCGCGCGAGGCGCGCAACCGCGCTCAGCTTGGCGTAGCTGCGCTCGAGGAAGCGGAAGACGTGCGCCGCCTTCTCCAGGCGCTCGCGGGTCCCCAGCCGCTCGTAGACTCGCGCCAGGGCGAGGACGCGGTCGGCGTCCGTCTCGAAGCCGCGCTCCTTGCCGAGTGACTCGAGGGTGGTGCACGCCACCTCGAGGTCCCCGCTCATCTCGGCGACCCACCCCTTCGCCAGGACGGCCAGCTTGTAGAGCGTCGGATCCTGGATGCGCCACTTGTGCGCGAGACGGTCGGAGAGCAGGTACGCCTCGTCGATCCTGAGCGAGAGGAAGGCGCGGAAGACGCCCTCGAGCTCGAGGTGGGCCGTGGGCTTGTGCACGAGCTGGGCGGGTCCGAGTGCGAGGTACTCCCCTGCCCCACGCTCGGGGTCGCGCGCGAGCTGCATGATGCTCCCGAGGTACATGAGCGCGCGCTCGTTGTGCGGCGACCGCGCGTGGATCTGCGCCCACAGCGCGACAGCCTGCGAGAGCTCTCCCCGCATGTGCTTCACCTTGGCGAGCAGGTTGAGCGCCGTCAGATCGTCGGGCTGCGCGTCCAGGGCCTCGCCGATCTCGCGTTCGGCACCGTGGAGCTCCCCGACCTCGACCAAGAGCTGCGCATACTGCACCTGTAGAGACGTCGACTCTTGAACGGTCACGGTCCGATTGTTTACGCACGTGGCGTGCGAGCGCGAGCGGGCTCGGCACTAAGGCACGGAAGCTCACCCACGGCGCGAGGAGAAGAGGCTCAGCACAGCCACGAACAGCGCCGACCCGACGATGGACCAGAGCACCGGAAAGCGCTCGCCGCCGACGCCGATGGAGAAGAGCTCCGGGAGCTGCAGCTTGCGCGCGATCCACATGCCGAGCAGCGCCCCGATGAAGCCGAGGGCGATCGAAGCCAGGCACCCCGTGTGGCTGTAGCCGGCGAGCGCCCGTCCGATGGATCCGCAGACCCCCGCAACGATGAGGAGCACGAGAAGTCCGATGAGCGTCATGGAGCCCGGTTGGACGCAACGTAGCAGCCCTAGCCGGAGGCGCGTACGATCGAGCAATGCTCCGCGCCCCTCTGCTCGTCGGCACGATCGCCTCGCTGCTGATCGTGCTCGCCCCCGCGTGCAGCAGCAGCAACAGCGGCACCGCCGGTGAGACGTGCCCCGCCGGGTTCGATGCCGGCGATTCGATGGGCGGAAGCGCGTCGGCCTCGGAGAATGATCAGTGCGGCAATCTGTTCACAGGGACGAAGCAGGACGGCGAGGCCTGCCAGCAGAGCTCCGAGTGCGCTCCCACCTGCTGCGCCTGCCCGTCCGGCGGCCACAGCGCTCAGGTCGTTTTGTGCAACGCGGGCAAGTGCGTGGTCGGCGCGGGAGTTTGCTGCGCATGGATCGCGAGGGCGACGGGCGACGCCGGTCCCTACGTGTGCTCCTCGCACTGAGCCGACGGACACCCTTCACGCGTCGTCACTCGCCCATGGTCTTCACGACCAGCCGCTTGTCCCTCTGGCCGTCGAACTCTGCGTAGAAGACGCGTTGCCACGGTCCGAGGTCCAGGCGGCCGGCGGTCACCGGAACGATGACCTCGTGGTGCACGAGCATCGACTTGAGGTGCGCATCGCCGTTGTCCTCTCCCGTCCGGTGATGCCGGTAGTCCTCGCGGAACGGTGCGAGCTTCTCCAGCCACTCCCAGATGTCGGCGTGCAACCCACCCTCGTCGTCGTTGACGAAGACGCCGGCGGTGATGTGCATGGCGCTGACGAGCATGAATCCCTCGCGGATGGTCGCGCGCGCGAGGATTTCTTCCAGCGTGGGCGTGAGATGCACGAGCTCACGGCGCTTCTTCGTGTGAAACGTCAGGTACTCGGTGTGCGCCTTCATGGGTGCCGGAGCATACGCCGGCGCGCCTACCGTCAGGTCGGCGACGTGGTACCATTAGGCCTGAATCGTGCTCGCTCGAGTGCTTTCGGCCCTGGCTCTCGGCGCGGCTCTCGCAGGCTGTGGGCTCGACCTTGCCGGGCTCGAGGAGACGCCCGAGAGCGGAACCGGGGACGCCGGGGTGGATGCATCCCTCGGCGACGACGTGTTCATCGGGGGCGGCGACGCCCAGGGCTTCGATTCGACGATGCCCGATTCCGGCCCGCTCGAGGGCGGCGGAGACGGGACGACGTCGTGCACGCCGGCGTGCAAGAACCAAACGTGCGTCAACGGGAAGTGCACCGGCATGTGCGCCCCGGGACAGCAGACGTGCATGGGCCAGCAGCCGCAGACGTGCAGCCCGACCGGCACGTGGCAGGCATCCGGCGCGACCTGTCCATACGCGTGCGTCTCGGGAGCGTGCACAGGCACCTGCGTCCCCGGGGACAAGCAGTGCAACGGCCAGCAGCCACAGAAGTGCGACACGTCCGGCCAGTGGCAGAACAGCGGCGCGCCGTGTCCCAACGTCTGCACCGCCGGCGCGTGCACCGGCACGTGCACGCCGGGCGCAACCCAGTGCTCGAACAACGGGGTCGAGACCTGCAGCTCGACCGGCCACTGGAGCAGCCCCCAGCCGTGCCAGTACGTGTGCAGCAACGGCGCCTGCGGCGGCGTCTGCCTCCCCGGCGCGGTGCAGTGCTCGGGCGACGGAGTGGAGACCTGCAACGCGAGCGGGCAGTGGGGCACTGCCGTCGCGTGCACGAACCAGACGTGCGTCACCGGCGTCTGCACCGGCGTTTGCGCGCAGGGCCAGACGAACCCCGTGCCCTGCGGCAACTGCGGCACGGACACCGAGACGTGCGGACTGACCGGCCAGTGGGTCGCCGGGTCGTGCAACAGTCAGGGCGTCTGCGCACCATCGACGACGCAGGGCTGCAACACGTACGGGACCCAGACGTGCTCGCAGACGTGCGCCTGGGGCACTTGCTCCTGCCCCAGCTCACCCGTGTGCACGCCCGGCACGGTACAGTGCGCCCTCCAGCAGCCGCAGCAATGCAGCATGTGCGGTCAGTGGCAGAATTCAGGCCCCGCCTGCGGAACGGGGCAGCAGTGCTCCATGGGCACATGCGTTTGCGATTCGACGTCCTGCGGACTTGGTTGCTGCAGCGGGAACACCTGCAACGCGGGGAACCAGAACAACGCGTGCGGCGGCGGCGGCAACGCCTGCGACGATTGCACGAAGAACGGCGAGACCTGCTCGATCACGCTGCCAAAGCAGTGCATCTGCACCGGATGCCTCGAGGGCGCGACGTGCTTGCCGGGGAACTCGGACACCGCGTGCGGCAACAACGGCGCCGCATGCGCCGACTGCTCCGACGCGGGCAAGACCTGCAATGGCGGCAACAACTGCAACTGAGTCGCCGGCTTAGGGGCCCGTGTCGCCGCACTCTTCGAAGGCGGCAAGGCTCACCGCGCGAGCGCGCGCGATGGCCTCGTTCTTCGCGTCGTCCTTGACGGCGGCGACCGCATCGCGGGCCGCCGATCCGCCGTTGATCACGGAGTCGCGCGCGGCCTGCGTGGCCCGTACTTCTGCGAGCGCGCTGGAGTAACAGGCCTGCTTGCGCGAGTCGCTCCACATGCCCGCGCACGCGGCCTGGGCGGGCTGC
>DATJYG010000223.1:0-4801 GCA_035499695.1 Polyangiaceae bacterium
GCTGCGGCAGCGACCGACCGCGGATGTACGTCAGCGGCTCGACCTGGATCTGCCCACTCTCGAGGAGCTCGGCGTAGGCGCGCGGCCCGCGGCGCGAGCCGGCCGAAAAGAGGAACTCGAGGTTGTCGAAGATGGGCTGCATCCACGGATTGAGTTTTTCGTCGACGTCCCCGGGCAGGTACCCGATGTCCCGCCCGAGCGGCATCACCGGCCGCGAGACGAGCATGCGCGTGTAAGCGCCGTCGTCGACGGTCCGCTTGAGGCCCGCGGCGAGCGCCAGGAGCGTCTTGCCGGTGCCCGCCTTGCCGACCAGGGTGACGAGGCGGATCGACTCGTCGAGCAGCAAGTCGAAGGCGAAGCTCTGCTCCTTGTTGCGCGGGCGCACACCCATGATGCCCTCGCGCGGAACGCGGAGGGCGACGATGGCGCGCTTGGTCGCGTCCCAGCGGCCGAGCGCCGTGTGCGACGGGTTGGCGCGGTTGCGCATGAGCATGCACGTGTTGGGCGACCACGGCGCCTCGCGCGGGGAGATGCGACCCTCGCGGAAGAAGCCCTCGATGTCGTCCGCGTCGACGTCGATCTCGACGATCCCGCTCGTGAGCGCCTCGGCGTCCACGCGCTGGTTCTCGTACGTCTGCGCGACCATCCCGAGAGCGTCGGCCCGGATGCGCAGGTTGGTGTCCATCGTGACGAACACGGTGGGGCGCCCGCCGTCGTTCTCGCGGACTTCGAAGGCCGTCTGCAGGATCGCCTGGTCCATCGCGGTGTGGTCGATGGCGCTCGGCAGCTCCAGGCGGCGCGACGGCACGGCGACGCGGAGCGTGCCGCCCGAATCGAGGGTGACGCCCTTGGAGAGCGAGCCCCCCTTGTCGCGCAGCTCGTCGAGCACGCGGGCGATGGTGCGGGAGTTGCGGCCGCGCTCCGAGCCCTCGCGCTTGAACTGGTCGACCTCCTCGATGACGTAGATGGGGATGATGACGTTGTTGTCCTCGAACCGGAAAATCGCGCGTGGGTCGTGCAGGAGCACGTTCGTGTCGAGGACGTAGTTCTTCTTCATCTGAGGCCCGCGACTGTAGCCTGAAGGACGAGGACGGCTAGAGGCATGACGAGGGCAGTCGAAGAGCTGTTGCTGCAAGCCACCCGCGAGGTGCAGGTGCTGGCGGCGGCGACGCCCGAGAACGCCGCTGCCGAGCGCGCCAGGCTCACGGACGCGCTCCGGCGGGGGGACGCAGAGTGTCCGCAGTGGACGTACCGCGGGATCGGGGCCGCCGGGAGAATGGCCGAGCTGCGGCGGGCGCTCGAGGCGCTGTGGACAACCGCGGAGCCGCGGGGTCACGCCGCGGCGGTGGAGATGCTCGTGGCGGAGCGGGCGCAGGAGCTCGCGGTGGAGGCGGCGCTCTGCGAGGCGATCGGGACTCGGGAGGTCGAGAAGCTCGCGAGAGAGCGGTTCGCACCGGCGGAGCCCGCAATCGCAGAGGAGGCATCAGGCACCTGCGCGAGGTGGCTCGACGAAGAGCCGGAGGTCGACGCCGGGGCGGAGATGGCGAGCGACGACCCCGACCCGGGATCACTCGTGTCGCGACTGCGAGCCGAGGTCGGACGGCTGCGGCTCCCCTTTTCCGTGGTGATCCAGCCGGCGCTCGCGCCACTCGCCGCGACGGGCGACCGCGTCATCCTCGTGGCCCCTGGACGACCGACGACCGAGCGCGACGTGGCGCGCACGGTGCTGCACGAGATCGAGGGGCACGTGCTGCCGCGTGCCCGGGCGATGAAGGCGTCGCTCCTGCTCTTGCGCATCGGCACGGCGCGAGGCGTCGACGACCAGGAAGGACGCGCGCTGCTGCTGGAGGAGCGCGCGGGCCTGATGTGCGGACGGCGTCGGCGCCACCTCGCGCTGCGGCACCGGGCGTTCGAGGCGATGGTCGATGGCGCTTCCTTCGCCGACGTGACGCGCGAGCTGACCGCGGCGCACGGAGCCGAGCCTGCGATCGCGGTCGTGATCGCCGAGCGCGTCTTCCGCGGAGGCGACGGCGTGCACCCGGGCCTGGGGCGCGAGCGCGTCTACCTCGAGTCGCTCGTCCGCGTGCGCGCGCACCTGGAGGCGTACCCCGATGACGAGGCGGTTCTCGCGTCGGGCCAGGTCGGCCTCGACGCCGTGGACGCGCTTCGCGCGGCGTTCTCAGTCGGGGAAGCAGACGTACTCTGACGCGGCGCCGTTGCCGGCTTGCGCGACGCTCTTGCATCCGTAGCCCGTGCGGCACTGCGGGTCTGCCTGGTTGCACACGGCGAGGCAGAAGCCGCCCTGCGAGCCGAAGCTCGCGCAGAACGTCTGCGCCTCGCCCATGGCCGACGGGCAGCTTCCGGTGCAGGAGAGCGTGCAGAGGCCCCCGGGGAACTGCGTCGCGCAGGTGCCGGCCGTACCGCCGTAGACGCAGGCGCTGCTGGCGATGCACGCGTCGCCGATCCACGAGGTCAGCGGCGCGCCCTTGGCTCCGCCGTACCCGACGAAGGACGCGTACTTGCGCCAGAGGTTCCAGAAGAGCCAGTTGCCCCCGGCCTGCCCTACCGCGACGACCGGCGTGTACTGGTAGAGCGCCGACGTCGAGTCGTCCTTCGGCTTGACGGTGACGCCGTCGAGCGTCGTGCTCGTGACGCCGGGACCCCAGCCGCCGTCGGTCTTGCCCGTGGCGGCGACGGCATCGAGGCTCTCGCGCAGCGCGGCGCCGAGGCAGTCGATCTGCACGTCGAACCCGGCGTACGCGCCGTCGCACTGGCCCGGCGCGATGCACCCGCAGCCGAACGCGTACTCGACCCGGTTCGCCGGCGACGGATACGTCGTCGAGCCGATGAGGCCATCGTCCATCTGGGCGCGCACGAGGAACACGAGGGGGTTCAGCGCGTAGCGTCCCGACGCGACCGCGATGGCGCGCGCGGCGCTCGTCCCGTGCGAAGCGTACGTCGAGAGGAAGCTGCTCCCCCCGTACGGGGTCTTGTCGAAGAACTTGAGGACGGCGGCCTCGTCGAGCGCGCCCTGGTCCTGCATCGACGCGCTATCGACGATCTCGTTCGCGTCGAACGATGCGCCGTTGCCCTGCAGGTCCGACGCCTGCAACACCGACGACTCGCCGGGCGGCTTGGAGCAAGCCGCCACGAGCGCGAGCACGCAGGCTCGCGCTATCGGATTGAAACGGGAATCGTCACCCATGCCGCGCCACTGCGGTTGTCGTGCACGACGATCCAAATGTAGCCCTGGGAGGGGCTGCCGGGCGGCTGGAAGTTGTTGTTCGTGGTGTCCGGCCCTCCGATCGAGCCCGTGGACGGGTCGTAGAGCAGCCGCGCCGAGTACTGGACCTGGCCGACGCTGGAGTAGAAATCGGCCCAGATCTCCTCGTGCAGGGGGTTCCCGTTCACGTCGGTCTGCTCGGGATTCAGCTCCCAGCTCGACGATGGGACGACCGGACCGATCTTCACCTGGCACTTGTCCTGATCGCTCGAGGTGCAGGGGCTCATCGAGAGGCACCCCGCGCCGGCATCGCACGCCGGCGCCTCGTAGATCTGAGGCCCGTCTCCCTGCGTCAGGGCCAGCTTCTGCCCGTTCACGTCGACGTAGGAGATGACCGGGTTCGCGTTGGTCAGCGAGTCGTACGCGTAGACGCGCGTGTAGCCGAGCACCCAGTCGTCCGGCCCGAGCTGGTTGCCCTTCGCGTCGAAGCAGCCGATCGGCACGGCCTGCGGGTTCTGGTTCGACGGGTCGATGGGCGTGGGACGGATCTGCCCCGCGCAGGCGACGTTGAAGAGGAAGACGAGGCCGTAGGGCACCTGCGCGCCGGCCTGGGGCGGGTGCATCGTGACGGCATCCGAGGGCACCTCGAACGACGCGCTCGTACCGGTCACGAAAGCGCCCGCGAACACGCCGCCGTCGCCGCCGCCGGCATCGATCACCGGCGCCGCCGCTCCCGCGTCCTTGGCCTGTGCGCCGAACTGCTGGAAGCACGAGTAGTACGCGTCGTCCTGCGGATCGACGCACGGGAACTTCAGCCACGAGATGGTCATCGGCTCGGGCTTCGACGGCCGGTTGTCGTAGGCCAGCACGTGGACCGTCACCTGCGAGCCGGGTTTCGCGTACGGCGTGTCGGCGCTCGACGCGAGGATGCGCACGCTCTCGATCTGCGTCGGATCGGCGAACCCGCTCGGCGCACACGACGAGCAGATCCACGCTCCCAGCACGATGGCGACTCTTCTCCACCTCATCTCAATGCTCCACCCGAAGCCCGATGCTCGGGATGATCGGAAGGTCGTTCGCGGGCGTGGAGTGCGTGAAGTTGTAGTCGTAGCTGATGCCGTCGACGTTGCCCTGGTTGTAGATGTTGAGCACGTCGAGGTACGCGCCCACCGTGCCCCACGGGAACGCCCACGTCTTGTCGACGCGCACGTCGAGCGCGTGGAAGAGCGGCAGGCGCGAGCTCGAGGGCGGATACGCCGAGAGCGGCAGGTACGTGCCGACGTTCTCGTCGTAGAAGCCGTACGTCTGCGGCGTGTACATGTACCCGCTCGTCAGCCGGTAGCGCATGCCGAGCTCCCACCCGCGCCCGATGCGGTAGCTGCCGAGCACCGTGAGGATGTGCGTCTCGTCGTACTGGAAGAGCCGCAGCGGCTGCGAGGGGGTCGGCTTGCGCGTGCTGCGCGACAGCGTGTACGCGATCCATCCGAAGAACCGCTCGTCGGGCGAGTAGCGGAGCAGCGTCTCGGCGCCGATCACCTCGCCGGAGCCGGTGTTGCCGAGGCCCTGCTCGACCAGGTT
>DATJYG010000224.1:0-10671 GCA_035499695.1 Polyangiaceae bacterium
CGCCGCGGCGACCTGCTCGCCCCCGAGGTCGAGGTGGCGCGCGACCGTCGCGTCGTCCTCGCCGACCTTCGCGAGCCACCGGCCGGCGCGCGCGTGGGCCTCCTTGAGCCCGTCCTCGCCGAGCGACGCGTAGGCCACCTCGCGCATCAGGGCGTGCTTGAAGGCGAACTCGCGGGTACCGGCGAAGCGCGCGTGCGCCTGCTCCACCATGATCTCCGCCGCGGCGAGCTCGCGTAGCGCTTCGCTCGCGTTGGGCACGCCGACGGCCTCGAGCCCCACGTCCCAGCCGACCAGGCCGAAGACGGCGAGCTTCGCGGCCGCGTCCTTGCCGAAGTCGTCGAGCGCGTCGAGGTGCACCTGCATCGCGGCCTCGATGGTCGGTGCGTCGCTGGCGTCGCGACCGGCGGCCGATATGCGCGCCAGCTCCTCGGCGAAGAGGGGGAGGCCCGCCGACTGCTGCGCGATCGAGTCGGCGAGCTGCTCGCCCTGCTCGCCGGTGGCGCGCTCGCCGAGGATAGACGTGGCGATGGCGCGCGCTTGCTTGCGCGACAGGGGCCGGAGCTCGATGCGCACGTGGTCGCGCCCCTCGAACAGCGACGGGTCGTCCCTCCAGAGCGTCGGGCGCGCACTGCAGAGCACGCAGACGGGCCGCCCGGCGGCGCGCGCGAGCAGGTGCTCGAGCCACGCGAGGCTCTCGCCGTCCGCCCACTGGGCGTCCTCGAGCACGATGACGAGCGGGTTGTGCCGCGCCATGCCCGCCGTCATGTCGGTGAGCACGAGCCAGAGTGCGTCGCGCGCGCCGCGCGTGTCGTCCACCTCCGGCAGCGACTCGTTGGCCACGAGGCGCGCCAGCAGCTCGCGCGACGCGTCGGAGCAAGGCACCTCGCTCACAGCGATGAGCACGTCGGTCGCGTCGAGCGCCTCCTGCAGCGGAGCGCCCTTGGCCACACCCGTGAGCCCGCGCGCCACGTCGCCGACGATGCCGAGGGCGTGGCTCTTGGCGAACGACTCCGCGCGCGCGAGGACGATGCGCGGCGCCGAGGCGTGGCTCGCGATGCGCGAGAGGGCCTCTCTGCGCAGGCGCGTCTTGCCGATCCCCGGCGCTCCGGTGACCGTGCAGACGATCGGCGACTTGTCGTCGACGCAGCGCTCGAAGGCCGCGGTGATCTGCGCGAGCTCCGCCTCGCGTCCGACGAAGGCGGCACCGCCCACGATCTCGCGCCGACCGCGCAGCGGCGTTCCAACGACGGCGCTCCCGTCGCCGCGCAGCTGCAGCTCGAAGCGACCGCGCGTCAGCTCGGTGGTCGTCGTGTCGGCGAGAACCTGCCCGCGCACCGCGTCGCGCGCGAGGGCCGCGGCGCGGTCGACGACCTCGCCGGTGGGCCGTGTCCGGTCGATGCGCGTGCGCCCGGTCGCCACGCCCACCTGTGCGTTGAGCTTCGCGATGCGCAGGCCCAGGTCGATCGCGCGCAGCGCCTCGTCGCCCTGGGCCTTCTTGACTCCGAGGTGCGTCACGATGGCGTCGCCCCCGAGCTCGGTCGCATCGGCGCCTCGCGCGCGCAGGTGGGTCAGGAGGCGCGCGCGCGGCGCTCCCTTCGGCACGTGCGTCGCCACGATCGTCGTGATGAGGCGCGAGCCGCCGCCCTTGCTCCCCGTCGTGAGGCTCCCCGGCGCCGCCTCGTATCCGCCGCTGCGGGTGAGCTTGTCGCTGGAGTTCGACGCGAGCTCCTCGCAGATCTCGCGCAGCTGGCGCGCCACCTCCGCCGCCGAGTGGGGCCGCTCGTTGGGCGCCGTGGACAGCAGGTTGCCCATCAGATCGTCCAGGCGCGCGGGGGCGTCCACGAACACCTCGGCGAGCCGAGGCGCCGGCGTCGTGACGAGGCGCGCGAGGATCGCGATGGGCGTCGGTCCCACGTGCGGCGGCCGGCCCGTGATGAGCTCGAAGAGGGTCGCACCGAGGGCGTAGAGGTCAGCGCGCGCGTCGATCTCGCCGTCGCCGCGCGCCTGCTCGGGCGCCATGTACGCGGGCGTGCCCACGATGGCCCCCGTGCGCGTGAGCTTCGCGTCCTCCGCTGCGGCGACGCCGAAGTCCACGAGCTTCACGAGGTACGGGCCCGGCTTGCCCGGCGCGCTGCCGACGAGGATCACGTTGGATGGCTTGACGTCGCGGTGAACGACCCCCGCGGCGTGCGCCGCCGCGAGCGCGTCGCACACGTCCGCGGCGATCTGCAGGCTCCTCGAGAGCTCGAGCGGCGCGCGCTTCTGGCGCTGCGCGAGGTCCTCCCCCTCCAGCCACTCCATCGCGACGTAGGGCTGACCCTCCTCGAGCTGCCCGAAGGCCACGACCCGCACGATGTTCGCGTGGTGCAGGCCCGCGAGGATGCGTCCCTCGCGCCGGAAGCGCGCCTCCTCGCCCGCGTCGACTCCCGGCAGCGCGATGATCTTGAGCGCCACCGGCTGCCCGCTCACCTCGTCATGCGCCCGGTAGACGATCCCGACCCCGCCTCGCCCCACCTCGCGCTCGACGCGGAAGCGTCCGGCGAGCGGCTGCGAGAGGGGCGCGCTCACGCCTTCTTCTCCAGCCCGACCACGAAGAGCTCGGTGCTCACGCTGCGGGTGCCCTCGGGACGGATGAGCCGCTCGGTCGCGTAGTGCTTGCGAAGCTCGGCGCGTGCCTGCGGCAGGTCGTCGCTCATGAAAATCTTGCCCACGAACGAGCTCCCCGGAGCCCCAAGAGTAGCCGCAACGGCGAGCGCCCGCATGAAGAGGTCGAAGCTGCGGGCCTGGTCGGTCACGCGGTTGCCGGTCGTCCGTGGGGCCATGTCGCTCAGCACCACGTCGTACGGCGCGAAACGCGCGAGCGCCTCGTTTTCCAGCGTCAGCGCGTCCCCTTGGGTGAACTCAGCCCATTGGGGGAGGCTCGCCCCCAGCGGCTCGAGGTCGACCGCGAGCAAACGCCCGCTGGGCCCGATCTTCTTGGCCGCGTACATGGCCCAGCTGCCCGGCGTGGCGCCGAGGTCCAGCACGCGCATGCCGCCACGGAAGAGCCGCGTCCTGCGGTCGATCTCCTCGAGCTTGAAGACGCTGCGCGCGGGGTAGCCTGCGTCCTTGGCGGCGCGCGTGAAACGGTCGGGCTTGGCGTAAGGATTCTTCCGCATGACGGGGCCCGCGTCGTGCAAGATACCCGACTCGAGGGGAGGAGCTTGATGCAGACGCTGATCGACCCGTTCGAGATCGCTTCCAAAGTGCCGAAAGCAGCGCGTTCGGGGGAGGGGCCCCGAACTGACGACCTGGCTGGCGACGTGGCGAGCTCCCTCGTCGCGATCGACGAGAAGCTGGAAGAGGACGCCATCGTCGACGAGCTCGGTCCCGAGCTCGCCGGGCGTCCTGGCGCGCGCGTGCGCGTCTGGTGCAGCGAGGACTGACGGAGCCGGCCGACGAAAAAGCTTACCGCTTCGTCGACCGCTTCTTCGTCTTCACGGCGTTGCGCACGAGAACGAGGCCGTTGCGCGTGCCCGGAACGCCGCCCTCGAGGAGCAGCAGGTGCTTCTCGGCGTCGACCTGGGCGACCTTGATGTTGAGCATCGACACCGTCTCGTTGCCGTACTGACCGCCCATCTTGAGGTTGGGCAGCGTGCGGCCCGGCGTCATGTTCGTACCGATCGACCCACCGTGGCGCCGGTACTCGTGCGTACCGTGCGTGTCGACGTTGCCGGCGAAGTTCCACCGGCGCATGACGCCGGTGAAGCCGCGCCCGCGCGTGGTGCCGCGCGCGTCGACGCGCTGGCCGACCTGGAAGATCTCGTCGAGCTTCATCGTGGCGCCGACCTCGTACTTCGCGGCGAAGTCGGGCTCGCAGCGGAGCTCCTGCACGGTGCGCTTCACGGGCACGTTGGCCTTCTTGAAGAAGCCCGCCTGCGACTTGGTCGTGTGCTTCTCCTTGCGATCCCCGAGGCCCAGGACGAGGGCCGAGTAGCCGTCCTTCTCCTTCGTGCGCTTGCCGACGACGACGACGGGTCCCGCCTCGATGACGGTGACGCGCGTCACGGTGCCGTCCTCCTGGAAGATCTGGGTACAGCCGAGCTTGCGGCCGATGATGCCGGGTTGCGTGTTCATGAGCTTTCTCCTTCGGCCCGTTGCGACGCGACGTCTTCCCGGTCGAAAAGACGTGTGAGGCTCAGTCGAGCGGCCCCACGGTCCCGTCAGGCAGGCCGCGGAATCTACCCGTGTTTTCCCAGCCGTCAAGCAGGCGGCCCGGTGCGTTGACAGACCCAGGACCCCATGCTTTAAGCCACGCCCCCTTTGGGAATTTTGTGTTGGGGCCCCTCCCCCGACACGGCGGAGATAGCCATGCTGACCTCACCGAAGCTCGCCGAGATCGAGTCCAAGCTCCTCCGTACCGACATGCCCGAGTTCCGGGTCGGCGACACGGTGCGCGTCCACTACCGCATCGTCGAGGGCGACAAGGAGCGCACCCAGGTCTTCCAGGGGGTCGTCATCAAGCGCCACCGCGCCGGCGCCCGCAGCACGTTCACCGTGCGCAAGATCAGCTTCAACGTCGGCGTCGAGCGCATCTTCCTCACGCACTCTCCGCGCATCGAGAAGGTGGAAGTCGTCAGCAAGGGCGTCGTTCGCCGCGCACGACTCTTCTACCTGCGCGATCTGGCCGGCAAGGCCGCGCGCGTGCGCGATCAGAAAGACGTCTGAGCCCCGCCGTCACCTCGACGGCTGCTTGTTCGTCGTGCCCCTGGGCGGCTGCGCCTTGGGCGCCGGCTTCGGCTGCACGTTCGTGACGCCAGACTTGAGCTGATCGAGCTGCCCGCGGATGACCGGGAGCTCTTCGCTCGCGTACGTCTTCAGGTCGTCGTTCTTGCCGTTCTTGGACTCCTGCTGGAACGCGGTCAGCGCGTGGTTGTCGCGCGCCCGCACCTGCGCGAGGAAGGCGTCGTCGAACTGCTTGCCCTCGAGCTTCGTCAGCCTGGAGACGGTGGCCATGTCCTGCGCGGGCGGCGCCTTCGGGAGCGTGAGGCCGTTCTTCTCCGCGACCTTCGAGAGCTTCTTGAGCGCCGCCGTCTCGTCGGTGACGATCTGCGCGCCCATCTTCTTCACCTGGTCGCTCTTGCCCTGGCGCGTCGCGAGCTCCCCGATGGCCAGCTGCTCCATGGAGTGGTCGAACGCCTCCGTCAGGAACTGCTGATCGACACTCTTGAGAGCCCAGGCGCTCGTGCCGACCAGGCTCGCGGCGAGGAACAGCGCCGATGCCGTGCTTCGGATGAATCGCATGATGTCCTCCGTCCGCGGCGGACGGAAGCATCGCGCGTTCCGTGTTCAGGCTCGTGCGGGGAAGCGCGACCGCATCTCGCCCGCCCATCGCGCCTCGGCGTCGAACACGTCGCCCGCGAGCAGCGACGTGACCGCGCGCCGGAGGAAGGGGTGCTGCGGACTGGCGAAGAGGTAGCTCGTGAGATCGCCGGCGTAGAACGCCTGGACCGCACCGAGGAAGAGGTCCGCGCCGCGTCGCAGGTCGCGCTCCCACTCGTCGAAGAGCGCCGGCTCGTCCCCTCCGGAGAGCGCCGCGTCCACGGCGGCGGCTCCGGTCCACGCGCTCCTCAGAGCCAGGTGCACGCCGGTCGAGAAGAGGGGGTCGATGAATCCTCCGGCGTCGCCCAGGACCGCCCACCCCGGTCCGTGCAGCCGGCGGACCCGGAAGCTGAAGTCCGCGGTGCACCCCGCCGGAAACAGCTGCGTCGCGCCCGAGAGCATCGACGCCACGGTGGGCGCGTCCGCCACCGCCGCGCGGAACAGTCGTTCGCCGGCGTCGGGTCCCTCGCCCCGGTGGTCTCTGACCCACGCGGACGAGACGACGGCGCCGACGCTGGTGCGGCCGTCGGCGAACGGGATGAGCCAGAACCAGCCGCGCGCGTCGCCCTCGCCGAAGACGACGATCTGGATGTCGCCGTCGCGCTCGCCCGTGTCGCGCCAGGCGCCGCGGAACTGCGTGTAGACGGCGGTGCGATCGAGGTGCGCGATGCGCTGCACGTCGTCCGACGCGCGCGCCGTCAGCGCGGCGCGGCCCGTCGCGTCCAGGACGAAGCGAGCCTCGAGGACGTGCAAACGTCCATCGGGGTCGGTGACCTCGACGCCCGTGGCGCGGTCGGTCCTCTCGTCGCGCAGCACGCGCCGGGCGGTCCACCCTTCGCGCATCTCCGCGCCGCAGCGGCCGGCGTGGCGGAAGAGCAGCTCGTCGAACTCGTCGCGCGGCACCTGGAACGCGTGATCCCAGCGCATGTGGAACGCCTCGGCGAAGGCGTAGCGCGAGCTTCGCGTCGAATCGGCGCCGTCGACGAAGCGCGCGCCTCGCTTCACGAGGAAGCGGTCGCGCACTTCCTGCAGCACCCCCGCGTCGGCGAGGATCCCGAGGCTGTTCGGCAGCAGTGACTCGCCCAGGTGAAAGCGGGGGTGACGCTCGCGCTCGAGCACGACGACGCTTCGCCCGAGACGCGCCAGGCGCGCCGCGCACACGGATCCGGCGGGACCGCCCCCGGCGACGACGACGTCGATCACTCCGCCGTCTTGGGCGGCGGACCGAGCTGGATGCGCTCGCCGATGTAAGCGCCGATCAGGGTCAGCAGGATGCCGATGGCCGCGAAGATCAGGTAGAGAAAGAGCGGCATCGTCCGCACCGTCTGGCTCTGGATGAGCAGGAAGGTCGTCGGGATGGCCACGATGAGGCTCGCGACGGCCGGCTCGATGAAGGTGCGCCCGGGGGAGATCATGCCGACCAGCAGCCCGCCGAGGAACCAGACGGGGATGCACACGAGCATGCCGTTCTGGCCCTCGAAGTCGAGCATCGGCAGCACCATGGGCAGCCCGAAGACGAGCGCCGCCGTGAGCACGCCCTGCACGAGGAACGCGATGAGCATCCACTGCACGCTCACGCCCTCTTGCTGGTAACGGCGAGCGAGCTCCTCCTCGCGCGTCCGCCGCACCTTGCCCATGTCCTCGACGATCTTCGCGCCGCACGAGGCGCAGCGCTGGGAGCCGGGGGGGTTCTTCGCGAAGCCGCACGAGGGGCAGACGACGGGCTTTCCCTGGGCCATCGGCTACACGGTAACGCGCTGCGCTCGCCGTAGCCAAGCGGGAACAACGGCCCTGGCCGCGGTGTCGGGGTATGATGTGCTCGGAGTGCCGGAACGCGACGCCCCTTCGATGCCGTCCGCGCTCGAGCTCGCGGGTGGCACGGCAGACGACCAGCCGGATCCCGAGCTCCTGGCACTGCCGGACCCCCCACGGCGCGAGCGGACGCTGACCATCGTCGTCCTGGCGATCGCAGCCGTCCTGTCGCTTGCCATGGTGTTCGTCCTGCGGCGGGACGTGGCCTACGCGTTCGCCAGCACGACCGCCGCCGACGGGGGTGACCTGCACGCGGCGACGCCGGCCGCCCTGGGGGCGCTCGAGAACCGCTACGTGCGCGCGGACGGGCTCCTCGGCGCGGCCGGGGGCATCCGGTACGAGCGGCCCTTCGTGGAGGACACCTTCCGCACGCTGCCCGTCGCCGGGCGGACCGACCTCTGGGTGGACGTGCGCGTACCGGCGGGACAGGAGACTGGGCGCTGGGAGCCTCCTCGGTCCTTCACGGGGCGACTCGTGCGCTTCGGGGCGGCGGGGCCCAGGCAGCGGGGGCTCGCGGGCGCCATCTCGGGCGCGACGGGCGCCCAGGTGCCGCACGACGCGTGGCTCCTGGTGGACGGCGAGGCGCCGGACGGCGCGCGCTGGTCGGTGCTGCTCGCGACGCTCTTCCTCGGGTTCGCCGTCTGGAACACGACCGCCATCGTGCGCATCGTGCGGCGCGTCTCCTGAGCTGCTAGGCACCGACCCGTGAGGGTCGCGATCGTCGGCGGCGGCGTCATGGGGTGCGCGACGGCGCTGGCGCTCGCGGATCGCGGCGCCGACGTCGTCGTCCTCGAGCGAGCCGTCCCGGGCGCCGAAGCGTCGAGCGCCGCCGCCGGGATCCTCGGCGCGCAGGTGGAGCTTCATCATCTCGGCCCGCTGTCTCGGCCCTCGCCGGGCGGGCAGGCAGGCCGGGAGGACGACGCATCGCTCTTCGTGCGTGCGCGCGACGCGTGGCGCGGCTGGGCGACGGCGCTGCGCGAGGCGAGCGGGGTGGACGTCGGTTGGCGCGCCTCGGGGGTGCTGCGCGTGGCGTTCGACGAGTCGCAGCGTGCCGAGGTGGCGCGCGAGGTCGGCTGGCAGCGCGAACGCGGCCTGCGCGCCGAGCTGGTGGACGGAGCGCGCGCGCGAAGCATCGAGCCGGCGCTCGCCGAGTCGGTTGTCGCGGCCGCGCACTTCCCCGACGACGCGCAGGTGGACCCGCCGGCGCTGCTCCGCGCGCTCATGGCCGCCCTCGCGAAGCACGCGCGCGCGACCGTCCGCAGCGGCGCGACCGTGCACCGGCTGCTCGTCGTGCGCGACCGCTGCGTCGGCGTCGCGCTCGACGACGGGGAGCTGCAGGCGGATGCGACGGTGCTCGCCGCCGGAAGCTGGTCGTCCCTCGTGCCCGGCGTCCCGGCGGACCTCCCGGCGGTGCGCCCCGTGCGCGGCCAAATCGTGCTCCTGGACGAGCGGCCGCCGCGCGCCTCGTCCATCGTCTTCGGCGCGGGCGGTTACGTCGTCCCGCGCGGCGACGGCCGGGTACTCTGCGGCTCGACCATGGAGAACGCCGGCTTCCGCAAGGAGGTCACGGCCGGCGGCGTGCACTCCATCCTCACGACCGCGCTCGCGTGCGTCCCATCGCTCGCGCACGCGCAGCTCGCGGGCACGTGGAGCAACTTCCGCCCGCACGCCGAGGGCGGCCGCGCGCTCGTCGGCGCCTCACCGTTGCCCGGGCTCTTCCTCGCGACGGGTCACCATCGCAACGGCATCCTGCTCGCCAAGCACACGGCCGACGCCGTGGCCGCCGCCGTCCTCGGCTAGGGGTTGAAGTCCTGCGCCGGAGGGGGAGGCGGAGGCGCGGGCGGCGGGGCCGGCGCCGGCTTGTCCGGTGGAGGCGGCGGCGGGAGCTTCGGCGGCGGCGGCGATGCCGGCTTCGCGGGTTTCGGCTTGTCGGGCTTGCTCGGCTTGTCGCCCTTGTCCTTGTCCTTCTTCTTCTTGTCGTCGTCCGACTTGTCCGAGTCGTCGGCCGGCTTCGGGGCGAGCGCGTCCCCCTTGGTCACGTCGAACTGGGGCGGCGTGTTCGGGTCGCATCCGGGCGCGAAGCCGGTCGCGTCGAAGTCGCTGCGCAGGCTGCCCGTCTCCTCGTTCTTGCCCGTGGCGTCCTTGTAGTTCGCCTCGATGCGCACCTCGTGCTTGCCGGCCCGCGACGGCGAGCAATACGAGAGCAGGTAGTAGCTCTTGGTGCGCGCCTCGACGCGCGCCCCCACGTCGTCGAACGCCTTGACGATCGCGTTCTTGTCGGCGGCCATCGCCGTCCCGCTCTTGCCGATGCGCTGCAGCTGCTCCGGCTTCATCTCGGCGCCGAGGCCGATGGCGAAGACGTCGAAGGGCTTCTCCTTGATGTGCTGCTCCATCTCCTCCTGCTTGACGCGGCCTGCGCGGTCGGTCCCGTCGGTGAAGACGACGAGCGTGCCGAACTTGAGCGGCTGCTGCGCCTTGCCGAGCGCGGCGTCCAGCTCGTCGAGCGCCTTCACGATGGCGCCGTTCAGGTTCGTGCTCGGGTCCTTCGGCTTGAACGTCGTGAGCTGCTGCACGCCGGCCTTGGCACTGCCCGGCTGGTCGCTGAAGGGCGAGATGGGCGTGAGGTCCGGGCTGCCGTCGAAGGCGTAGACGGCGACCTTCTGCTGCTTCTCGACGTGGTCGGTGAACGCGCTCGCGGCCTGCACCAGCTCGTCGGTCGTCCCGTTGCCGCTCTGGCTCACGCTGCCGCTCATGTCGACGAGCAGCAGCGTGTAGTGAACCGCCGTGACCTCGGGATTGAGGATCGTCTGCTTGCTCTCGTACTGGGAGACGAGCTGCCCGTCCTCGTAGATGCGGAACTGGTCGGCCGTGAGGCCGCCGACGGGGTCACCGCCCTCCTTCTGCACCTTGAAGTAGATGGCGACGTTGCTCGGCCGCTGCTGGGCCGTCTTGATGGGCGTGAGCTGCAGTCCGGCGCAGCCCCCGGCGAGCAGGAGCGAGGCCCGGAAGGCCCGCGAGATCGCGCTTTTCACGGTGCCCCGAGTGTACCGCATCCCCGTTCGCGTCCGCTCTCTCGCTTCGCTCGAGCCTGCGGCACGCAGGTCAACGCTGGACCGCGAACGAGCGGACGATCGACTCGCAGGTCGACCGGTAGCGCTCGAAGGCGCTCGCCGCGACGGCGCACGTCACGACGTACCCGGTGCCGTGAGACGACAGGGCCGCCTGCATGGTGCGCAGCGACACCGTGGACGGCGAGGTCGGCGACCAGCGCGACTCGAAGATCAGCGTGGGGTCCCCGTCGATCACGTCCTCGCGAGCGGACTCGACGGTCGCCTGCTTCTGCTCGCGCAGGCCCGCCTCGTTGGCCTTCGCGAAGTCGTACGAATCGCCGGTGAAAGGCTCGGTCACGACGTTCGCGTTGGCGTGGTACTCGTCCACCGTCTGCGGGTCGGCTACGGCCCACGACGCCGGAGGCCTCTGGGGGCTCTGTTTCCTCGT
>DATJYG010000225.1:0-2528 GCA_035499695.1 Polyangiaceae bacterium
TACGTGCTGCCGCTCTGGTAGATCGTCGGCGACCAGATGTGCCAGCTGTCCCAGTTGTCCGGTCGGGCCTCGAGCAGCGTGTCGAGCTGGGTCCAGTGGACGAGATCGGTCGAGATCGCGTGGCCGAGATCGTTCTCGGTCGAGTCGGGAACCTCGTGGAGATTGTTCCGCATCCAGAACAGGTGGAAGTAGCCGTTGGCGTGGATGAACGCGAATTCCTTCGCGCGAAAGTGGCTCGGTGGGTACATCGAGCTCGGCGAGGGCAGCGTGGTGTGGCGGCCGGCCAGCCGCGCCGGATCGGCCGGTTCCGATGAAGCGGGCGCGGCGCGCGCCAGTGCGGACGCGGCGAGGGCGGCGACGAGCGTGCTCCAAAGCGCGCGTCCGGCGCCACGCAAGGGACTCGGGCGGCGGGCGGTCGAACGGTGCGCGTCGGCGGCGAGAGCGTCGGGCACGGACACCTGCAAGGGGGAATCGTCGGGGACGCGAAACGGTGACCCCATCATGATGCCGCGGGGCGCGCCGCAGAGGAAGCCCATTCCCCGCGGTCGCGGTGCAGCTTTCGCTGGACGGCCTCGCGAGCGCGCGGGTAGGGTGCGGTGGCCGACCGTCCGACGCCGTTCGAGCCGTTCTCGCTGGGAGCCCCATGGACTCGCTCCGCACGGAATCCGAGAGCGCTGCCGGCCTCGGCGCCGCCGATCTCCAGGAAACGTGGCGGCTGCTCGCGCCCGATGACCGGGTCGAAGGCTTCCTCGACCTGCCTCGCGCCGAGGCCGAGGACTTCTTCCTCGACCTTTCCGCGCGCGACGAGTACGAGCTCGTCCACGGCATGCCCGCGGCGCAGCGGCGCTCCTGGATGCGGCTGCTGCCGCCCGACGACGCGGCCGACGTCGTGCAGGAGGCCGCGAGCGCCGCCGAGCGCGAAGGCCTGCTCATGCTGCTCGACGATCAGACGCGGCACGAGGTGCAGGCGCTGCTCGCCTACGCCGAGGACGACGCCGGCGGGCTGATGACGCCGAGCTACGCCCGTGTGCGGCCGGACGTGAGCGTCGACGAGGCGATCGCCTACCTGCGGCGACAGGGCCGCGACCGGCTCGAGCACGTGAACTACGTCTACGTCGTCGACACCGACCAGAAGCTCGCCGGCATCGTTTCGCTGCGCGACCTGTTCACCGCACCCGCGGAGCGGACCGTGCGCGAGATCATGTCGAGCGAGCTGATCGTGGCGCGCGACGACATGGATCAGGAGGCCCTCGGGCGGTTGTTCGCGCAGCACGACCTGCAGGCGATTCCCGTCGTCGACGCCGACGGCCGGATGAAGGGCATCGTCACGGTGGACGACATCGTCGACGTGCTGCAGGAAGAGGCGACCGAGGACATCCAGAAGATCGGCGGCACCGAGGCGCTCGATGCGCCCTACCTCGAGGTCAGCATCCCGCAGATGGTGAAGAAGCGCGTCGTGTGGCTCGCCGTGCTCTTCCTCTCCGAGATGCTCACGACCACCGCGATGAGCCGATTCGAAGCCGAGATCTCCCGCGCGGTCGTGCTCGCCGTCTTCATCCCGCTCATCATCTCGAGCGGCGGCAACTCGGGCTCGCAGGCCTCGACGCTGGTGATCCGCGCCATGGCGCTGGGCGAAATCAAGCTGCGCGACTGGTGGCGCGTCGTGCGCCGCGAGATGGCGAGCGGGCTCATGATGGGCGGCGCGCTCGGGCTCATCGGCTTCTCGCGCGTCATGCTCTGGCACGCGTTGTTCCACTCCTACGGCCCGCACTACCTCGTGGTCGCAGCGACGATCGGCCTGGCCGTCGTGGGCGTGGTGACGTGGGGCACGCTCTCGGGCTCGATGCTGCCGTTCCTGCTGCGGCGTGCGGGGCTCGATCCCGCCAGCGCCTCCGCGCCGTTCGTCGCGACGCTCGTCGACGTGACCGGGATCGTGATCTACTTCTCGATCGCGAGCGTCATCCTGCGCGGCACGCTGCTCTGAGCGCTCTCGCCGCGCCTCAGTCGGCGCGCACCCAGCGCGCCGTGCGCACGCCATCCGGCGTGACGAGACGCGCGAAGTAGAGCCCCGGACCGGTCATCGCGCCGTTCACGTCGACGCCGTTCCAGACCAGCGCGTGCTCGCCCGCAACCTGCTCGCCGTCGAGCAGCCGCGCGATCCGCCGTCCCGCGACGTCGAGCACGTCCAGCGTCACGCGCCCGGCGCGCGGTGCGCTCCAGTCGAAGCGCTGCAGTCCGTGCGCGGGATTCGGTGACACCGCGAAGCGCAGCGTCGTGGCGGGCGAGGGCGGCGGCGCGGCGGTGACGAAGTGCCCGCCGTTGTAGTAGCTCCACAGCGAGTCGATCGCCGCGACGGAGTCGGGCTGCAGCGAGAACGCGATCATGAGATGCGTGCCCTCGTTGCCGTTGTGCAGCCCGGCGGGCGCCTGGGGATTGACCCAGCCGGACGCCGTGTAGGGTCCGTAGCCGCGCGCGATCGTCGAACCCGACGGCATCGAACTCGGGTAGATCTGCGCCATCGAGAGCCC
>DATJYG010000226.1:0-12148 GCA_035499695.1 Polyangiaceae bacterium
CTCGAGCTCACCATCGGGGCCTTCGAACCGACCATCGCCATCGAGTTCGCGAGGAACATCCCGGGCCAGGCGCCCGCCGTGGTCGACCTGCACGATCTCGTCCGGCGCGTCATCTGGATCGATCTCACGCCGCCGTACACCTGGTGAGGCCGAGCGCCCGCGGTATAGGGCTCCGCGCGTGGCCCTGGAGTCCCCTCCCCCGTGCCTCGAGTGTGGCGCGTGCTGCTTCTCGGACCTCGAGACGTCCGTCCGCGTGACGGGCGACGACTACGAGCGACTGGGGGCCGCGGTCGACGATCTCGTGCACTTCGTCGGCAACCGCGCGTACCTGCGCTTCGCGGAGGGGCACTGCGCAGCGCTCCGCATCGAGGCATCTGGGCGATTCGTATGCCGGGTCTACGAGACACGGCCGGACGTGTGCCGGGATCTCGAGCGGGGGTCTCCGCAGTGCGCCGCAGAGCGGTTCACCAAGGCGGACCGGGCGGCGGAGCGGCTCGTCAACCTCCGTAGAAGTGCTCGATGAGCAGCTTCGCGACCCTCTCGGGCGCATCGTGCTGCACCCAGTGCGACGCTTCCGGTACGTGCTCGGTGCGAGCCTGCGTCACCAGATCCCGGGGCGCCACGGCGAGCTCCGGGTCGAGATAGCGCTCGCGATCTCCCCAGATCACGAGCGTCGGCACGTCGACCTTCGCCGTGAGCTGGTGCTTGGCGAGCCCTCCACGGAAGCTGGCCCGGTACCAGTTGACCGCCGCGTGTGTCGCACCGGGGGGTCGGATGCCCTCGAGGATGTCGGCGATCGTCCCGGGCGACAGGCCGTCGTCCGCGAGCGAGCTACGCACGAAGCCGAAGTCGTTGCGCGCCAGGTACCACTCGGGTGCCCACGGAAGCAGGAAGAACAGGACGTACCAGCTCTTCTTCAGCTGCGACCACTTGCGCATCTGCCGCTGGAAGCCGACCGGATGGACCGAGTTGAGCGTCGCGAGACGCACGACGAGATCCGGCCGGAGCATGGCCGTCGCCCAGGCGACGCCGCCTCCGAGGTCGTGCCCGGCGATGCACGCGCTCCGTCGACCGTACGCCTGGATGATCGCAGCGACGTCGTCGACGATGCGGGCGACGGCATACGCCTGGACCCCGGGAGGCTTGTCGGACTCTCCGTACCCGCGCAGATCGGGCGCCACGGCGAAGAACCCCGTGCCCGCGAGCGCGTGCATCACGTATCGCCAGGTGGACCAGCGTGCAGGGAATCCGTGGAGGAGCAGCACCATCGGGCCGCCCGGGGGGCCGGCAGTCACGCAGTGGAGCCGCACGCCTCCGCTGTCGACCGTGTGACTCGCGAGGTCCGACGCCGCCGCGGACGGCATCGACTACGAGCCGAACTGGACTGCACTGATGCGCACACCACCGAACTGGTCGCTGTAGGTCACGCGCCCGCGGTCCGTGCCCGCCGCACCCGCCACGACCATCAGCGGCAGCAGATGCTCCTCGCGTGGATGCACCCGCCGCGCAGCCGGTGCCGCCGACCAGCGCGTGAGCGCCGCATCGCGCTCACCCGGCTCCGAAACCGTCGCGTGCTGCAACCAGGCGTCGAAGACCTCCGAGTCGGCCTTCCCCTGCGGTTGACGGAAGCCGCGCATGTTGTGGTAGCTCATGCCGCTCCCGACGAGCAGCACGCCCTCGTCCCGGAGCGGAGCCAGCGCGCGGCCGATGGCGATGTGGCGCTCCGGATCGAGCCCCTCCTGCAGCGAGAGCTGGATGGTGGGCACGTCTGCCTCCGGGAAGGTCAGCTTGAGCGGGATGAACGTCCCGTGGTCGAACCCGCGCGCCCCGTCTTCTGCGCTCGAGATCCCCGCCGCGTCGAGCAGTTGCCTCACGCGAGCCGCCAGCGCCGGGTTGCCGGGGGCCGGCCAGGTGATCCGGTACGACTCGGGCGGGAACCCGTAATAGTCGTAGAGGATGGGCGGGCGCGGCGACGTCATGACGGTGGGGACGTTCGCCTCCCAGTGAGCGGAGACCACGACGAGCGCGCTCGGACGGCGCGGCAGGCTCGCCACGAGGCCGCGGAGGTACTCGGACAGCGACTGCACCTCCTTGGGCTCCACGAAGCTCCCCAGATCCACGAACGGCCAGGGGCCGCCGCCGTGGGGCAGGTAGATGACGGGCATCCGTGCATTGTCATGGCTCATGGCTAGCGGTCCTTGTCCCCACGCAATGTGCGACCGTTTCCAAGAAGACACCAGCCGGCCGGCGGCAACAAACTGTTCCGAATGCAACGGACCGGGCGGTTCTGCGTGGTGATCGCGGCAGGCTTGCTCCTGCTCCACTGCGGCTCTCGGACCGGATTCGAGGACCTGTCGCCGGTGCACGATGGCGGCCCGCCCGGCGACGGGGCGCCCCCCGAAGTCGGGTCCCCGGACGCCCCCTTGGTCGAGGCATCGCCATGCGCACCTGCGCCGGGCGGCGGAACCGCCATCGCCAGCTTCTCGACCGAGGTGATCTCGATCGACCTCGCCGTCATGGGAGGCACCGTCTACGCAGGCACCACGGCCATCGGTGAAAATGGCCCCCTTTACGTGGGGGCCATCGCCGGAGTGCCGTCGGGCGGAGGGACGCCGCAGTCGCTCGTCGCCCCCGAGTTCAACTTCGGCAGCGTCGCGTCCGACGGAGAGCGCCTCTACTACCCTCAGAGCAGCGGCAAGCCGACGGGGCCGAACGGCGCCATCTACACGGTGCTCGGCCTCGCATCGATAGACCTCGCGACCGGGACCGTTCATCCGATCACCCCGCCCGCGCCCCCGCGGTCTACCTCGAGCAACCTCAACTCGTACATGATCGCGGCCACGCCCGCGTGGCCAGGCGTCTACTGGGTCGGCGCACCCACGGGTGCGAATGGCGCCGGCACCTTGTCGGCGTGGGATCCGAAGAGCGACACGGTGACCACGATCGCCACGGGAGAGGACCTGAGCGGTCTCGCCGTGGACGCCAGCGGGATCTACTGGGCAGACGTCGGGGGCGGCCAGGGAATCACCGTGTATCGAAGCCCCCTCGGAGGTGGGGAGCCGCTCGCGCTGGCGAAGGTTCCCGGCGGAACCCACGGCACGCTGCTCGGGGTGTCGAGCTCGGACGTCGTCTTCGTCACCGACTACGCGACGGCGGCCATCGCTGCCGTGAGCAAGACGGGGGGGCCAGTGAGGCCGCTCGTGACCGCAATGTCCGCCTGGGTCAATGCCTTCGCCTGGGTCGACGACTCCTATCTGTACTGGACCGAGCCCCGTGACCCCACGACGCTGAAGCGGATCCCCGGCGCGGGAGGATCGATCCAGGTCGTGCCCACCAAGGGACAGATCCAGTCGCTCGCATTCGATGCGTGCAACATCTACATCGGCTCGATCGGGCCCAGTCAGGTGGTCGCCCAGCCCAGGATGTGACTCCGGAGGCCATGTGCCAGGTCACCATAGGGACGGGGTTCGAATGCGCCTGTCACCAATCCCGCGTCACCACACGCCTGGAATCAGCCGGTTCGGTGTGCGGCGCATGTATTCGGCGTAGCCGCGGAGCTCGTGGGACAGGAAGTGCTCCTCGGCGAGGATCCGGACGACCAGCAGTGCCCAGCCCGGCGGGAGCAGCAGCATGGTCCAGTACGAGCCGAGCATCAGCGGCGTGGCCAGACCCATGAGCAAGGTGCCCGCGTACATCGGATGGCGAAGCACGCGGTAGGGCCCCGTGGCGACGACGGTCTGCGCGGCGTCCACCTCGATGATGCTCGACGTGTACGTGTTCTCCAGGAACACGGCGAAGACGACTGCGGTGCCTGCGACGAAGAGCGCACATCCGGCCGCAACGACCCACCCTGGCACGGCCGACCATCCGAAACGGTGATCGAGCCCGGCCAGCACGAGGGTGAGCACGCCGAGCACCCGAAGGACGGTCATGACGCGCTTCTGCACGGCCTCCTTCTCGCCCCGTTCGTCCTGGATCAGCCGGCGCTCGACCAGCGCAGGGTCCTTCTTCAGGAAATACGAGCCCGCCACCCTCAGCCACGTCAGGTTGAACAGCAGGAAGAGCCACGCTTCCCAGAAGCGCACGGTTCCTGCCGAAACGAAGAGCACGATCGCGACGACGCCGAGGAACTTCGCCGTGTTCACGGCCATCCGCACCCGAAGGCTTCGCATGTCCTTTCGACACGCCCCCATCCCTTCGACATGGCTCCGAGTACCCCCTCCGGCTAGGCTGCCGATGCGTGAAGGCCGACCGTCTTCGATGGACGCTGGGCGCTGCCCTCGTCGCGCACGCGGCCGCCTTCGCGCTGGTTCGTCCTTCGAGGCGGACCACCGAGGAGCCGGCCTCGCAGACCGAGCTGGTGCTGGACATCGAGGCGGCGCAGGCGTCTCCAGTGCCAGACGAGCAACCCGCACTCGAGTCTCCGGTCCATCCGACCGACACGAGTCGCCCGCTCGCCGCAGTGACACGCGAGCGAACTGGACCATCGGTCCCCGAGCCCTCGTCCGAGCCCAGCGCCACCCCGCCCGTCGCGCAGGAAACCGATGGAACCTGGACGTTCTCGCCGACCACGGGGGCCGGCACGTCGTCTGGTCCGCTTGCCGGACGATCCCTCGACTCCGCCGTTCGCGCTGGAATCGACGCGACGCTCGCGCAGGAGCGCACCGATCCGTCGCGCCGTCGCCTGATGCCGACCATCGACCCGCGCGACATCGAGCTCGGGCTCGCACCCGGCAGCGCGATTGCCTCGATCGCGCGCGATCTCGTCCGCAGGAGCCGCGCGCCCGACGCCGGTCACGCCGTGCTGCAGTTCGACAGCGACGGGTCGGGCGCCATCGCCGCGTTTCGCGTCCTCGATGCGACCTCCGGCCGAGCGGAGTGGGAGGAGGTCGCCGCGCAGATTGCCGCGGAGGCGCGCACCCGCCCGCCGCTTCACGTGGCTCGAGGCGCACGCGGCCTGTCGATTACGATCGACGTGACGTCCGAGATGCGGACCGCGAGCGGCGCGAGGACCGACCTCGGCACGCTCGACAAGATCGCTGGCGCCATCAACGATCCGATCGGGACTGCGACGCGAACGCCCCCGCAAAGAGTCGTCGTGGCCAGACTCGTCGACGCCACGTACTTCTGATCAGAACTTGATCCCGACCTGCGCGTCGAAGCTGAAAGCGGCCTGCTCGTAGTTCGAGTTGGGAAAGAGCAGCATGCCGACGTCACCTCCGACGAAGAGCGTGCCGAGATCGACGAGCGCTGCCACGGCCGGTTGCAAGTACCAGAACGTGATGGTCACCGGACCGCCGCTCGGGGATGTGTCACCGAATCCGAGCTGAGGGCGAATCGTGAGGAGATCGATGGGTTTGATGCTGTACCCCATCTCGGCGCCGTAGAGGAACGTCTGCGACGACTGTGAGCTGCGTCCACCGGGTCCCTGCGACACGCTTACACTCCCGGCCGGATACGCCATGAAGCTACCCCCGAGGTACGGCCCTGCCTTGAAGGCCACCCCGGCGCGCGCGCCCACACCGAATCCCAGAGGGTTGCCGCTGAAGAGCGTACCCACCGACATGGGACTCGTCGCGTAGCCCACTCTGCCCCCGAGCTCGACGTCGAGCGCCTCCAGCGCGCTTGCCGTACCACTCGTGGAGACGACGACGAATGACGAAGCCAATGCCGCGAAGAGATGGGGCGTGCGAATCACTCACCGAGTAGACGGCGGCCGCCGAGCGAACTCAACGTGATCCGACGTGCAGCTGGTTGCCTTCGGAGTCCTTGAGGATGACCGACGTGCCCCAGGGCTCCTTCTTGGGAGGCGCGAGGAACTCGACGCCGCGCGCCTTGAGCGTCTCGTAGGTGCCGTCCACGTCGTCGGCCCAGAGCGAGAGCGGGACGAACGTGCCGACGCGATCCTCGTGGCCGGGCGGCGTGAAGAGACTGACCATCGTCTCGGCGCCCGGGATCCTCAGCTCGATCCACCGCTGCCCCGCCGGGCCGTGCTCCTGGTCGGTGGCGATCGTGAAGCCGAGCTTCTGCGTGTAGAACTTGAGAGCCCGCGCCTGGTCGCGCACGGGGATGTTCACGAACTTGATGCCCTTGATCATGCGCCCACCGTAACGTCGCGGCGCACGCGGGCAACGGGCAGAGGCCCTGCTCTGGACCACCGGCTGCTATAGCATCCGTTGTCATAGCCCGATGGAAGGCGTCGCCGTCGATCTCTACGTCATCGACTCGCTCATGCCCGACCTCGTCGGCCACGATCGGCGCGCGTCGGCGTTCATCGTCTACCTCTATCTCTGGCGGCGCACGCGCGGCGGCAGCCGGCCCGCCCGCGCGAGCCATCAGATGATCGCCGACGGCACCGGACTCTCGAAGGGAGCCGTGCAGGCGGCCGTCCGCTGGCTCTCGCAGCGCCGGCTCGTCGAGACCAAGCGCACGGCGCCCACGGCGGCGCCCTCGTTCACCCTCGTCTGCCACTGGCGCTCGCGCTGAGCGTCAACGCACCATCGTCGCCCCACCGGCGACGTCGAGGACGATGCCGGTGATCCACGACGCATCGTCCGACGCGAGGAAGAGGGCCGCATTCGCGACGTCCTCCGGAGTGCCCAGCCGCGTGCCACCTGCGTTGGCGACGAGGACGTCGATCGGGCCGAGTCGCTCCTCGACGTCGCGCCGGATCGCCTCGACGTCCCCGGCCTTCGTCACGTCTCCAGCCACCTGCATGGCCTTTCCGCCTGCGCTCTCGATCGCAAAGAGCTGCCCGTGACCAGAGCCACTTTGCCTTCGATGTCTCGCATGCGCGCTCCGATGCCGCGGGCGGGCGCACGTCGTGAAGTGCAACGTTTCTTTACGAATGGATCGCGCGCAAGGGTGCGAGATTCTTCGCTTGCATCCGGCTGGCGCTCGCGCACGATGTGCCGCACATGCGGCGGAGAGGATGGATCCCGGCGACGGCGATTGCCGTCGTCGTGGCAAGCTGCGGGGGACGCCTCGCTCCTCTGCCCGGCCAGCGAGACGGCGGTGGCAACGTCATGGACTCCGGCTCCGAGGACGACGCCAGCCCCGACGGCGACAGCAGCCTACCCGACGGTCCACCGACGGATGAACGCGGCCCGCCTCCGGTGCCGGTCTGCACCGGGGAGAACGCGATGTGCATTCCACCGGAGGCCGGGATCGTGTGGACCGGCGCAGCGATCATCAAGTGTCAGGGCGAGAACTACGTCGGTCCCTGGACGATCATCCTGGAGCGGCTGATCGGCACGACCTTCCAGGTCATCCAGAAGGCCGTGGTGGAGGAACCCGGGTTCGGCTGGACGTTCTACGACACGAGCGGTCCGCCGGCGATGCTCACGTACCGGGTCTGCGTCCTCGTGAACGACGCGACGGCGGAGTGCGACGTGCCGTTCACGACCCTGGGCCCGTCGGACTGCAACTGCGAGCCAACAAGCTGCTGGCTGCAGACGGCGTGCAACACGATGATCGACGACCAGTGCATGGGCACCATCCAGTGCGGAGCCTGCAGCAACGGCATGCCGTGCAATCCCGAGAACAACACGTGCTGCGCCAAGGGCTTCATGTCCGACGGCTGGGGCGGATGCGTGTGCGCACCGCCGACGCCCCAGGCCTGCCCCATCTGGGACTGGGACACGGTCACGTGCAGCTGCATGCCCTGACCGCCCTCACCGAGCTTCGAGCACCCACGTCTGCCGGACGGGCCACGGGTCGTTCTCGGGCGCCAGGCGCCGAGCCACGCCGAACCCCTGCGACTCGAAGAAGGCTGCGGCGGCCGCGAAGTCGGCGAACTTCTTCTCCTCGACCCGGTGCTGCTCGAGGAACTTCGTGGTGCGCTCGTCGCGGTGAGGCTGCAGCCCGCTGCGCACGTACACGTCGGCGGTGATCCAGGCGCCACCTCGCGCGAGCAGAACCTCGCGCACGTTGGCCGCGAGCCGGGCTTTCTCCGGGTCGTCCAGGTACATGAGCAAGCCCTCTTGCACGATGGCGATGGGGCCCGCGGGCACGAGATCGACCGCCGCCCGCATCGCAGTGGCATCGAGCGCGTCGAGGGGTTTCACCAGGAGCCTGCCGGGAAGCGGCCCCGGATGCAGACGTCCGACGAGGTTTGCCTTGGTCGCGGCAATCTCGGGTAGGTCGGTATCGAGGTAGAACGCGTCGGCTCGCCGTGCGGCCATGTCGAGCCCTCGGAACGAGAGGCCGGCAGCGAGCTCCAGGATGCGTGGGGAACCGACGGCCGCGATGGCTGCGTCGATGCTCCGCGCACGGTGCTCGAAGTGGGCCTTCCTCCCCGCCGCCCACGGCGTCGATGCCGTCTCGCGCTCGGCGTCCTGCACGGCACTCGCGCCCCAGAGAAGCTCCGCGGCTTGCCGTGCGAACGGCAGCGACGTCTGCGCCTTCACCATGAGCAGCGACTTCGCCGACGGTGAGATCGTGGAGAAGTCTCGCATGTGGCTCACCTCTCTAGCCCGTCCGGGCCGCGATCCCGGTCGCAACGTCGTCTCGCGGTGACGCATCGGACCAACCGCGCTAGTGGAGGTCGTCATGGCGAGCGATGCGAAGACCGCTGCAATCGTGGGAGTGGGACCCGGGCTGGGCCGTGCCGTGGCCCTTCGCTTCGCGCAGGGCGGCCTGTCCGTCGCGCTGATGGCCAGGAGCGAAGAGGCGTCGAGCTCGGTTCGGGGCGAGATCACGTCGGGCGGCGGCGTCGCGCGGTCGTTCGCATGCGACGCGTCGAACGAGGCGAGCGTGAGCTCCGCCTTCGCACGCGTCCGAGAGGAGCTCGGTGATCCCGAGGTCCTCGTCTACAACGCCGGCGCCTTCCAGATGGGCGGCGTGATGCAGCTCTCGCCTGCCGACCTCGAGAGGACCTGGCGCATCAACTGCCTCGGAGGCCTCATCACCGCGCAGGCCGTGCTGCCGAAGATGGTCGAGCGAGGACGGGGGACCGTCCTGTTCACTGGAGCCACGGCGGCACTCCGCGGGAGCGCGCAGTTTGCATCGCTCGCGGTCGGCAAGTTCGGGCTGCGGGCACTCGCGCAGTCGATGGCGCGCGAGCTCGGCCCGCGCGGCATCCACGTGGCTCACGTCATCATCGACGGGGGCATCGACACGCCGCGCGTGCGGGCCATGGTCGCCGGGCGACAGAGCGCCGCCCCTGTCCTTCTCTCGCCGGCGGCCATCGCCGAGACCTACTGGCAGCTCCACGCGCAGGACCCCAGCGCGTGGACTCACGAGATGGACCTACGCCCGTCCGTCGAGAAGTTCTGATCAAGGTACGAGCAGCACCTTGCCGATCGCCTTGCGGTCGTGGATGAAGTGGTGCGCTGCGGGCGCCTCTTCGAAGCGGAAGGTGCGGTCGACGTGCGGAGCTATCTGACCGGCCTCGTACATCTCGAGGAGCGCTGTGAACTGGGGGCGCAAGAGATCGAGCCTCCCGAAGAGGTGGCCCATGTTGCAGCCGGTGACCGTCTTGTTGTCATCCATGAGCTTGCGCGGGGCGAAGCTCTTGACCTGCATCAGCTGCCCGAGCGCGTGGAGCAGGTTGCGCTTCTTGCCCGCGGCCGCAGCCGAGAAACCGAACGCGACGAGCCGCCCGCACGGTGCGAGCAGGTCGTATCCCACGGTCCACGACTTGCCGCCGACGGGATCGAGGATCAGGTCCAGGCCGCGATCGCCGACGACCGCCCGCACGGCCGCCGCATAGTCGCCCCCCGAGTCGATCGGATGCTGCACCCCGAGCTTCCTGAGAAAGTCGTGCTTGCCGGGAGACGCGGTGCCGAAGATGGTGCAGCCGCGCGTCTTCGCGATCTGGATGGCCGCGACCCCGACGCCGCCAGCCGCCGAGTGGATCAGGATGCTCGACCCGGGGCGCACCGTCCCCGTGAAGAGCATCATGTTGTACGCCGTGAGGTAGACGACCGGCAGCGCGGCGCCTTCCTCGAAGGTCATCTTTGCAGGCATGCGAAACGCCTGCTCCGCGGGGACGACGACCGTGTCGCTGTATCCGCCGAAGTGCGGCATCGCCAGCACGCGGTCGCCCGGGTGCAAATCGGTGACGCCCGTGCCGACGGCGTCGACCGTGCCGGAGACCTCGTAGCCGACGACGCACGGGATCTTGGGCGCGTCGGGGTACAGGCCGACACGCGCCATCAGGTCGGCGAAGTTGATCCCCGCCGCCGCGACGCGAACGCGGATCTCACCGGCGCCCGGCTCGGGATCGGGCGCCTCCCGCGTCTGCAGGACTTCGGGGGGACCGGCGCGCGTGATCCAGACCTGTCGCATCGCGCATTACGATGCCGCGACGTGTCGATCTGTTGCAAGGCCCGTCACGAGGGCGCGTAGTACCCCTCCACGCGGTGGAGCAGCTGCATCAGGGACACGAAGGTGACGACCTCGACGATGGCCGCAGGCGACAGCCCGCTGCACTGCTCGACGACCTCGCTGCTCACGCGAGAGGGGCTCGGCGCGACGGCGCGCGCCAGCGCCTCCACGCGTGGATCCGCCCGCGCCGGACCCAGCTTGCTCAGCTGGGCTTCGAGGACGGCGTCTCCCGCCACACGGGCGAACTCGAGGCCCGCAGCAACCTTGGTAGGGACCCCGACCAGGCTCTCTCCGGCATCGAGGTTGTCACGCAGCATGGTGGCGAGCCCGCGTATCGCGCGGCGATGCGTCAGGCGTGAGAGGACCGGGAAGTCGTAGCCAATGCGCTGCTTCAGGTACTCGCCCACCTGCGGCCAGCGATCCGGAACGCCGCGCGTCCACTTCTTGTCGAGCGCGATCGCACCGGGCGCGTAGCGGACCACACGAGCCTTCGTCCAGAGACTGTCCGCACGAGGGGGCTCGCCCTTCGCTTCTCGATGACCGACGTCGAGGTGCTTGCCCGGTGACCATCCCGATGGCGAGATGAGCGCGCTCACCTCGTCGAGGGTCGAGGCCTCGAGCTCGACCCCGAGGCCGTCCATGAACTTGTTCAAGAACCCCATCATGCCGATGCCGAGGACGATCCACTCGGCGTCCGCGCCCGAGAGCTGCACCTCGAGCTCCTTGCGATGAGCGTCCGTGAGCTTCGACCGCGTGCCCGACAGCGCGCGCGCGACCGCGACCGCCGCGCGTTCCACGGGCGAGAGGACGGAGAGGTCCTCGCCGCCGGCGCCTGCGACTTTTTCCGGCGCGGCCCCGCGGCGCAGCGCGAAGGAGCAGGTGTGGGCCGAGCAATACATGCAACCGGCCGTCCGGCTCGCCGCGTACATCGCGAGCCCCAGGAGCTCCTTGGGCGCTCCGATGCCCCAGACGGTGAACGGGAGGTTCAGAAAGTTGGGGACGAGCACGTTGTACGTGCGGAAGGCAGCGGGCCAGATCTCGAGGTAGGGGTCGCAGTTCGGCACGACGCCGATGAGCGTGCGCACCAGCTCGAGCAAACCGCCGTACCGCTCGTGCAGCCGCTCGAACGGCACCGCGCCAGGCTTCACGAGCGAAAGGAGCGTCGCTTCCCCCGGCTTCCCCACGGGCTCAGAGTACGCCGTCGCTCACGGCCTGGTCGACGTAACTCGTGACCACCTGGCGGCCGCCCGTGAAGTCCGTGTAGTCGAGATCCAGGTCGAAGGTCGTCGGATCGTGCGGGTGGTTGGTGATGAGCGTGTCGTGCAGACACCAGCCGGCTCCGACGTCGCACCCCGATCCGTCGGCGTCCACGGTGAAGAAGTGGGACGCCGCGAACATGGCGTGCAAGCTCTCGTCGGACGACGTGTTCTCGGAATCGCCGGCCACCGAGTCGTGCGCGTTGCAGAAGTAAACGCCGCCCATGCTGCCCACGAGCGCGTCGGTGAGCGCCCAGGACCCGCCGTCGAGGTTGAAGTACGCGATCTTCGCGATGACGCTCGCGTCGGCGAAGGTGAAGAGCTCGTCTGCGACGAAGCCGCCGCTCGAGTGCGCGATCACGATGACATGGTTCGATGCCACCGCCTGGGTCGCGAGTGCCGCCGCGAGCTCGGAGTTGCCAATCTCGCGCGACGAGTAATCGGGGTCCTTCGGCCCGCGAACGGCGTACATGTGACCCACGCTGAGCTGCGCGAGGCGCACGCTCGTCATCTGCGTCACCCACGCCTGCGAATCGGCGTCGGTCGCCGTGTAGCCGCCATAG
>DATJYG010000227.1:0-3373 GCA_035499695.1 Polyangiaceae bacterium
CCGTCCGCATGGAGGCAGCCGTGGGCCGCGAGGTGCTCGCAGATCTCGGGCTCGAGCTTGCTCTCGCGGTGGAGCTTCATGCTCCCCGAAGCGATTACCTGCGCTCGGCCGCGAGATCGAAGCTCGCCTGGTCCTTCCGGGGGACCAGCGCACGGAGGTGCGCGACCACCGCCTTCGACAGCGGATGTCCGGAGCGGATCGCCTGCCAGGCGATGATCTGCGCGCTCGCCCCGTACGCCCGCTCGAGCGAGGCCACGCTGGACTTCACGTCTGCGCCGCGGAGCGCGGCGCCGGCCACGGCGCGGGGCAGGACGAGCTCCGCGGCGAACGCGTTGGCGCGCTGCTCGGCCTCCAGCGGCGCTCTCCCGCCGAGGACCTCCGCGAGCGGCAGCGCGCGAGCCCGGTCGACGAGCAAGTGGCACAGCTCGTGAGCGAGGGTGGAGCGGCGCCCGCTCTTTCCGCGCGAGTGCGTCCCGCGGACGTTGACGAGGATCGCGGGGCCGCGCCGCGCTCCCCAGCACGCCACCGCCTCGAGCCCCGGCCAGTCGAGGTGGGCCTCATCGACCCGCACGCCGAATCGCTCGAGCAGAGTACGCCCTGCACGAGCCCCGTCCTCGACGCGCGCGGCGTCGTGACCCAAGCTGGGTGCGTGGACGCTCGCTCAGCGCGTAGCCGGTTGCTCGGCCGGTGCCGGCGGCGGTGGCACGGTGATGTCGCCGAGGTCGGTGTCGAGCTGTGCGGCGGGGATGCGGGCGCGGGTGGCGGCCCAGTACTTGGGGGCGAGCTCGAGGTAGCGGTCGCGCGGCCAGTAGGGCAGGACGTGGATGACGTCGCGGAGGTAGGTCTCGGGGTCGAGCCCGTGCAGCTGGCACGAGGCGATGAGCGACAGGAGGTTGGCGGCGGCGCTGGCGTGATCGTCGCTGCCGAAGAAGAGCCATGCCTTTCTGCCGGAGGCGATGACGCGCAGGGCGCGCTCGGAGTGGTTGTTGGTCATGGGCAGGCGCCCGTCGTCGAGGAAGCGCCGCAGGGCAGCCTCTTGCCGCACGGCGTAGCCGAAGGCGGTGGCGAGCAGGCCGCGGGTCGCCTTGACGCGCGCGTACTGCCCGCCGAGCCATCCGAGCAGCTCGTCGACGAGCGGCCGCGAGACGAGCTGCCGGCGCGCGTGGCGCTGCGCGGGGGACAGCTCCGTCCACTGGTCTTCGAGGTCGAAGAGCTTGCGCATGCGCAAGAGGGCCTCGCGCGCGACCGGCTCCTTCGCGACGGTCGCGGCCTCCCAGGTCTTGCGCCGGCAATGGCTCCAGCAGCCGACCTCCAGCGGGGGCTCGTCGTCGGGGCCGGCGCGCGCCTCGCCACGAAAGAGGGCGTCGTAGATGGCGTGGGCGTCGGCCTGGATGTAGCCCGAGAAGCCGCGGAAGATCTCGCAGACCGCGGCGCTGGTGTGCTTGGGCTGGAACTCGAAGAAGACGTGGTCGCGGTCGGCGAGCACCACGAAGAAGTGGCCCTTGCGGCAGGCCTGGCGCTGGCGTCCGGGCAGCCGCTCGGGCTGGATGCACACGCCCGTGGCGTCGGTCGACAGGCAGAAGGCGGTCTGTTTGGCCTCCTTGGCCATGGCCTCGACGATGCACGCGAGCGTGGCGCCGACGTCCTCGCCGTAGCGACACATCATGCCGTCGTCGAGCTTGAAGCCCTCGGCCACGGACATGCACGACTGGCGATGGAACGGCAGCCCCCAGCGGTACTTCTGCACCAGCACGTGGGCGATCATCGAGGGGGCGAGCAAACCGCGCGGGCAAAGCTCCTTGGGCATGGCGGCGGTGACGATCGGCCAGGAGGGGGCCTCGGCAGCGCGCTCGGGGTCGGCGGCGATCTTGTACTTGGCCCGAGCGACGACGAGCCGCACGTGCCCCCCTCGGCGATACCGAAGCTTGTAGCTCTCCTCGAACCCGATGCGCTCGGCCTGACCCTCGAGCGCGGGGTCGACGATCTCCACGCGCTCCTCGGGCAGGTCACAGTCGGCGAGGTTGCGGCGGCCCGTGGGCTTGGGGCGGGGCTTGGGGGGCGGTGGGGCCGTGGGCTCGTCGGCGGGCGACGGCGCGTCGAGTTTCTCGCTGAGCTGCGCGGCGAGCGCGTCGAGCTTGGCCTGGGTCTGCGCGAACTCCATCTCGAGCTGCGAGGCGTCGATGCGCTCGGCCTTGGCGACGTACAGACGCCGGCGCAGAAGCTCGAGCTGCTCCTTGACCATCTCGTAGGCGCGACGGAGCGCGTCGCGCTCGGCGGTGACCTTCGCCAGCGCGGACTCGAGCTGCGCGACGCGAGCGACGATCTGCTGCCGGTCGGCGATCTCACTCTCGAGCACGGCCTCGTTGATAATCACGCCCGAGATCGGTGTCGATCCCCTACGTGCACGACGCGCTCACTTTGATCGCACCTTGTGCGCAGACTTCAGTGAAGCCGCGGACGACGTGAGCGCGAGGCTCGCGGAGCCTGCACCTCGACGCCGTCGAGCAGCGCTTCGAGCGTCGCGTCGTCGACCTCGACGTGCCGCGTTCCCTCGGCCGTCGCGTCAGGCAGGCGGAAGGTGCCGCCGTCCAGCCGCTTGTAGAAGATGCACATGCCGCTTCCGTCGAAGAACAAGACCTTGAGCGCGTCGCGGCGGCGGCCGTAGAACACGAACAGCGCTCCGCTGCGCGCCTCGTAGCCGATCTGCTCCCGCGCGATGCCCGAGAGACGATCGAACGAGCAACGCAGGTCGACCGGGTCGAGCGCCACGAAGACTTGCACGCCTTGCGGGATCATCGCGGACCTGCAACGAGCGCGTCGACGAGCTCGCGAAGCAGCGCACCGTCGAAGCCGGAGCTCACCTCGACTTGGACCGCGCCGACCCGCACCGTCAGCGTCGACGCGATCGGCCGCACGACCCGCACCACGCGAGCCATCCTCACGCTCGGTTGCCCAGTCCCCGGCGCGCGAGAGAGTCGACTGGCCCACCACCGCAGCGTCGACGACGCGAACCCGCGTCCCCGCGCGTACTCCGGCGCCGACAGCCCGCTCGAACGCCACTCCCGCACGCGCCCCCACCACGCTCGCTCCGTCTCCGTCATCCGCGAGAGCCTGCGACCGCCGCCTCACGACGGGAAGGACGGGGGCCGTGCAGGGCGTACCGAGCAGAGGCTCGGGGTCGACCCTGACGCCACCGGTCGCGATGCCAGGAATCGAGCGCAGCCAGGTCGCCAGCGCGTGCCCTTCCCCGAAAGCTCGCCGGCCGGCGCCGCCCCCTCCGAGCGACATCGCCGCCTGAGCCGCCAGCCCGTCGAGATCCGGAGTGCCGCGCGGCTCGAGCCCTTGAATCCACTCCAGGACGCGAGTCCGTACG
>DATJYG010000228.1:0-14051 GCA_035499695.1 Polyangiaceae bacterium
ATGAGCGTGTTCTCGACGTGCTTCGCGATGACGTCGCGGTTGGCCTCCATGCCGACGACGCAGTTGTCGGTGAAGCTGTGGCACGCGTCGGCGAGGATGGCGGCGCTCTCGAGGACGTTGCGGATGATGACGGGCTTGAACACGTTGAGCTCGAAGTGCCCGCCCGCGGCGGCGAAGCCCACCGTCGCGTCGTTGCCCATCACCTGAACGCAGACCATGGTCATCGCCTCGGCCTGCGTGGGGTTGACCTTGCCCGGCATGATGCTGCTCCCCGGCTCGTTCTCGGGCAGGTGGAGCTCGCCGATGCCGCAGCGCGGGCCGCTGCCGAGCAGACGCACGTCGCTGGCGATCTTGAAGCACGCGACCGCCAGGGTGCGCATCGCGCCGCTCGCCGACGCGAGCGCCTCGTGCCCGGCCAGCGCCGCGAACTTGTTCGGCGCCGTCCGGAAGGGAGTGCTGGTGAGGTCCGCGATCTTCTTCGCGACGGACTCTGCCCACTTCGGGTGGGTGTTGAGGCCCGTGCCGACCGCGGTGCCGCCGAGGGCGAGCTCGTGGAGGCCGTCGAGCGAGCGGGTGAGGTCCTTCTCGCAGAACGCGAGCTGAGCGGCCCAGCCGCTCATCTCCTGACCCAGCGTGAGAGGCGTCGCGTCCATCAGGTGGGTGCGTCCGACCTTCACGATGTCGGCGAACTCGGCGCTCTTCTTCTCGATCGCCCCGCGCAGCTTGGCGACGGCGGGCAGGAGCCGCTCCTTGATCTCGAGCGCCACCGCCACGTGCATCACGGTGGGGAACACGTCGTTCGACGACTGTGACCGATTCACGTCGTCGTTCGGGTGAACGGGCTTCTTCGAGCCCATGGTGCCGCCGGCGAGCTCGATCGCGCGATTGGCGATGACCTCGTTGGCGTTCATGTTCGACTGCGTGCCGCTGCCGGTCTGCCACACGACGAGCGGGAAGTGCGCGTCGAGCTTGCCGTCGATGACCTCGTCCGCCGCGCGCACGATGAGCCCCGTCTTCTGCGCGTCGAGCTTCCCCAGGTCCTGGTTGGTGAGGGCCGACGCCTTCTTCACGATCCCGAAGGCGCGGATCACCGGCCTGCCGAAGCGGTGCCCGCCGATCTTGAAGTTCTGGAGCGACCGCTGCGTCTGCGCTCCCCAGTACTTGTCCGCGGCAACCTCGATGTTGCCCATGCTGTCCGACTCGATGCGCACCTTCGGCGTCTGGCTCATGGCCTTCGGGTCTTAGTGTCGGCCCCGGCACGTCGCAAGAACGGCGTTGCCCTAGCGCGCAGTCTTCTTCGTCCGGAACAAGTGCTCGACCGTCTCGCGAACCGTGTCCATCGACACCGGCTTCTGCAGCACCCCACCCGGCCTGGAGACCACGAACTCGCGGGCCCGCGTCGTCGTCGCTCCACCCGTCATGAAGATCATGCGCTCGGCCTGATCCGAAGCCAGGATGCGCAGCTGGTCGTACAGATCGAAGCCCGGCATGCCGGGCATCATCAGATCGCAGAGGATCACGTCGAAGCGCTCACCGCGCTGGAAGAGCGCGATCGCGTCGGCACCGCTCGTGACGACGGTCACGTCGTGGTCGCGGAGGCCGCGGCTGACGGCACGGCCGAGCATCGGCTCGTCGTCCACGACGAGAACCCGCGCCTTGTCCGGAACGGGCCGCGTCGACTGCGGCATCGGCTCCGCTTCCAGCGTCGCGCCAGGCGCATCGGCGACCTCGTTCCCGTAGCTGACGACGAGGTCGCGAATGCGCTCGACCGCCTGGCGCGCCTCGCCGAGCGCCTCGACGATTTCACCGGCGGCGAGATCGTCGGCCCGCGACGAGAGCTCGGCGACGGCGAACTCGATGTTCGAGAGCACGATCGCCAGCGGGTTGTTCACGTCGTGCGCGAACTTCGCGTACCCGCGCGTTCTCGCGCTCGATTCCCCCGCCTGGGCCGCGGCGGACTGAGCTACCGCGGCTGCGTCCGCAGGGGAGTCGGTCGGCACGCCTGCATTATTGCCCGGCTGTTCAGTAAGAGCGAGCTTCCTCGTGCATGCCGCCTATGCGTCCGTCTGTTCTTGCCCGGCGCCTCATCGGCAGCTAACCCCGAGGCACCATGCCGGACACGTACTCCGCAAAATCCAGCTTCACCGCAGGCGGCTCCTCCTACACCGTCTACCGACTCGGGGCGGTGTACGCGAAGCATCCCCTGGCGGCTCAGCTCCCGTATTCGCTGCGCATCCTGCTCGAGAACTTGCTCCGCACGCAGGACGACGTGTCGGTGCGGGCGGAGGACATCGAGGCGCTGGCGACGGTGGACATCTCCCGGCAGCCGACGCAGGAGATTGCCTTCGCGCCCGCGCGCGTCTTGCTCCAGGACTTCACCGGGGTGCCGGCGGTCGTGGACCTCGCGGCGATGCGCGAGGCGATGAAGAAGCTCGGCGGCGATCCGAAGCGCATCAACCCGCTGCAGCCCGTGGAGCTCGTGATCGACCACTCGGTGCAGGTCGACGCGTTCGCGAAGGGCGACGCGTTCAAGATCAACGTGCAGCTCGAGTACCAGCGCAACCGCGAGCGGTACCAGTTCCTCAAGTGGGGGCAGAGCGCGTTCCGCAACTTCAAGGTGGTGCCGCCCGGCACGGGCATCTGCCACCAGGTGAACCTCGAGTACCTCGCGCGCGTCGCGATGAAGAGCGAGGACGGCAAGACGCTCTACCCCGACACGCTGGTCGGGACCGACTCGCACACGACGATGATCAACGGCCTGGGCGTGCTCGGCTGGGGCGTCGGCGGCATCGAGGCCGAGGCGGCGATGCTCGGGCAGCCCGTGTCGATGCTCATCCCGCAGGTGGTCGGCGTGAAGCTCACCGGGAAGCTGCCCGAGGGGGCGACGGCGACGGACCTCGTGCTGACGGTGACCGAGATGCTCCGCAAGAAGGGCGTCGTCGGGAAGTTCGTCGAGTTCTTCGGCGACGGTCTCGCGCAGCTCCCGCTGGCCGACAGGGCGACCATCGCCAACATGGCGCCCGAGTACGGGGCGACGTGCGGCATCTTCCCGGTCGACGACGAGACGCTGCGATACCTGCGGTTCACCGGCCGCAGCGAGGCGCAGGTGAAGCTCGTGGAGGCGTACTTCAAGGAGCAGGGGCTCTTCCACGCCCCCGGCGCTCCCGAGGCGCGCTACTCGGACGTGCTCGCGCTCGATCTCGCCTCGATCGTGCCGAGCCTCGCGGGACCCACGCGTCCGCAGGACCGCGTGAAGCTCACCGAGTCGAAGAAGGGGTTCCACGCGTCCCTCGAGAAGATGCTCTCGAAGGCGCCCAAGCCCAGCGCGCCCGACGCGAAGGCCACGGCCTCGATCGACGGCAAGGACGTCACGCTGTCGCACGGGTCGGTGGTCATCGCGGCGATCACGAGCTGCACGAACACGTCGAACCCGAGCGTGCTCGTGGCGGCGGGGGTGCTGGCGAAGAAGGCGGTCGAGCGTGGCCTCGCGCGCAAGCCGTGGGTCAAGACGAGCCTCGCTCCGGGCTCCCAGGTGGTGACGGAGTATCTCGCGAAGGCGGGGCTCACGCCGTACCTCGAGAAGCTGGGCTTCTACCTGGCGGGCTACGGCTGCACCACGTGCATCGGCAACAGCGGGCCGCTGCCCGAGCCCGTCTCGAAGGCGATCGACTCGGGGTCGCTCGTCGCGGCGGCGGTGCTCAGCGGCAACCGCAACTTCGAGGGGCGCGTGCACGCCGAGGTGCGCGCCAACTACCTCGCGTCGCCCCCGCTCGTCGTCGCCTACGCGCTGGCAGGGACGGTGGACTTCGACCCGTACTCGGAGCCGCTGGGCACCGGAAGCGACGGCAAGCCGGTGATGCTCAAGGACGTCTGGCCCTCGCGCGCCGAGGTGCAGGCGGCGATCGACGCGAGCATCGACCGCTCGATGTTCGAGAAGGTCTACGGCTCGGTGTACGACGGCGACGAGGAGTGGAAGAAGCTCTCGGTCCCGTCGGGCGACCTCTACGCGTGGGACGCGAAGTCGACCTACGTGAAGCACCCGCCGTACTTCGAGGGCATGGGGCGCGAGCCGGCGCCGGTCACCGACGTGAAGGATGCGCGCGTGCTGCTCGTGCTGGGCGACAGCATCACGACGGACCACATCTCGCCCGCCGGGTCGATCAAGAAGAGCGGCCCCGCAGGCATCTACCTCACGCAGCACGGCGTGGACGTGAAGGACTTCAACTCCTACGGCTCGCGCCGCGGCAACGACGAGGTCATGGTGCGCGGCACCTTCGCCAACGTGCGCCTGCGGAACCTCCTCGCCCCGGGCACCGAGGGCGGCGTCACGCGCCACCTGCCCGAGGGCGACCCGATGAGCGTCTACGACGCGGCCGTGCGGTACGCGAAGGAAGGCGTGCCGCTCGTCGTGCTCGCGGGCAAGGAGTACGGCTCGGGCTCGTCACGCGACTGGGCGGCGAAGGGGCCCAAGCTCCTCGGCATCCGCGTCGTCATCGCCGAGAGCTACGAGCGCATCCACCGCTCGAACCTCGTCGGCATGGGGATCCTGCCCCTCGAGTACGAGCCGGGGCAGAACGCGACCACCCTCGGGCTGACCGGGGAGGAGACGTACTCGATCTCCGGGCTGGTCGATGCCATCGCCAAGCGCAGCGCCATCGTGTGCGCCAAGCGCGCCGACGGCAGCGAACGCGAGTTCCGCTGCACCGTGCGCATCGACACGCCGCAGGAGCGCGAGTACTACCGGCACGGAGGGATCCTGCAGTACGTGCTGCGTCAGCTGCTGGGTCGCTGAGCGGCGCGGTCATCAGCCGGTGACGCAGTGGCTGGAGAAGCTCACCGAGCATCGTCCCGAGGAGCTCGACGGGTGGAGAGAGCAAGCGGTCCGCGCGTGTGCGCGGGCCCCGCCGGCTTACGAACAGGTTCGCGGCAGGGGCCGGAGCGTCGTGCCGCATGAGGAGGACTGACGCATCGAAGGTCGGATTCGCGGCTCACGGAGCCGAAGCTGCGGGCCTACTACGGAATCGGCGCGCTCGCCGAGCTTGCGGGCATGACGACGTACGTGATGCTCAGGCTTCTTCGAAGGAGCAAGGTGCGCTTCGTTCGTCTCGGTCGGGTGTCACTCGTTCCGTTGAGGGAGTTCGAGGACAGGCTCTCGACGCCATGGAGATGCCTGCATGCCATCAACGACGGGCAGCGGGCGGCAAAGAGGTGAGGTCGAAACCGATCTTCTCTGCCCAGGCGTCGATCTCTCTCGACCCGGCATCGATCATCTTCGCCCAGGCGGTGATGTCTTTCACCTTGGCGGGAATCTCGATCGACGCGGAAGCGATCCCTTTCGTCGTCGTGCGGTTCTCTTTCGATGCACCGATCCAAGACATCGCTTCCGAGGTCATCGAAGAGGTTGACGCGTCGAAAGGAGAGATCGATGCGTTCATCTCGATGTGCTCTGCGTGCATCGAGGAAGATGCGTGGGTGAAAGACGAACCAGCACGTCTGGCATGGAAGCCAGCCGAGGTGAAAGGGATCGAGCGCACGACCATCGGGATCGATGCCGCGATGTCACTGATGCGTGACGAGACGAAGGTCATCCCGTCGAGGGCGACCGATGCGCGGTCGACTTCCAAAGGGATGCGCTACGAACGAACAGATGAGACCGGGGCAACGTTCGGTTTCTTCGCCGCTCCGACATGTTTCACTGCGACGCGCAAAGAGTTGGACGCCGGTCTCGATGCTTCTCACGCCGATTCGATGGGTATGGCAGACGAAGCGAAGTCTTTCACCGCACGGGCGAGAGTCATCGCGTCGAAGGCGCCCTGTCTTCGAGCGTGGCCTACACGCCGTGCAACGGAAAGGGCTTTGAGGATGCGCGACCGCTCGTCGGTTGCGTCAGTGATTCTCGATCGTCAGCGAGTCGCCCGTCGACGGCGTGAGCGTGTTGAGGAACACGAACGTGCCCGCCGTGAGGTCGGTCGTCACGGGGTGCGAGACGGTGCATGTGACGGCCGTCGCGTGCGCGTCGAGGAAGTCGCTCTTCAGATGTGACGCGTCCGCCACGTTGGCGACGGCCACGGTGCACATGCCGGGCCTGCCGCCGAGGTTGGCGATGAGGTTGACGCGGTGCTGCATGGCGCCGTTCACCGCAGTCTCGACCACGGTCACCCCCGTCGACGTGCCCTGGTAGCGCGCGCCGCCGAACACGAGCGTCACGGCGACGGAGTGCGTCGCCGTCTGAGCGACGGCGTCGCCGGACACGCTGCACACCCCGAGCGCCACGCCGACCAGGAGAAGACTGCGCGAAACGAGCTTCAGCATCGCCCCTTCCTTGGATGGGAGACGTCCGACTGGACGGTTTATTCAACCACATGGGCAAACGAGTGTCGCTTTGCCCAGGCGATCAGGTCCCCTTTGAACGCGCGGACGAGGAGCACGGGAGTGTTTTCGTTTCCTTCAAGTAAGAATACTCGCCTCATGATCCTCGAGACGCGTCTTCCGCTGCAGACGGGCGCGACGATGCTCAAGAGAGTGACGGTCGCGGCGGCGTGCATCGACGGGGCATGCGCTCTCGTGCAGCTCCGCGGGTTCGACCAGGTGCAGTTCCCGCTCTACTGGCTCTACTTCGCGCCGATCACCGCCGTCATCCTGATGCGCCTGATCGGCTCCGCACGGGCGAGTGACTGCGTGTTCGATCCCGACGAGCTGCGCATCGACGGGGGCAAGTACGACGGCTTCCGGATGGCGTGGAAGTCGATCCGGAATCCGGTGTTCGACCAGGGTGCGCTGCGCCTCGACCTGGGCAGCGGCGTCACCGTGCCGGTAGCCACGGCATCCGACGCGCACGAGCAGCGCTCGATCGAGGCGCTCCGGCAATCCATCCTGCAGCGAACGGCCGAGGAGGCCCCGCCTGCGCACGCGGCGCCGACCGACGCGCGCGTGGTTACGTGTCCGAGTTGCGGCGGTCCGCTGGCCCTCGACGACCGCGACGTCGTCGCTTGTCCTCACTGCGGCGCGAGCGCCCCGGTGCCGGAGCCGATGCGCGAGCGCATTCGCGCGGCCCGGTCGCTGCGCCAAGAGCGCGCGGCAGTCGATCGTCTCGTCGAGCGCCTGCTCAACCAGCCGAGCGCCCGCAGGGTCAACGGACTGCTCGCCGGGACGGCCGCGATCGCAATCGTGTGGCTCCCGGCTCCGCTGATGGTCGGCTCTCGTCTCATGGGTCCCATGAGCGCGCTCGCGGCGCTGCTGCTTGCCCTCGCGGCGTACGCCGTCATCGCCGATCGCCGGGCCGTCGGGCTTCTCACGCTCGACTTCGCGTCTCGCGCGCCGGAGAAGGAGGGCGCCCCCGAACGCTGCCGTCGGTGCGGCTCTCCGCTGCCGCGCTCCGACGACGCGGTCATCGCGACGTGCGTCTACTGTGAGGCGGAGAACGTCCTAGGGATCGATCTGCGCGCCGACGTGCGGACAGCGCGATCGTCCGAGACCACGCTCGAGCAAGCGCTGAGCGAAAGGGCGCGCAGCCGCACGATCGCGCGCCTCGTCGCGCTCGTCGGCTCGATCATCGTCCTCGGCCTCGCCGTGTTCCTCGCCCGTTGGTGACTCTTGCGGGCGGCGCCGCGATCATTTGGGCTGCCAATCCGTGCCGACCACCGTGTCTCCATGACCGGTACACAGCTGCTGAGCGACCGCCTTGGACTGTTGGTCCGTCCTACCGGGCCCGGGATAGAACCATTCGACACGCTCCCCGTCACCTCGCGCGCAACCCGCAGCAGCGCCCGAACGATCGCATGCAGCGCCCTCGACCCACCGCGTCTTCTTCGTCTCCGCGTCGGACGCGGCCCCTAGCGCGATCTCGCAGGCCTTCTTGCCGTCCGACTCGTGTGCGTACCAATCCCAGCAGCTGCGGGACGTGATGTTCGGCAACTCGCAGTGGCCCAGAACGGTGGTGTGTTTGCTGCACGAAGCCACCAGCCCACTGCTGATGGCCAGCCCCACTGCCACGACGTTGATGTGTCGCATCGGCACAACATGCCACTCCTCGAGAGTCAGGGAAACTCACGTGGGCTGCTGAGAGGGGTACCTCGCTCGGCGTTCCGAGCGTGCCGCGGTGCTCGGGCGCGTCAACCCCGCGCGCTTCGCGGCAGCGAACGCGAGTTCCGCTGCACCGTGCGCATCGACACGCCACAGGAGCGCGAGTACTACCGGCACGGGGGCATCCTGCAGTACGTGCTGCGCCAGCTCCTCGGGCGCTGACGTTTCGCGTGCTGGGCCGAACGGAAGGCGTACGCAGCCGTACGTGCCGCATTCGGCAACGAATGCCAGGGGTTCGCATGCCTGCGCCGATCTTTCGGTAGCGAATGGGGAGCATTCGCATGCCTGCGCCGATCTTTCGGCAGCGAATGGCGAACATTCGCAAGCCTACGCCGATCTTGCGGGTCAGCGCGGGGCCATGGCCCGGATGAATGCTTCGACGACTTCCCAGGGCATGTTCGTCGGCATGTTCAGGATGGGCAGGTCGACGCCGAAGGAGCGTCGCCGGCGCAGCTCGTCGAGACAGTGCTGCGGGTCGCCCGCGATCGTGAGCGCCTCGATCATCGCCTCGGGCACCGCGTCGGCCGCCTGCGCGCGCGTCGCCTTGTCGGCGTAGAGATCGGCGATGCGCTTGCAGTCGTCGGCAAAGCCGAAGCGCGAGAGCAGCTCGATGTAATAGTCGCCCATCCCGCCGATGTAGAAGGAGACGATCTGGCGGGCCATCTGAGTGCCCGCGTGCCCGGCGAGCGGCAGCGCGCTCGTGAACGGCGCGGTCACGATGGCCTTCGGATCTCGGCCCGCGCGCGCCGCGCCCGCGGCGATCCACGAGCGCCCCTCGGCGAGGCGCTCGTAGGGCCAGAACGTCGGCATCCACCCGTCGGCGCACTCGCCGATCGACTCGATGGCCTTCTGCTTGAGCGCCGCGACGTAGATGGGCACGTCGGCGCGAACCGGCTTCATCTCGATGCGGAACGGCCTGTAGCTCGCGAGCTCGGCGCCCGCGTCGCTCAGCTTGCCGCCCGAGAGCAACGTGCGCACCACGCGCACCACGTCGCGCACCTGCGTCAGCGGCTTGGCGAAGGGGCGGCCGTGGAAGCCCTCGATGACCTTCGCCCCGCTCGTCCCGATGCCCAGGATGAATCGGCCGCCGCTCATCTCGTCGACGGTCGCCGCGGACATCGCGATGAGCGCCGGCGAGCGGCTGAAGACGTTGACGATGCCCGTGCCGAGCTTGATGCGCTTGGTGACGAGGGCCAGCTCGGCCAGCAGGGAGAAGATCTCGTAGCCCCACCCCTCGGGGATCCAGAACGAGTCGTACCCCAGCTCGTCGGCCAGCTTGGCCGCGCGCACGTAGACGCCGCGATCGTAGTTCTTCCAGAAGGCCACGAGGCCGGTGCGTTCCATGACCTCTCTTCTACTGCAGGAACGCCGTCCTGGTGGCCTCGAGGAGTGGGTTCTGCGCCTGCACCGTCGCTCCGGAGGGGACGAAGCCCTCGCCGATCTCCCAGAGGATGACCGCGCCGAGCCCCTGCGCCTTCAGCCACGCACCCTTGGCCGCGATCGACGTCGGGTCCTCGTAGCTCACGTACGTGCAGCTCTGGGCGTTCTTTCCGTCCAGCGTCAGATACGGCGCCTCGGCGGCCGAGTCGTAGTGATACGCGCTCGCCGAGTAATACGTGCCCATGATGTTCGGGTAGGACATGACCCCGTCGCTCGCGGAGACCTGCGAAGCCCCGAGCGTCTGCACCGGGGCCGTGACGGGCGCCGTGTAACACATGCCGTAGAAGCCGATGCCGACGCCGAGCTTCGCGGCCGGTACGCCGGCGGCGATGTAGTGCTTCACGCTCGCGTCGATGCCCGTAGGCGTCGTGCTGTCGCTGTTCCAGTGGAGCGGCGACGAGTGCCAGCTCCGCCAGCCCTGCCACGGACCCGCCATGCCGTACGTCATCAGGTTGACGCGATCGAGCTGCGCGGCCACCGTGCCGTACCACGAGAGATCGTCCAGGTTGTTCTCGTTCTCGTAGCCGGCGGTCAGCGTGATGAGGATGCCCGGGCTCTTCTGACGCAGCGCCTGCACGAGCGTCGTCTCGAGCGCCTGGTCCTGCGCGGCCGTGAGATTGCCGCCCTCCCAGTCGATGTCGAGACCGTCGTAGCCGCTCGTGACGAGCGCCTCGAGATTCGTCACGAACGTCGATTGCGCGTTCTGCATCGCCTGCTCGAACGCGGGGCCCGACCCCGAGCCGCCGATCGAGGCGAGCACCTTCTTGCCCTGCGCGTGCGCCGCCGAGATCAGCGACCCTGCCGTCGCCTGGTCGAAGTAGCCGGACGCCCAGCCGCCCGAGGAGTCGGGAACGTAGAACGCGGCGGCTACGTGCGTGAGGCCGTCCCAGTCGATCGACGACACGGCGTAGTTGCCTCCGTTCGCCGGCGAATGCCAGCTCGCGTAGTACCCCATGACCCACGCGCTTGAGCCTGGATGGGGAAGGCTCCCATCCGGACCCGCCGACCCGTCGCGAGGACCCGACGAATCGCCGCCGGTCGTGTCGCTCGCCGCATCGGGCGGTGCGCTTCCGCCATCGGGACCGCTCGGCGCAGCGTCGCCCGCGCTCGCCCCGCCGTCTTCGCCGCCTTGCGCGCCGCCACTACTCGCCGAGCCGCACGCGCTGCCAGCAGCGCTGATCGCAAAGGCGACGGCGAGCGCGTCCCACCTTCTGCCCGCGTTGGCCGTGTCGACCATGTGATCCATGATGACCCATCGGCGCCTTGCGAGCGATGTGGTTCAAAGGGCCGCCGCTCGGCGTATGCTACGAGTGGTGGCTTATCGCGACGCGCCCCGGATCCGGCCGACCAACACCGAGTGGGCACGTGGTCTCTCGCCGGACTCTCTGTCCGTCGTCTTCCAGCCCATCGTCGATCTGAACGACGGCCACGCGTTCGCGCACGAGGCGCTCGTGCGCTGCAAGGACCCGCGCTACCCGACGCCGCCGCGCCTCTTCGAGGCCGCCATCGAGGAAGGCGCCTGCGGCTGGCTGGGGCGAACCATCCGCGACATCGCGTTCCGCACCTGCGGGGAGAACAAGCTCTTCGTCAACCTGCACCCGCAGGAGCTCACTTCCCGCTGGCTCGTGAAGCCCGACGATCCGATCGGCTTTCACGACCACCAAGTGTACCTCGAGATCACCGAGGTCTCGGCGTTCGAGCAGTTCGACCTCTGCATGGGGGTCCTCAAGGAACTGTGCCGCCGTACGGGCGCGTTCCTCGTCGTCGACGACTTCGGCGCCGGCTACTCGAACCTGGAGCGCGTGGCGGATCTGGCGCCCGCCGTGGTCAAGCTCGACATGGCCCTCACGCGCGACATCCACAGCCGCAAGGCGCGGCAGATCATCGTGCGGCACGTCGTCGGCATGTGCACCGAGCTGGGCGCCGTCGTGGTGGGCGAGGGCGTCGAGACGCTCGACGAGCTGAAATGCCTCCGCGATCTCGGCGTCGGGTATGCCCAGGGCTACCTGCTGGCGCGCCCGGGCGCCCCGCCGCCGGAGCACCAGTGGCCGCTCGCAACCCCGGCGTCGTCGGGAGCGATGAAGGTCAGGCCGTCACCACCTCGCCGGTAGGTCACTCCGCTGCTGCGCGCGCGGGCGGACCGTGCGGCGGGCCGTGGATGGTGAGCACGGGTCGATACGTCGTGCGGATCACGTTCTCGGCGACGCTCCCGAGCAAGGCGCGAGCGATGCCGCGCCGGCCGTGGGTGCCGATCACGATGACGTCCGCGTCGATGTCGTTGGCGACGTGCTCGATCTCCTCCCAGGCGACGCCCTCGCGCAGCACCCCTTGGACCAGCACACCTCGACCCTCCAGGCGCTTCATGGTCGTGTCCAGAGCGCTGCGGGCCGCGTCCGAGATGCGTGCCGCGAGCTCCGGCGTTGCGATCAAGGCGCCGTCCGGGACGCCGACGATCGGGATCTCGTACGCGTGCATCACGGTCAGCGACGCGCCGAGGCGGGTTGCGAGCTCGAGCGCGGCGTCGATTGCGCGCTGGGAGGTCTCGGTGAAGTCCGTGGCGACGAGGATGCGGCGGAACGATGCCATGCGCCGCCTGCACGCAAGCGCTCGGCCAGCACGCAGTTGAGCTGCGCACCCAGCAGGAGCGCGATCGAGAACAGCCAGAGCGTCATGAGCGTCATGCCCACGGCGGCGAGCCCGGCCTCGTACACGCTGCCGCTACCGCCGAGCTTCGTGACGTAGAAGCCGTACGCGTACCCGAGCGCGACCATGAGCATGACCGCGACGACCGCCCCGCCGAGCACGCGCGGTCGCGTACCCTCGCCGCGCGGGACGCCGACACGGTAGAGTCCTGCGACCATCGTGATCGCCATGACCGCGCCGACGAAGAAGCGCGCGATCCGTCCGGCCGGGCCGTGGACGACGCTCACGAGCCACGAGGGGAGGTTTGCGCCCGCGACTCGTTCCAGCCAAGCCACCCCCGACTCCAGCAGCCCTATCAGCGCCCCGCCCGCCGCGAGCGCGATGCACGTACCGATCGCCAGCATTCTCTTCCGGAGCCATGGCCGGGGCTGGGCCCCACTCTGCAACTCGAGCGCGTCGAAGATGGCGGCGACGCCGGTCGATGCCAGCCACAAGAATGTGGCCGCTGCGATCGGGGCCACCGCTCCACCGTGCCAGCTCGCGATGTGATCAGCCTCCTTCATGACGAGCTCTCGCACCGGAGGCGGCACCGCCTGCATCGCCGAGAGGGCCGTCCACGGGTGCGCCGTGGCGACCCGCGCCGCGACGAATCCGCCGACCGCCAGCAGAGGCATGAGCGAGAGAAACACCCAGAAGCTCATCTCGGCAGCGAGACCGAGCGTCCGGCGACGGCCGACGCCGGAGACCACTTCCGCCAGTGGTTGCGGAAGCTTCCGCATCGTTCCGGGCTCGTGCAGGGTCCGTGCCCGGCCCCGGCTTGCGCGCCGCCTAGCTTCGGCTAACGTCTTCCTCGCTCACGGACGTTTCCCCGGCAACGACCCTCTCTCGACTCTCGGGACCGCGGATCGCGCTCGACGGTGACGGCAACGTGCAGATGGATGCCTTGCCCCTGATATTCCGCGGCTGATTCGGACGGCGGGCTCTCTTTTGGTGAAGCCGCAACGAGAGAAGAGAAACAGTTATGGGAACGCGTCTTTACGTCGGCAATCTGTCGTTTTCCTCCACGGTGGACACGGTGCGTGAGGCTTTCGAGCGCATCGGCGCGGTGACGGACGTCCACATCGTCACCGATCGCGCCACGGGCCAGTCGCGAGGCTTCGGCTTCGTGACGATGGGCTCGCAGGCCGAGGCCACCAAGGCCATCGAGTCCATGAACGGTGCGAACCTGGACGGTCGCGCCCTCCGCGTGAACGAGGCCGAGGAGCGCCCGCAGCGCGGCGGCTTCGGTGGGGGTGGCGGTGGTGGCGGCGGCGGCGGCCGTCGTGGCGGTGGCGGCGGTGGTGACCGCGGCGACCGTCGCAACCGCTGGTAATCAAGAACCTAGCGCAACAGTGACAGGCGCCTTCGGTGGGTCCTTCCGGACGCCGCCGAGGGCGCCGTGTGCTTTCCATCCGAGGTCTTCGGACGCTCAGTGCGCTGGAGCGAGCTGCCGGACGGCTGTGACCAGCTCCGCCGGCTCGACGGGTTTGGCCAGGTGCCGTGCGAACCCTGCCTCGCTCGAGCGCGCGACGTCCTCACCGCGGGTGAAGGCCGTGAGCGCGATCGCCGGCACGTTCCCACCCGCTTCCGGAGGGCGTGAGCGGAGCTTGCGGAGCAGGCTGTAGCCGTCCTCGAGCGGCATGCCGATGTCGCTGACGAGGACGTCCGGAGGCGATTGATCGATCGCCGCGAGCGCCGACGACACCGAGCCGGCTTCCACCGTCTGGGCGCCTGCTTCCCGCAGCAGCATCGTGACGAGCTCTCTTGCGTCCACTTCGTCGTCGACCACGAGCACGCGGATGCCGTCGAGTCCCGAAGGGCGCGACGTCCTCTCGTCCGTCGGTCGC
>DATJYG010000229.1:0-3999 GCA_035499695.1 Polyangiaceae bacterium
TCAGGTACGAGCCGCCGCCGGCCATGAGATCGGCGATTCCGGTGCAGTACGGATCCCCGGATTTCTTCGCGGCGTCGAGCGCGCGCTCGATGACCCGGGTCGTCGAGGGCCATGCGGCTTCGCCGGCCCGGGCGTAGAAGGGGCACTCGATGCTGAGCGCCATCGAGATGCGCCGAGCATCTCCGGAGCGCAGCGCGAGGGTGAGGTAGCGCTGCTGGAAGACCGCGGCGCGAAGGTTGTCGCACATCCCGAGGCCGCTCGTGACTGCCCAGCACACGTCCAGGCGCACCGTCTCCCGGGCGCCGCGAGCCCCCGGTTTGGGCGGCGACGCTCCGTACCCACGCAGTACGCGCCACGTGCGCAAGAGGAGGAACGTGAGCACCGTGAGGAGCGGCGTCGGAGGCCACGAGAGCCCCACCCGCTGGAGCAACTGGCGGACGGCCGCGATGCCGGCGTCGAACTCGCCGACGCGCAGGAGCTGCTCGGCGGTCCTGCGCTCCAGATCGAGCTCCTCCTCGACGTCCGGTGCGGTGCGGGCGGCAGCCCTGTACGCGGCGGCGGCCTGCGCACCGCGCCCTGCTTTCGCGAGCGCATCTCCCAGGGCGACGCGGATCCGGTGCTGCTCGGTCCGCGTGGCCGAGGGACGTTCGAGCGCCCATTCGTAGAACGTCGCCGCGCGCTCGAAGGCGAAGGCGTCGACGGCGTGCTCCGCCGCCTTGAGGGCGAGCTCTCCGCCCCGCTCCGGGTCACCCGCTCCTCGCCAGAGCTCGGCCAGCACGTGGGGCGCTCCGTGCTTGCTGCCCTCGAGAGCGCGAGCGAGCTGCTCGTGAGCCGCCTTGAGCTGCTCCGGGCTTTGACGCGCCAGCGCCGCGCTGCGCATCCGACCGTGGTACGGCTCGACCGACGAGAAACCCTCCGTCGACGCCGTGCGGATGAAGCGGTGGGCTCGCAGAACCGCGATGGCCCGTGCCAGTTCGCCCGGCGAGATCCCCGCAGCCTGAGCCAGAACCGTCAGAGGCATCGGCGCGCCCGCGACGCAGAGCAGGGAGAAGAGCCGATGCGCGTTCGGCTCGAGCTCCTCGATGCTGGTCTCGAGCACGTCGTCCAGTCGCAGCTTCGTCTGGGCGACGGCGCGATTGGTCGCCATGTACCGCGCGAGCTGCTCGATGAAGAGCGCGTGACCCTCGGCTTCCCGTGCGATCGCGGCCGCCTGCTCCACGCGCGCCGGAGCGAGCTTCCCGAGCAGCCACCGTGCGAGCTCGGTCGCCTCCGCATCGGGCAAGCGGGACAGCGGGACGGTCTGCGTCCGCGGAGGGAGCACCTCGCGGAACCGTGCTCCCGCTTCGTGCACCTCGGTGTGCGGACGAGCCGTCAGGAGCAGGAGGAACGGCGGCGGGCTCGGTTCGCGCACGAGCTCCGCCAGCAAGCCCATGCTGTCCTGGTCGGACCACTGCATGTCGTCGATGGCGACGATGAGCGGCGAGCGCTGCGCCATCCGCTCGAACATCTCGCGCAGCGCCGTGAACGCCCTGCTCCTGATCTCGAGCGGGTCCATTCGCGACGTCATGCTCCGCATCTGCTTCGCGACCACGTCGACGCGCCGGAAGATGGGGAAGGTCTGGACGAGCGGAGCGAGCTGCGTGGGCAGCAGCAGCGCGGCGTCCACCGCGGGCATGTTCAGCATCCGCCGCACGAGCGCGTCGACGACGCTGTCGAACGCCTTGTAGGGGACCGACTCCTTCTCGTAGCAGCGGCCCGTGAGGACGACGATGCGCGGGTCCTCGTCGCGCAAGCGCCCGATGAACCGCCGGACCAGGAGGCTCTTGCCGATGCCCGACTCGCCCTCGACGACCACGGTGGCGGCGGTTCCGGCGAGCGTGGAGCGATAAGCCTTGTCCAGGATCGACAGCTCCTCCTGGCGCCCGAAGAACCGACGCTCGTCACTCGACACCGAGCTCGGGGGCAGCGACCGAGACGAGAGCGGGTCGAGTGACACCCGGTCCTGCAGCGAGCGGACGACCTCGTGCGCCGAGGGGCGGCGCTTGGGGTCGCGCGCGAGCAGGCGCACCGCGAGCGCGTTCAGGTCCTCGGCGACCTGCGGAACGATGCTGCGCGGCGCGGGGGCTTCCCCTTCCACCTTGGCGGTCATGACGTCCATCGCGCTGCCCACGAAGGGCTTCCGGCCGGTGAGCGCCTCGAAGAGCATCACGCCGACGCTGTAGAGGTCCGACTCGGGGGTCAGCTGTTCACCGATCACCAGCTCGGGCGCCATGTAGGAGGGCGTGCCGACCATGCCCCCGTCGCGCGTGAAGTCCTCGTCGGAGTCGAGGCCGACGACGAGGCCGAAGTCGAGGATGACGACGTGGCCGTCCTTGCGAACGAGGACGTTGGACGGCTTGATGTCGCGGTGGATGCGGCTGGCGTCGTGCAGGGCGCCGAGGCCCTCGGCGAGCTGCAGGAGGGCGCTGCGCAGCCGCTCCTCGTCGCCGCGGACGAACGCGAGGAAGTCGGCCCCGTCGATCATGTCCATCGAGAAGGCCCACTGGCCCTTCTCGCAGAACAGCTCGCCCAGCGTGACGAGGTTCGGGTGGTCGATGTCCTGCAGCTGGCGGAACTCGCGCTTGAAGTGGGCGAGCACGTCGACGTCGGTCGACGTGAGCGCCTTCAGCGCGACCCGCCCGCCCGTCTCGCGGTCGATCGCCTCGTAGACCGTGCCCATGGCTCCGCGCCCCAGCTCGCGAACGAGCTCGAAGCGACCGGGCAGGCCGAGGGCCAGGCTCATACATGGAAATTGGGCGCCAGGCGATGCTCCGTGTCAATCGCCGGCCTTTCCGTGTGCGCCTAGCGACTCAGGAGGACCACCTCTGCCCTTCGGTTGGAGCCTTCCTCGGGCTTGGTGCCCGGGGCAGGCTGGCGGGCCGCCTCGCCCGCGGTCTCGATGCGGTCGGCCGCGACGCCTTTCGCGACCAGCGCGTCCTTGATCGCCTTGGCTCGCGCCTCGGAGAGAGGCTGGTTGGTGGCCGTCGTGCCCATGCTGTCGGTATGGCCCACCACGCGGATGTGCGACGTCGGGTACGCCTCGAGCATCAGCGCCAGGTCGTCGACCGTCTTCGCCGAGCCTGGAGTGATCGTCGCGCTGTCGTACTCGAACGTCAGATCCTTGAGGTCGTACGTGTGCGGCAGCGGCGTCGATGCGTCGCTCAGGCCGTGCGCCATCTGTGCCTCGACGCTGTCCGGTGCGACGTCGAGCGACTTGCCTCCCGGAAGGACGATGGGGCCCGGCCCCGCAGGGGCGTTCAGGGTGGCCGCCGGCGGCGGCGCCTGCGGCGCGGTGACGCCGACCTTCTCCGCGCGGTTGTGAGAGAGCGAGGAGATGCCCCAGATGAGGAGCGCGCCCAGCGCTGCCGCGGGGAGGATGACCCCCCATCGGCGCTTCCGCTCTTCTGTCGTGGTGCTCGCCGCCGTCCCGCTCACTCGAGGTGGCGTCAGCTCCCTCGACGTGCCGCCGAGCCCTGCGAGGCTCCCGAGGCCGAGCGCTCCGGCGAGGCCAGGCGGCGTGTGGGGGTCGTTCTGGATGGCTTGCTTGTGGCCGGCGAGCAGCTGCGAGATCCCACCCGCCGTCATGCCGGTCGACGATACGTGTCTGGCGATCGCGCCCATCACCATCGGCAGCGCCAGCGAGAGCGCGTGCGACGCGGCTTCGCTCTTCACGCCGCTGCCCTTGGAGAGCACGCTGCACACGGCCGAGCCCTTGTCGCCGAAGACGGCGCTCATGAGCCCTTGCGACGTCGTGCCGCTCTTGTCCGTGATCGCGCCGAAGATCCTTGCGGCTCCGGTCGGGGTACCCACCGCCTGCGTCAGCCCCGCGAAGATGGTCGGGACGGCGCCGTGCATCGCCTTCCGCATGCCTTCGGGCGACTCACCCGTGGTCGTCGCTGCCTTGTCGACGTCCTCGGAGGTGAACATGCCTTTCACCGTGTCCATGAGGTTCGCAGTCAT
>DATJYG010000230.1:0-7140 GCA_035499695.1 Polyangiaceae bacterium
ATCTGCGCGCCCACCCTGCTCGCCCCTGCAAACGAGCCGAACACCCTGGCCATCGATGCCACGAGCATCTACTGGGCCGACAATGCGCCGGGCGGTGGCGTGGCGAAGGTCGCGCTCACGGGGGGCACGCCCACGTCGCTCGCCAGCGGGGCCACGAACGCGTTTGCCCTCGCCATCGACGGGACCAACGCCTACGTCGTGTCGCTCGATCCGGTGATCAACGCGGACATCCTGAGCGTGCCCCTCGCCGGTGGCACCTTCACGACCATCGCGACGAACATGTACACGACCGTCGGCACGGGCAACCTGCTCGTCACCGGCGGGAACATCTACTGGGCGCAGGCTTCCTCCGGCGCGATCATGTCGGTGTCGGCCGGTGGCGGCACCCCCGCGACGCTCGTGTCCATGCAGCCCTTCCCCGACGCAATCGGCACGGACGGGTCGAACCTGTACTGGACGGTCGACGGCAACGGGGCCGTCACCGGCGAGCCGATGGCCGTCCTGAGCGCGCCACTCGGGGGTAACACGCCATCGACCCTGTACTCCTATGCCCCTTACACGGGCACGTTCAGCGATCTCGCGGTCGGCCCGCAGGACCTGTACTGGATCGCGAACGGCGCAATCCAGACCATCCCGCACGGTGGCGCAAGCTCGCTCACGCCGATCTCGAACACCGCCGGCGGCTCGAACCCGAGGCTGCCGACCATCGACGGCTCCAACATCTACTGGGCCGAGTCGGGAAGCGTCACCGACACCATCCTGATGGTGCCGCTCGCAGGCGGGACTCCGTTCACGATCACGACGGGCGCCCCGCGGGTCCAATCGATCGTCATCGGCGCGTCGTGCGTCTACTGGTCGTACTACACGAACCTGGCGAACGGCGGCGCCGTCTACCAGGTGACCAAGTGAAGTAGCCGCGCGCGCCCACGAACCCCTTCGAGGGTCGGCTGAAAGGAAGACCTCTGCCTTGGGGAGGGGCACGGAGGGGCTCGCGACGCGCGCGCGGCAACATCATCGAATCACGGGGCGGGCACACGATGCGAGCCGGCTCGTGCAAGGGATTCGCCCGTTCGTCGGGAAAAACGGTGGACCTGGTGAAGTCCTCCCCGACGACGGTCGAGGTGCCTGGCGATTCGGTCAGGGGCACGTCGTGAACGCGTGCGCGCATGCGCCGACGTCGACCGATTGGGCCGGCAGGTACGTCTCCGTCTGTCCGTAGCCGATCGCCGGGCTGCCCGGTGCGAGCGCGAAGTTCGCGCCCACCGGCTGGGTGGTCTCGGTGCCGGCCGACGTGGTCCCGACGTCGACCCAACCGGGGCTCGTGCCGCACTTGTTGCTGGTGCACGAGTAGACGTCGCCGTTGTTCACGAGGACCTCGCCCTGGCAGCTCGTGCCGCCGAGGATGTCGCTGACGTTGTGAGCGAACGTGTCCGCCGCGGAGCTCGACGACGGGGGGCTGCCGATGAACGCGTTGTTCCACATGGCGTACGGCGCGGTCCCGTAGGCGCACGTCGAGTGGCTCGCGGGGATGGCCACGGCGATGTTGTTGATGAAGGTGTCGCCGTAGCTGCCGGTCGAGTCGATGCACGCGCGCGCCGAGCCGCTGTTGTACGGGTCGAGGTACACGTTGAAGCACGAGTTGTTCGCGACGGTGACGTACTCGGAGTTGAAGACGTGCACCCCGCCGCCGCCCGCGTTGTAGACCACGTTGAAGGCGACCAGCGTCTGGTCGGGGTACGCGACGCCCGTGCTCCCCTGGTTGTTCAGGGTATCCATGATGATGTCGTTCCCGTCGGTGTCGTACGCGTTGCCCGCGGTACCGCACTGGGTCAGCGCGTTGTCGTAGACGACGTTCCACTCCACGACGTTGTGGAAGAAGGACGAGCCGGTGACGAAGGAGCCGACGAGCGGGCTCGGGTTCGTCTTGTCGTCCGCGGTCGCCTGGTAGCCGCCGAACGCCTTGAGCACGACGTACGAGATGCCGGACCCTTGCGCGTCGCACGTCACGTTGGCGTTGTCGTGGATGGTGTTGTGGATCGTGTAGAAGAACTCTCCGTCGTTCATCTGCACGCCGGTCTGCCCGTAGCCGTGGATGACGTTGTTGATCACCCAGACGTGGTGGCTCGAGTTGGCCGCCGTGGTCCCGCTCTCGTTGCCGTCCCACACCTTCACGCCCTGCCCGTACGTCTGCGCGCTCGACGCGGCGAGCTCGAATCCGTCGATGACGACGTAGTTCGGCATCGGGAAGGTCGACGTCTCGAAGGCGAAGGCGGCGCCCGGATCGGTGATCTTGCAGGCGTCCAGGGTGCTGCACCGGTACGCGACGTAGCCTGTCGCCGACGCGAGGTTGCCGCCGTGCGAGATGGTCACGCCTGCGGCGTAGGTCCCCGGCTGCACGTTGATGCAGTCGCCGGCTATCGGGCCCGAGTCGTCGGCGTGCTGGAGCGTCTGCCACGGGTGCGCCTGGCTCCCGTCCGCCGAGTCGCTGCCGCTGGTCGCCACGTAGAAGTTACGTATGCACTGATAGAAGGGCGCCGCGAAAAGGTCGGGGCTGGGGCCTGGCTTCTGGAGCTTCGGCCCCGGAGGCGATCCATCACCACCGCCGGACGACGAGTCGGTAGGCCCGCTGTCGCCAGCGCCGCTCCCCGAGCTACTCCCCGAGCTTCCTCCGGAGCCGCCGCCGCTGCTCCCGGAGCTGGTGGCATCCGCACCACCACCGTCCCCAGCGCCGGCGCCCGAGCCTCCGCTGGAGCTTCCACACGACGCGACGACGACGGAGAGCGCCAGCAGCGCGAACGTGCGAGTCTCGCCCATGACCCAAGCGTACGCTCTGGGCGGCTGTCCGTGATCATCGACGCGCGAAGTGCGCGTTCATCTCCTTGCCGGGTACGCGGTCGCGGAACATCGTGTCGTAGGTCCCGCGCTCTAGCAGCTCGCGTGCGACGGTGCGGACGGTCGCGAGAGCGGCGCTCGCCACGGCAGTGCCCACGCTCACACGCCGGACGCCCCACCGCGCGAGGTCGGCCACCGGCGCCATCCCCGGAAACACGAGGACGTTGAGCGGCAGGCGAGTGCCGCCCGCGATCGCGCGGATGTCGCCCTCCGTCGCCACACCCGGCACGAAGAGTCCGTCGCTCCCCGCCGCCTCGTACGCGCGTGCGCGGCGCAACGTCTCTTCCACCGCCTGCTCCGGCGGCACCAGCGACCTGAGGTACACGTCGGTGCGCGCGTTCACGAAGACGTCCGTGCCCGCCGCGCGCGTCGTCTCGCGGATGCTCCGGATCTTCCCGACGAGCTGCTCGGCCGGCGCTTTGCCGTCCTCCAGGTTGATGCCGGCGATGCCGAGATCGACCAGCTCCCGGGCCAGGGCGCCCACCTCGCCCGGGTCCGCGCTGTAGCCCGCCTCCATATCGATGGTCACCGGCACGCGCACCGCGCCCATCACGTCGCGTACGAGCGAGAGCACCTGATCGCGCCGCAGGTGCTCGCCGTCCGGAAGGCCGTGGACCCACGAGACGGCGGCGCTGCTCGTGGCGATGGCGCGTGCTCCCGCGAGCTCGACGACACGCGCGCTCGCGGCGTCCCACGCGTTCGCGAGGACGAGCACGGCGTCGCCCGCGTGAAGGGCGCGAAACGCAGCGGCGGTGGATGTGGAGGACATGAGGAGGATGTACGCCGTGGTCGCCGGCGCGTCTCGCGGTTTTCGGACCCGACCGTCGCCGCACGCTAGAATGAACCGCGCATGAAGGTCGCGACTTGCGCCTCGGCCTTGGTCGCAGGCGTCTACTTCGTGGCTTGCGGTTCGAGCGGGTCCTCCTCCGGTGGGCCGTCTTCGAGCGGATCCTCGTCGGGCAGCTCGTCGTCCAGCGGCGCGGGAGTCGACGCTTCTTCGCCCGGAGATGGCGCCTCCGGCGGCGGGGACGGTGCGACGATGATGCCGCCGACGGACGCGGCTCTCCTCGGTGAAGCGGGGCTGCCGCGAACGTTCACGGTGACCAACCACTGCGCGCAGACCGTGTGGGCCGCGGCGCTGCCGGCGACCACGTTCCCGGGCGGTCTCGTCGAGATGGCCCCGGGCTACTCGTTCCAGGTGGGAGTCGACAACGGGTGGTCCGGGCGCATCTGGGGCAAGACGCGCTGCACGACGAGCGGCGGCACGACGACGTGCGCGAGCAGCGCCTTCCCTGCGTCGCTGGCGGAGCTCACGCTCACCAAGAGCGCCACGGGGCTCGACTTCTACGACGTCAGCCTCGTCGACGGCTTCAACCTTCCCATCGCGCTCGACGCGGTCAACCACACGCCCGACCCTGCGCACCCCTACGACTGCGGCAGTCCGACGTGCGCCGTGAACCTGAACGCGACGTGCGCGGCGCAGTTCCAGGACTCGGCGAACGGTCAGGTCATCGCCTGCGCGAACGACGCGTGCAAGGTCGTCGGCAACAACAATCCGAGCTCGCCCGCTTGCACGTATCCGAATCAGTACACCGAGTTCTTCAAGATGGCGTGCCCCGCCGCGTACAGCTACCCGAAGGACGACCCGACGAGCACGTTCACCTGCAAGGGGTTCAACGACTACGCGGTCGTCTTCTGTCCGTGATCGGGCCCCGATGAGAGCTCTCGTCCCGCACGCGGTTCTCGCGCTCCTCGCGATGGTCGCCTGCTCGTCGGGGAGCGGCGACGAGCCGAGCGCCTCGCCCGATGCGAGCGCCGGCACCGATGGTGGAACGGCCGCCGAGAGCGGGTCACCGGGAGATGGGGCGAGCGTCGTCGTCGATGCGCAGCCCGTGACATCCGGTCTCGGCCCGGCGCAGTTCGGGCCGGGCGATCTCGATCCGCCGTCGAACGGGGGCACGATCACCTTCGAACAGATCGGTGCGACCGGCTGGTACCCGAGCATCCGCGATCCCGCCAAGGGCCCGTGCAACGTCGACACGGATGCAGGCGGAAGCTGCTGCCTGGACCAGTACACGATCACGAGCGACGCGCTCACCCCCTGGAGCGAGGAGCTGATCATGACGCTGCGCGGCCCGATGGTCGTCAAGCAGCTCGCGGTCTACCAGCCTTCATCCAGCCAGAGCGGCAGCGACTGGAGCCTCGTCTCCGCGTGGGACGACCGGACACCCGCGAAGGCGCTGGGCGTCGCGTACGAAGGCGACGCGACACCCAAGACGCCCTTCGCGGGAGGCGTGGGCTCCGAATGCCTCGTCAACGTGTCGACCGCGCAGCCGTTCCCGTGCGGCGCGGGAAGCGTTCCGTACTGCACGTCGTCCTCGTCCAACCACGACTACGGCTGGGCGGGGGCGAAGCTCTTCGTGATCCTCGCGAAGATGCCCCACGCAGGCGCGTCGGGTACGCCCGCGTCGTGCTCCACGACGACGACCGGCAACTGGTACGACGCGTCGTGGATCGGCCTGAGCGTCGGGGAGCTCGTTCGCGCGGGCGCGTTCTCGAGCTGCCAGTGCTACGCGAAGGATCCGGCGAAGGGATACCTCGCCGACGGTTGCGGCCAGTTCAACGTGTTCGAGGTCGTCAACGACAACAACCAGTACAAGAACCTCGACGTCTTCAGCACCGACATGATCGACTACGCCGGCTACGTCGGGCAGGGCCCGTGCGGATCTGCGTGCAACGTCGCCTCGCTGCCGGCGGCCGCGGATCTCATCGACAAGGCGAACGACACCGAGGCGGCGGCAGGCGCGGTCGCGACTCCGGCGGGCGGTCCCGGCGCGGCGCTTCGCCGCCCCGAGGCAGGCTACCGCTACTTCCTCGTCGCGCTCGACGTCGCGTCGCGCACCGTGCAGCTCGCGCTCGTTCACCCGATGAACGTGCCGAAGGCGGTCGGCGGGCTCCTTCCCGATCTTCCCGGAACCATTCCCTCCACGACCGTCGGCGCGGTTCTCGCGCTACGGTTACCTCACTAGGTCATGCGCGCCCTCACGCCACTATGCATCGGCCTAGCGTGCACGCTCGGCGCAGCATGCGGATCGAGCGGCGGGGGAGCGGGATCGGGCGCTCCGGGTGGACCCGATGCAAGCAGTGGAAGCGGCAGTGGAAGCAGCGGCGGGAGCAGCAGCGGAGGCGGTAGCGGAGGCAGCAGCGGAGGTAGCGGAAGCAGCAGTGGAGGAGGACAGGGCGACGCGGGCACGCACCCGGGCGACGGGGGTGCGGCCCCGTGCAAGCGCGGGATCGCGACGAACATGCCGCCATCCATGGCGCTCGCTCCGAGCGCGTCGCAGCCCGGCGTGTCCTGGTGGTACGACTGGGCGACGAAGGGGACGGGCGGAGCGACCGGCGTCGCCTTCGTGCCCATGATCTGGGGAAGCGCCGATCTGAACGGCCCGATCCCCGTCGGCTCGTCGTACGTCCTCGGATTCAACGAGCCCAACTTCAAGGCGCAGTCGAACCTCACGCCGCAGCAGGCCGCAGCCGACTGGCCGAAGGTCGAGGCCCTCGCGAAGCCGCTCGGCATCCCGCTGGTCTCGCCCGCCGTGAACTTCTGCGGCAGCTCGACCAACAGCGCCGGCTGCAGCGATCCGCAGGTCACCGATCCGTACACGTGGCTGAAGGACTTCTTCGCCGCGTGCACGGGGTGCGAGGTCGATTACGTCGCCGTCCACTGGTACAACTGCGACCTGCCGTCGCTCCAGGGGTACATCGACGGCAACGGGAGCCTCCAGGGCTTCGTCCAGTTCGGGAAGCCCATCTGGCTCACCGAGTTCTCGTGCGACGGCTCGCACCCGGTGGCCGATCAGCAGAAGTACATGGAGGCCGCCGTTCCCTATCTCGAGAGCAACCCGAACGTGTTCCGGTATTCGTGGTTCAGCTCGAGCGCCATCGCGCCCGCGCAGCTGATGAATGCCGACGGTTCGCTCACGGCTCTAGGGACGACCTACGTGGGCCTCCCCGAGGCGTGCCACTAGAGCGCATCCGACAACCTTCGAGTGAACGATTGGAGTCGATGAGGCTCGCGGTTGGGCCGTGCGGACGGCGTGGTTGGGTCGGAAGACGACCTCGTCGAGCAGGGAATGGCGCTGGTTGGGTGACGAATCGCGCTTTGTCGGAGAGAAGACTCGACGGGTGAGTGATCGGACCGCCTTTACGGGCTGTGAATCGCGCTGGGATCTCGAGCATCGTCGCTTT
>DATJYG010000231.1:0-2641 GCA_035499695.1 Polyangiaceae bacterium
CAGCGCGCGCTGGTCGCTGAGATCCTCGCGTCGACCTGGCGCGCATGCACCGAGCCGGATCCGGAGCGGCCCGGCGACCCCCCGTTCAAGGCCGAGCTCATCATCGCCAACCCGCCGAGCTTCGGTCACATCCACTGTGCCGAGGCGCTCGGCGTTCCCCTGCACATGGTCTTCACGATGCCGTGGAGCCCCACGACGGTCTACCCGCACCCGTTCGCCGGCCTCGAATCCGGGCAGAGCCAGCCGCTGGAGAACTACCTGTCGTACGGCGCGGTCGACCTAGTGATCTGGGTCGGCATCCACGACCTGGTGAACGCCTTCCGCCGTGATGCCCTGGGACTGCCACCCCTCTCGCTCGTCGAGGGGCCGGGAATGCTCGAGGACCATGCGGTGCCGTTCACGTACCTGTGGCCCGATGCGCTGGTGCCCAGGCCTGCCGACTGGCCTCCGCACGTCGAGCTGGCGAACTTCACGTTCTACGACATGGGGCACGGCTATCGGCCGCCGGCCGCCCTCGCCGAGTTCCTGGCGGGCGGCGAGGCGCCGATCTACGTCGGCTTCGGCTCGGTTCTCGTCGAGGACCCGGCGGCCGTGGCCCGCACGATCTTCTCGGCGCTCGAGAAGTCGGGCGCGCGTGGCGTCGTGTCCGAGGGGTGGGCGCACCTGCGCGGCGGGACGCCGCCGCCCAACGTGTTCCTGATCGGAGACATCCCGCACGACTGGCTATTCCCGCGCTGCCGCGCCGTCTGCCATCACGGGGGAGCCGGAACCACCTCTGCCGGCCTCCGCGCCGGCCTGCCCACCGTCGTGGTGCCGTCGTTCGGCGACCAGTTCTTCTGGGGACGGGTGGTTGCCGACGCCGGCGCGGGGCCGGACCCGATTCCCATCACAGGGCTCAACACCGCCGCACTCACTGCGGCGTTCGACGCCTGCCGGCGGCCACAGGTCCGCGAGCGCGCCCAGGCCCTGGGCGCGCGCCTGCGCGAGATCGACGGAGCGGAGCTCGTGGTGCAGTCGGTGTACCGTTGGCTGCCCGTGGAGGCCATGCGCTGCGCGATCCACCCGGACCGCGTCGCCACCATCGAGTGCGTCGCGTGTGGCCAGCTGCGCCTGTGCCCCGAGTGCGTGCCGGAGCACGCCGCGCATCTCACACGCCCGTGCCGTTACGTCAGCTGGGACGTGCATCCGGATCTGGGGCTCGTCGCCGAGCTGGGCGACCTGGTGGGCGACGCCGCGACGGCGCTGCAGGCCGGCTTCGACGAGCTCGTGTCGAAGACGGCGTCGCGCGCGACGCACTCCGGCTGAGTGGCCCGGAAGGGTCGGGCGGCCCGTCGGGCGATCCACTTCTTCCGTCCCCGACGTCAATTCATGGGCGGAAGTTGAGGCCTCGCCCCGCGCGCGGACGGGAGCGATTGTTTCCGCGCCGGACACAATTAGGAGAGGAACCGCAGGAAGGCCTCGCCGAAGAGCGCGCACTGGATGCACGGCGACCAAAGCGAGAGCACCGAACCCAGCAAGTGGTCGCGGAAGCGCAGCCGCGAGAGGGAGAGCGCGTAGCCGATCGCCGGGAGAAACCAGAGCACACCGCGCAGCAAGAGCACCGTGCGCAGCGGGTGGCGGTCGACCGCGGCGAGCACGCGCTGCACCCGAGGGTTCTGCACGTCGCCGAGCGCGCGTCCGCCGAGCGCCCGCGCGAAGAGGAAAAAGACGTTCGTCGAGAGCACCATGGCGACGTAGCCGACGAGCGTGCCCCAGACCGGTCCGTAGACGGCGACGGCGGCGATCACGAGCAGCGGCGTCGGGCCCTGCACGAGCTCGGTTGCGACGAACACGCCGAGGTACGCGGCGAGCCCGAGTGCACCGAGCGACGCCATCAGGTGCCGGAGGCGCTCGCGCGAGAGGTACGCGTCGAGCCCGGTGAGGTGGAGCGTCGCACCGAGCGCGACGACGACGAGGACGACCAGCGCGATGCGTGCCCACGGGCGCGGATCGGGCATCAGCCGGCGTTCGACGCAGGCGCGGCGTGGCCGGCGGGACGCCGCCTTGAGGGCCGCGAGCGCGGTGCGCGCGCCGTCGTCGGGCATCATCGCGTCACCGCGCTCGACGCGTGCCGGCTGAGCGGCCCGGAGGGGTCGGGCGGCCCGTCGGGCGATCCACTCATGCTGTCCTGCTCGGCTCCTAACGCTGTCTCTTCAGGACCACATTTGCGGGGTTCATACCGTCGATCTGGCCCTTCATGTCGTCCCCCGACACCGTGAGATACCCTGTGAATCCGGTCGGGTAGACAAAGTGTACGTCGTTGCCGCTCACAAGAATCGTGACCGGGCCTGAGCGATCGACGGGTGCTCCGGTGACGACCATGCTGCCGGTGGCCTTGGATCCCGTCTGGCTGAGAGTCATCGTGATCTGGCCACTGCCCAGCGTCGACTGCTGAGAATACGCCCACGTCCCCTGCCATGTGCCGGACACGTCTGCACCGGGCTGCGCCGACGGGGCACTCGCGCAACTCGCGCCACCAAGCATGACGAGACCGACCAGCAAAAGCGTTGTGAATCTCATCGTGTGGCCTTTCCTGTCTGTTGTAATGTTCGCTGCAGTCGGCTCAGCCGGGGACCAGAGCGTGGCGTCGATCAGCATCCTC
>DATJYG010000232.1:0-10632 GCA_035499695.1 Polyangiaceae bacterium
CCGCCGGCACGCCCGCCGCCGCGCACGCGAGCACGGGCGTGCACGCCAGCCCCAGCGCGACGAGCGCCACGAGGCCGGCGCGCGAGAGCGCCCCCTCGTCGGTGCCGGTGATGAGCGGCGCCGCGATCACGATGGAGACGAGCACGACGCCGGCGCGCGCCAGGGCGCTGGTGGGACGCGCGAGCTCGCGCGGGAGCCACGCGACGTGCGTCTCTCCGCGCTCGACGCCGGCGAAGAAGAGGCCGACGAAGCGCACCGCGATGCCTAGAGCCACGGCGGCGATCGACGCGACGACGACGAGCGGGAGCGACGCTCCGACGCGCCCGATGAGCGCCGAGAGCGGCGTGAGCACGAAGCCCGCGAGCCGGTCGGTGTAGTCGCGCGTCGCCTCGAATCGCGAGAGCGCGAAGATGAGCCACGAGTACGCGATGGCGAACTGCGCGAGCCGGTGCGCCAGGGCCAGCGCGAGCGAGACGGCGCCGCGAACGGCAACGGGTCGGACGACCTCGATGCGCCCCAGCTTGAGCGCGGGGATCCGGTCCGGGTTGTCGCGCACCCACGCGCGCGCGCGCACCGAGAGATCCCCGACGCGGCGGAAGAGCAGGAAGGCGAGCAATCCCGAGAAGACGAGGAGCGAGAAGGAGAGGACGCTCGTCGCTATCGCGCTGCGCTTGCGTTCGGCCCGAAGCGCCGTGTCGATCTTCGACGCGACGGTCGACGCGTAGACGTGCAGCGTGACGTCGCCGCCCCCGGCCGTCGCGGCGTCCTCGTCGCCGAGCGTGACGACGGGCGTCTTGCCGACGAAGATGACGGCCGTCCCGGACCCCTCCTCCACGCGCGTGAGCGGTTGCTCCGGATCGTCGAGCTCTCCGTCGAGCGCGCGAGTGGCGGCCCGCGCGCGGTCCTGCCCGTTCTGACCGGCACGCCCGGTGTGCAGGGAGAAGACCGTCTTCTCGTGAAGACGCACGTCGAACGTCGGCACCTGGGCCGCTGCGGACGCCGATGCTGACGCGGAGGCCGACGGAGGCGGAGGCGGCCGCGCGGAAGCCGTCGCCGGCGCTGGCGACGATGCTACCGACGAGGGTGCGGGTTCCTGCGCGAACGCGAGGACCGCCGGGAAGGTGATGCACAGCAGGAGCAGCGCGAGCAGCGCGTACGGGACGGTCCTGCGCACGCTCCGCAGGCTACCCGGCTTGGATGGTCAGAAGCCAGCCATGTGGTTCCCACCACCCCTGGTCCGGATCGAAGGGATGCTCCGTGCTTCCCACATTGACGCCCACGACGAGCAGGTGGTCGACGCCATCGAGCATCTCGACGGTGATCGCCGCGCTCGTCGCCAGGTGCTGCGTCGAGATGGGCACGACCGCCGTGGGATGGCCCGCAGCGTCCATCTTCACGACGGTCCACCGCATGCGCGCGTAGTCCTCCCAGGTCGCCTCGAGGCGCAGGCTCGCTCCGGCGGGAGCGCCGGCGTGGTCGATCCACACGTAGCTGGCCCCCGTGGGCGCCACCGGTTCCGGGGAGGCGAAGCGGCGCGCCTGCGCCGGCCAGGGCACGCGCCACGCGAGCCGGGGCGGCGGCGACGTGGTCGCGCGGTCGATCGCGAACTGCAGCAACACGTCGTCGAGGTCCGATTCGGTTCCGAGCGCCCCGGCCAGTGACACGCGCAGCACGTCGAAGCCCGTGGGCGATCCGGCCCACCTCGCTGCGCTCGCCGGGGTCTTCGTCGGCGCGAGCGCCCAGAGGCCCTGCACGATGGCGCCCGGCTGGGTGCCGAAGCTCCGGTCCAGCCAGCGGAAGAACAGCGAGGCTCCCCGGTTGAACGCGCCCGGCCCGCTCGGCGTCACCGCGATGACGGTGCGCTCGGGTTCTTCTTGGAAGGCGGCTGCATCCTCTTCCTGCTCCGGCGCGGCGCACGGGGTGGCGAGGCGAGCGACGGTCTCCGCCTCGGCGACGGCGCTCCCCTCGTCGGTCGCCGGCGCCGCGCGCCAGAGGATCCCCCGCGCGATCGCCCGGGCGACTGCGAGGCGAAGGGAGCACCCGCCGACCGAGCGCGGCACGAGCCCGAAGCTCGATGCGCGGTCGAACCGGGCGACGGGATCCCGGAAGAGCAGCTCTGCCGAACGCTGCGGCTCGTCCTCGACGAGGTACAGATGCCACCGCCCGTCCGCGTCCCGGTCGGGCGCCGGCAGCTGCAGCGGGCCGGTCAGGGCGTCCCAGGCGTCGTCCGTCGCGCCGAGCGCCGCGAGGACGCTCGAGCTCGAAGTACGCGGCGGCGCAGTGACGCACACCTCATGACGCACCGAGCAAGCCTGCACCCAGTCCGGCCCGCCGGGGGGGATCCCCAGTTGGAGCAGCGGCCCCATGATGCCGCTGAGCGCTCGGGGGCTGAAGAAACGGCGCCGTCTCACCGATTTGACACCTTCTTTGTCGCTTCCGTATAAGCTGAAAAGAGCGGGATGGCGGCTACTTCGTTCGACCCGACTCACGCGGTCCGCTTCGACCTGCCCCAAGGGAGCGTCCACGCCGGAGGAGACGGCGAGCGTGTGCTCTTGGTTCCCACCGGTGCGCTCGACGACATCATTTTGTCGGCTCCGCCCGAGGCAGCGGAAGCGCTGGGCCGCGCGCTTGGTTCGGCCATCGGCCGGCGCGCCGCGGCGCGCATGGGCGATCCGCAGCGCGCGTCCATCGAGGCCTTCGTGACGCAGCTCGCCGGCGAAGCGGCGATCGCGGGCGTCGGCGCGCTGAGCGTCGAGCGCTGGGGGCGCGCGCTCGTCGTCGTCGTCGAGAGCTCGCCTCTCAGCGGCACGCTGCTCGCTCCCCTGGTGGGCGCTGCGATGGAGGCTGCCTCCGGTCGCACGGTGTCGTGCACCATGCTTTCCCGCGACGAGCGCGCCGCTCGCATCCTCGTGGGGGGCGATCGCGGCGTCGGCCGCGTCCGAGACTGGATCGCCTCCGGCGTCCCGTGGGGCGAGGCGATCGCACGGATGCAGGGGAGCGGATCGTGAACACGTCGCAGACGGTTGCCCGACTGGAGGCGCTGCTGGCGCGCGTGCGCAGGCACACCGCCGAGCCGCGTCCTGCACGCACTGCCTCGATCCTCGCCGTCGCGCCGCAGCCTCCGCCGCCCATGCCTCCGCAGCGGACGGAGGCCGATATCGTCTTGGAGGTCGAGGTGGCCGAGGCGACGCAGGACACGATCGTGGCCGTCGCCACCGACGACGTGGTGGCACCCGCCGCACTCGACAGCCGAGAGCGCCTGGTCGCAGCGGAGCCGCTCGCCACAGAGGCGCCCGCGGTGGACGCATCGCCCACGGACACGGAGATACGTGCCGCGAAACCCATATCGACCCCGGAGCCGGAGGCTGCGCCAGCCGAGCTGAGCGAGGACGATATCGAGGAGGCGCCCGCATCGTCGCGGCGACCCGTGGGGCCACAGCCCGAGGAGCGCCTGGCCGAGATGGCGTTCGGAGCAGAAGAGCCCAGCCCGCCTCGACACACGCCGCCGCCGGAGTCAGGACGCCTGCCGGCCGCCCCTTCGGAACCAGAGTTCGACGTCGACATCACGGGCGTACGCGAAGCCGCCAAGCCCGCAACGATACCCCCCGAGCCGCAACCAGAGCCGCAGCGCGCCGCCGAGACGGCGCCCGTGGCGGTGCGCGGTGACATCGCGGCCAGCAGCGCCGTGGCCGACGTGGTGGGGCACGCCGAGCGAGCCACGCCCTCGAGGTTCGTCGAGCTGCTCGACGCAAGCCTGGCCCTTTGAGGCCCGCGCTCGCCATGGGGGACGATTCCCGCTTCCAGGTCGTTCGCCCGCTGGGTGGCAAGGCCGGCGGCGTCATCGCACGCGACGTGTCGGCCAGCCCTGCGCGGCTGGTCATCGTCGAACGCGTCGCAGCCGCACCCGAGGAACGCGCGAGGCTGCTCAGGCGGGGCCGCGCGCTGGCGGCGCTCGAGCACCCGAAGGTCGTGCGCGTGCGCGAGGCCTTCGAGAGCAACGGCGAGGCCGTGTTCGTCTCCGACTTCGTGGACGGCGAGTGGCTCTCGGCGGTCGTGAGCCATTCGCCGCGCACGCCGGTGGAGGCCCTGCTGCGCGTCTGCGTCGACGTCCTCGAGGGGCTCGCCGCGCTGCACGACCTTCGCGACGAGCGCGGCCAGCCGATGAACTTCGTGCACGGCGGCGTGTCGCCCGAATGCGTGCTGGTCGCCGAGGACGGCGTCGGCGAGATCGCCCGCACGTGCACTCCGGGGACCGCGGCCAAGGACAAGTACGTGGCTCCCGAGCTGCGTCGCGGCGAGCGGGCCACCGACCTGCGCTCGGACGTCTACTCGGCCGGGGCGATCCTGCGCGACGTGCTGGCCGCGGCGCCCTCGACGGCCAAGTGGGCCGAGCAGCTCACCGACGTCGCGTTCCGCGCGACCTCGGTCGACCCGCAGAACCGCTGGCCGAGCGCGGCGGCGATGGCGACGGCGGTGCGCAGGATCGCCGGCGCGAAGCTGGCCACGGCACACGACGTCGCGACGAGCTTGCGCGGCGCTTACGGGTCACGCATGCGGGCACGGCGCACGGCGCTCGACATGCTCGAGGACGGGCCGGCGCCGTCGTCGGAGGAGCCCATCTCGATCCGCGGCTCGGAGCTCATCGTGATCGATTCTCCGTCCCAGCCGACGCTCGTGGAGGAGCGTCCCGGAGTGAGGACGGTGTCGGTACCGCCGCCCGTGCCCTCGCGGGCGAACGTCGCCAGGGTCGCCCTCGTGAAGAAGGCCGTGCCGCAGCCCGAGGCGGACGACGATGGTGAGCTACCGACGGCGCGCTTCCCGACGGGAAGCACGACGCAGAAGGGCATCCAGGCGCTGGCGCCGCCCTTCCCTCCCGCGCCGTCGGCCGAGCCGCCGCCGGTCGAGCCCGCACCGAAGAAGAAGCCGTCGCTTCCGCCGCCGGACATCATCCCGCCCGCGTCACTGCCGCCACCGGACATCCAGCCGATCGCGGAGAGCACGCTCCCGAACTCGCGCAAGGCCGACGACGCGTACCGGCGGCAGCTACCCACGTTTCCGACGCAGATCGTGGTGCAGCAGCGGCGGGGCTTCGCGGTGCCCATCATGGGCATCGCCGCGGCGATGGTGATCACGTTCGGCGTCGGCTGGTGGCTCGGTCACAACCATCCGCCGCCCGGTGAGGGCGCGCAGGGGGAGGCAACCATCGCCCCCATCGCGACGACGCTGCCCGATCCCACCGCGGCCCCTAGCCCCGCGACCGTGGCGACTGCTCCTTCGGCGGTCGCATCGGCGGCGCCGTCGACAGCTCCTTCCGAGACTCCGTCGGCGACCGCCTCGACCCCCGCCGCTGCGAGCGCGCCGACCGCAGTGGCGCAGCAAGGGGTCCCGCAGCCCGCGGTCCCGGCACCGCTGGCACCCGCCACGGTCGCCGTGGCGGTGCCGCAGCCGCCTCACCCCACGGCGGCTTCGTCCTACGTCCAGCCCCCGGCGCCGAAGCCGACTGCAGCGGCGAGCGCAGAGCCGAAGCCGACGCCCGCGCCGAAGCCGACAGAGACGAACGGGTACACGCCGAACGAGCTCTAGGGGCGCATGAACCAGCCCTATCCGGCGCAGTATCCCCCGCAGCAATACCCGCCGCAGCACCCTCCCACACTGACGGCGCAGGACGAGAGCAACCTGAACGTGCTCGGCGTCCTGTTCTTCGTCTACGCGGGTCTGGTGGGCATCGGCGCGCTCTTGCTGAGCGCCCTCGCCGTCGTCCCCGCGCTGCTCATCTCCGGCGCCGCCGCCGGAGGGAAGACACCGGGGGCGCCGCCGCCCATGCTCTTCGGCGGAATCTTCGCGGCGATCTTCGGCCTCGTCGCGCTCTTCCTCGCGGCCAAGTGCATCATCATGATCCTCGCCGGCCGCGCGCTCGGACGGCGCCAGCACTACGTGCTGATCATGGTCGGCGCGTGCACGGCGCTGCTCAATCTTCCGTTCGGCACGGCGCTCGGCGTCTGCACGATCCTGATGCTGCAGAAGCCTGCCGTGAAGGTCGCCTTCGGAATGGCGTAGTCGTTGGTCGGGTCCTTGCTTGGGAGTGCCTTCGCTCCCATGCGGATGGCCCGACGTCTCCCACTTCTCCTCGCATGCCTCTGGCCCGCCGTCCCTGCGATGGCGCTCGCCGAGGACCGGGATCCCGACGCGGCTGCCCACCCCGACGCGCCCCGCGCGCCCATCGTGGAGCCACTACCCGCCGAGCGCGGGCTGCAACTCGGCGTGCGTCTCGGGTACGCGCTGCCGGGGGGACCTCTGTCGAACAGCGCCTCGCTCAACACGTCGATGAGCCACCTCGAGACTGCCTCGGTGCCGATCGGCATCGACGCCGGGTACCGGCTCTCCCCTCACGTGTACCTGGGCGGCACCCTCGCATGGGGGGCGGGCCTCCCGCCGAACACGGCTGGCACCTGCCCCACGAACGCGTCGTGTTTTCGCCAGGATGCGCAGCTCCGCGCGGAGGCGCGCTACTACTTCATCCCCGAGCGGAGAGTCTCCTGGTGGGCGTCGATCGGCACCGGCTGGGAAGTGGCCGCCTTCTCGGAGAGCGCGCAGAGTCGTAGCGCCACCGCGACCCTGACCGGACCGGTGCTGGTCGACTTCCAACTGGGGTTCGACGTCCGACGTCGAGCGCTCGGCATCGGCCCGTACCTGGGCCTGTCGCTGGCTGAGTTCCTGACGCACGGGCTGAGCCCGGCGGAGACGCCCGAGCCGACGTGGATCGACAGTCCGTCGCCCCACGTGTGGTTCACGCTCGGACTCAGGGGGGCCTACGGCCCGTGGTGAGGAGCATGACATCGCGGTCACGACTGAGGTGACCTGGGGTTCACAGGAGGGTTTCGCATGAGAGCTTGCTTCGTCTTCGGGGGTTGGATGGTAGGGGCGCTGGCGGCGGTCGCGACGATGCTGCCGCCCCGTCCGGCGCGCGCGTGCGGAGGGTGCTTCCACGTGCCGACGCCCAAGCAGGTGACGGTCGTCACCGGGCACCGCATGGCCTTCTCGATCTCGCCCCAGCAGTCGGTGCTCTGGGACCAGATCGAGTACTCGGGCTCGCCGCAGGACTTCGCGTGGGTTCTCCCGGTGAAGGCGGGAGCGCAGATCCAGCTCTCTCACGACGAGTTCTTCGCGGCGCTCGATGCGCTGAGCAGCCCGGTGATCACGGGGCCGACGCCCAACTGCGCCAACGGCGGCAACGGCGGAGGCTTCGGTTGCGGCTCGAGCTCGTCGAACGGGGGTGCCTCCCTCGCGTTCAGCCCGGCCGGAGGAACGGGAGGAAGCGGCGTCCAGGTCCTGAACCAGAGCGTCGTCGGCCCGTACGACACGGTCACGCTGCGATCGACGAACCCGAACGCGCTCTACGACTGGCTCGTCGCCAACAAGTACGACATTCCCGCGTCCACGCGACCGATCATCGACGCGTACGTGAACGAGAAGTTCGACTTCATCGCCCTGCGCCTCGCTCCGGGTGAGGGCGTGCAGGCGATGCAACCCGTACGCGTGGTGACGCCGGGCGCGGGTCTGTCTTTGCCGCTGCGCATGGTCTCCGCCGGCGCCGGCGCGAACGTGGGCATTACGCTTTACGTCATCAGCGACGGGCGATACCAGGTGCAGAACTTCCCGAACGGCGTCGTCGACACGACGAAGCTCGTGTGGGAGCACGCGCAGAACCAGTCGAATTACGAGGCGCTCGCCGAGCAGGTGATGCAAGGAGGCGGCGGCCGAACGTGGCTCACCGAGTTCGCGCAGGGCACGTCCACGACCGGAACGGCCGGCGACTACGCGTCCGGCGGCGGCTACTCTTGCGGCTCGCCCGGCGGCGCGGGCAGCGCGGGGTCGAGCGGCGGCGTGACGTTCTACGGCTCGGCGCAGTCGCTGGCGGCGGCCTACTTCGCGCAGTGCCTCTGCGAGGGCGGCGGGGCGCTCTGTCCGCAAGACCTCTTCGCCCAGGACGCGGGGGCGACGCAGGAGACCGGAGTGGGCGAGGCGGGCGAGCCCGGTGAAGCGAGCACGGATGCGTCGAGCTCGAACGAGGCGGGGGACGACGCGAGCGCCTCGCAGGACGGCGCGACGGGCGGCGGCGACTCGGGAGGCTTCTCGCCGCCGGACGGGGCGTGCGGCACGAGCGCGTGCGACGGCTTCGACGACCTGTCTGTCGCCTCCGTGGGCCTCGACCCGAACAGCACCTGGGTGACGCGCATGCGGGCGATCCTGCCCGCCAGCGCGCTCACCGCGGCCGACCTCGTACTCGAGGCATCGCCCTCGCAGGTGACCGTGTCCAACCAGCTCACGGCGCCCGTGTACGACGACCCCACCTACGACCCGTGCGCGGGCGGCGGCGGCAACGGCGGAGGGAGCGGGGGAGGCTGCGCCACGACGGACGCCGCGTCGTGGCTCGACGGCCCCGCCGTCGTCTTGGGCGGCCTCGCCTTCGTCGGCGCCTCGCTCGTCCGCCGTCGGCGCGCGCTCAAGCGAGTCGCTCGACGTCCACGTGATTGAGCCACGTGCGCTGGCGCCGCGCGAACACACGCGTCGCGCGGACGATGGCACCCTCCAGCTCCTCGCGCGGCAGCTCCCCGGCGAGCATCGCCCGCACCTGTGCGTAGCCGACGCTGCTCATGGCGCGCGCGTCGCCGTAGCCGCGAGCGAGGAGCGCCTCGACCTCCTCGATCCAGCCGCCTGCGAGCCAGGCGCGAACACGCTCCTGAATTCGCTCGGTGAGCGTCCCCGGGTCCCGCGCAATCGCGAGCAGGCGCGCCCGGTGGCGCTCGAGCGCGAACGCGTGCTCGCGCTGCCAGGCGCTCATCGGCTTGCCCGTGAGCTCCCACACCTCGAGGGCACGGCTGACGCGCACCAGGTCGTTCGGGTGCAGACGCGCAGCAGACTCGGGATCCACCTCGCGCAGGCGGGCGTGAAGCGCCGGACGGCCCTCGCTCTCGGCGACCGCGCGCAGCCGGTCGCGCAGCTCCTGGCTCGCCGCCGGCGTCTCGGCGAGCCCGTAGAGCAGCGCCTTGATCCAGAGGAACGTGCCGCCGCAGACGATGGGTACGCGACCACGCGCGCGCACGTCGTCGATCGCGCGCGACGCCAGCGCGGCCCAAGATGCGGCGTCCATGGGCTCGAGCGGATCGATGGCGCTCACGAGGTGGTGCGGCGCGCGCGCGTTCTCCTCGGGCGATGGCTTCCCCGAGCCGACGTCGAACCCGCGGTAGATCTGGACGCTGTCGGCGCTGACGATCTCGCCGCACCCACCAGGCCCGACGAGCTGCTCGGCGAGAGCGACGGCGAGCCCGGTCTTGCCCGACGCAGTGGGACCGACCACCACGAGCAGAGCCTGCGGGTCCTCGCGCGCGATGCGCAGCGCCTGGCTAACGACCGACGCGTCGCTCGAGCTCGTCATATCCGATGCGCGTCACGACGGGCCGCCCGTGGGGGCAATGCCCGGCGAAGTCGATGGCGTCGAGCGCGCGCAGGAGCGCCACGGCTTCCTCGCGCGCGATCACGTCCCCCGCGCGGATGCTGCCGTGGCAGGCCATCGTCGCGAGCACAAGGTCCGCCGCGTCGCCGAAGGGGCGGCGCGCGGCGCGTCCGAGCTCCGCGACCAGGTCGCGCACGATTCGCTCGGGGCGCGCACGGGCCAGCAGCGTCGGAACCGCGTGAACGGCCACCGCGCTCGCGCCGACCGGGCGCAGCTCGACCCCGAGCGCCTCGACGTCCGCGGCGTGCTCCTCGAGCGTCGCGACCTCGGCGGGCAGGAGCTCCACCATGTCCGCGATGAGCAGGCGCTGCGTCGCCATCGAGCGCGACGCGAAAGCGCGGCGCAGGCGGTGGAAGGTGACGCGCTCCGCCGCGGCGTGCTGGTCGAGCACGTAGAGACCGTCGCTGCCGCTGCACACGAGGAACGTCGCACGCACCTGCGCCAGGAACTCGAGCGACGCGTAGAAGCCGGCTCCCTCGAAGAGCGCCGGCGGCGCCGGGTCGGGCTGCGCCAAGGACGACGGCGGCGCGGACGAGATGGGATCCGGAAGCGATTCGAGCGTTGCCCGCTCGGAGATGGCGGTCGACTGCGCCGCGGTGTCTTCGTGCGCGAGGTCCCATGGGTCCGGCGCGGGCTCGGCGACGCCCGCCGGCACGTAGCGCGTGGTCGGCGCCTCGGCCGACACGGGAGCCGGGCGCGGGGTCGACCACAGGCGCGCTGCGGCCGACCCGAACGCCGGCAGGTTGAACGCCGTCGCCAGCGAAGCGTGGAGCTCACGGCTCACGGCGTCGAAGAGAGCGCGCCCCTCGGCGAAGCGCACCTCGGCCTTCTGCGGGTGCACGTTGACGTCCACCTGGTCGGGCGGCACCTCCACGTACACGACGCCCACCGGGTAGCGTCCCGGCTCGAGCACCGATCCGTAGGCGTGCGCGACGGCGCGCGCGAGCGCCCGGTCACGCACGGGACGCCCGTTGACCAGCATGTGCAGTCCCACGGTCCCGGCGCGCGCGCGCTCGGGCGGAGCCAGATGCGCCTCGACGCGCATCGGCCCGCGCTCGCCGAGGCACGCGCGCAGCACTTCACCGTCGATCGCTTGCCCCACGCGCTCGGCGCGGCTG
>DATJYG010000233.1:0-7741 GCA_035499695.1 Polyangiaceae bacterium
CCGGCGGCCATCACGCCCACGGCGGTCGAGCGCGCGACCTACTGGCTCGCGTGGCTCGTCTCCCGCCTCGAGAAGCGGTCGGCTCGCATCGCGGTCGCTTCGCTGAACCCTCACTCGGGGGAAGGCGGGCTGCTGGGGCACGAGGAGGAAACGCGCATCGGCCCCGGCATCGCGAGGGCGCGCGCCCGCCTCCGCACCGAACGCATCGCCGCCGTCGTCGAAGGCCCGGTGCCCGCCGAGAGCGCCATCCGCCTCGCCGTCGGCGGTCGCTGGGACGGCGTCGTCGCGATGTACCACGACCAGGCGACGATCCCGATGAAGCTCGTGGACTTCGGGGAGGCGGTCAACGTTTCGCTCGGGTTGCCCATCGTGCGCACGAGCGTCGATCACGGGACGGGGTACGACCGCGCCGGAACGTGGACGGCTGACGCGCGCGGCATGACGGCCGCCATCGAGCTCGCGTCGCGACTCGCGGCCGTCAGTGGTGGCCCCAGAGCTCCCAGGCGAGCCAGCCGAGCAGCAACGCGGCCACGCCGGCGGCGCTCAGCGTGATGGGCAGCGGCGTCTTGCCGGGCTTCGGCGTCTTCATCGACAGGAGCATCTGCGTCGCCGCCAGGACGATGGCGTCGAGCTTCTTCTTCGCGAGCGCCCCCTTCGCGGGATCCTCGCTCAGCGCCCGGTAGCGCCCGGCTATCTCGGGCAGCGCCTGCGATCGCATCGCGTGGTCGAGCAGCGCCGCGTGCGTCTTGTCGTCGTCCCACGCCTCGAGGACGCGCTTCCAGAGCGCCTCGAGCACGGGGTCTTTCTGCGCTTCCTCGGGCACGACGGCAGTCTACTGCGCGCCTGGCGCTCGCGCCGACGAGTCGATCCAGAGCGTGACGGGCCCGTCGTTGACCGAGAACACCTGCATGTCCGCACGGAACCGGCCCGTCTCCACGCGCAGGCCCGTCGCTCGCGCGTCCTGCACGGCAGCCTCGTACTCGGCCGCGGCCTGCTCGGGCGGCATCGCGTCGTCGAAGCTCGGCCGGCGGCCGCGGCGCACGTCGCCGTAGAGGGTGAACTGGCTCACGAGCAGCAGCGCGCCGCCCACGTCCTGAAGGCCGAGGTTCATCTTCCCCGCGGCGTCCTCGAATACGCGCAAGCCGGCGATCTTCGACAGCACCCACGCGCGGTCGTCCGCCGTGTCGCCCTTGCCGAAGCCCAGATACACGAGCAGCCCACGATCGATGGCGCCGATCACCGCGCCGTCCACCTCGACCCGCGCGCTCTTCACGCGCTGCACGACGGCCCTCATGGCAGCGCGATGCGCAGCTCGCGCGCCAGGCGGCTGGTCATCTCGAAGTACGTCGCCCGGTCGTACGGCTCGTTCAGGATGCAGAAGTCGCGGCGCGCGAGCCCCACGCATCCGAAGCAGTACGTGCAACCGCTGCAGCCGATGGACCGCACGAGGTACGCGCTGCCGATGCAGCGCTCGCTCTCGAGGCAGTGCTGGCAGGCGAGACAACCCGTGCACCTCACGCAGCGCGTGCAGTCGGTGCACTCGGCGCATTCGTCGCAGTAGTGAGAGCGCGCGAGGCCGCGCGAGGCGTTGCAGAACGTGCACTCGCTGCAGCGTTCGCAACGCTCGCAGTCGATGCATCCCACGTTCTCGCTGCCGCGCGCGGCACCCGCGACCAGCTTCCGGAAGGCGGACTCGAACTCGGCACCCGTCATGGCGCGCCGAGGGTATGCCCGAAAGCCAGGTCGTCGCGCTACTACTTCTGCGTCTCGACCTTCTGGCCCTCCCCGCTCTTCTGCGCCTCGCTCTTCTGGGTCTCGATCTTCTGACCCTGGCCGCCGCTCACCTGCGCCTCCTTGGTCTTCACCTCGATGCGCTTGGGAGCGGCCTCCGGCCGCTTGGGAATGCGTACCGTGAGCACGCCGTCGCTCAGGTTCGCATCGACCTTCTCGGCGTCCGCCGACTCGGGGAGCACGAACGAGCGCGTGAAGGTCCCGTAGGAGCTCTCGATGCGGTGGTAGCCCTCGCGCTTGTCCTCTCGCTCGAGCTTCCGCTCGCCGCTGAGCGTCAGCACGTTGTTCTCCACGTCGATGTGCACGTCGTCCGCCTTCATCCCGGGGACGTGCGCCGACACGGTGATCATCCCCTCGTCCTCGTAGATGTCGACTGCGGGGGCGAAGTTCTGCATCTCGCCCGTCTGTCCGGACCAGCCGCGTATGAGCTCGTCCCTGAGTCGCTGCATCTCGCCGAACGGATTCCATCTCGACAGCGTCGCCATGGCCACCTCCTTCTCGATTCGTGACCATGGCGAAACGTAAGCAGCGATCCTGCGATCGCAGCTCTGCGGGTGAGCGAGATCTCAGCCCACGGCGCAGAAGCCTTCGTAGTCGATGTAGCTCGTGATGCTCGGCTTCGGCCCGCACACGGGGCAGTCCGGCGCGCGGCGAAGGCGAAGCTCGCGGAACTTCATCTTGAGGCTGTCGTACGTGAGCAGCCGCCCGCCGAGCGTGGTGCCGCGGCCGAGCAGGATCTTGATGGCCTCGGTCGCCTGGAGGGTGCCGATGATGCCGCAGAGGATGCCGAGGACGCCGGCTTCCTGGCAGCTCGGCGCCAGGTGCGGCGGCGGCGGCTCGGGGTAGAGGCAGCGGTAGCAGGGGCTGGGCTCGGGCATGCCGAGCTTCTTCGCGGCCTTCTCGGGGATGAACGTCGTCACCTGGCCGTCGAAGCGGAAGATGCTGCCGTGCACGACCGGCTTCCCGAGGAAGACGCTCGCGTCGTTGACGAGGTAGCGCGTCGGGAAGTTGTCGGTGCCGTCGACGATCACTTCGTAGTCCGAGAAGAGCCGGTCGACGTTGGAGCTCGTCATGCGCTCCATGTGCGGGACGACCTTCACGTCGGGGTTCAGCTCGGCGATCGTCTTGGCGGCGCTCTCGACCTTCGGCGTCCCCACGCGGCTCGTCGCGTGGACGATCTGACGCTGCAAGTTGGACGCGTCGACCACGTCGGCGTCGACGATGCCGAGCGTGCCGACGCCGGCCGCAGCGAGGTACATCGCCGCGGGCGACCCGAGGCCGCCGGCGCCGAGGAGCAGGACGCGGCTCTGGAGGAGCTTCGCCTGACCCGCCTCGCCGACCTCCGGGAGCAGGATGTGGCGGGAGTACCGCTCGCGTTGCGCGTCGTTGAGGTCAGGCGGCGCCTCGATCGGGTACTTGAGGTCCTTCCAGCGCACGAACCCGGGGTTCGCCGTCTCGACGTTCGTGTAGCCGAGGTCCTGCAGGGTCGCGGCGGCGAGCGCTGAGCGCGTGCCCCCGGCGCAGTACGCGACGATGTGCGCGTTCTTGTCGGGCAGCTTCTGCTCGGCCTGGATCTCGAGGAAGCCGCGCGGGATCGACACGGCGCCGGGGATGAATCCGCCGCGCCACTCGTCCTTCTCGCGCACGTCGAGGAGCGTCAGCTTTTCGCCGGCGTCGATGCGCCGCTTGAGCTCCTCGAGCGACACCTGACGTGTGCGCTTGCGCACGTCGGCCATGAGGTCGGTGTAAGTCGTCGGCATGGTGGGCAATGTAGCGCGGCCGGGAATCCGGCCCACCCTGCCTTCGATGCCCGATGCGGGCTACGGGATGCGCCTCACGCTTGCTTCGGCCGGATTTGCTTGCGGACCTTCTTGATGAACGTCTGCGTGCACTGACCGTGGCTCGTCTCGTGCTCCATGATCTCGCGGATGAGACGGTCCTTCGATTCTTGCGAGATCGTCTTGCAGTCGCGCACCTCGCCGGCGAGCTGTCCGCCCTCGAACGTGGCGGGCCACGTGGGCTTCGGCGCCGGCGCTCCCTTGGTGTTCGTCTTGTTGTAGTGCGAGGGCTTGGTCTTCGTGACGTCGCGGAACCCCATGTCCTCGGCGCGCCGCCCGCTGCCCCGGCAGCTCGGGCACCGGTCCTTCAGTCCGAACGAGTTCTGGATGTACCCGTCGCCCCCGCAAGTCGCGCAGACTTCTTCCGGCTGCCTCATGCCCCTACCGTAGTATGGGGGACGTGCGCGGCGCATTCTCGATCTTCGGCGTGGCGGTCATCGTGGTCCTCGCCGGCGGGGCGTGCTCTCGGAAGCCCGATTCTCCGGTGCGCACCAGCGCGACGCCGCCGGGGGTGGTGACGGTGCGCTTTGCCAACCCGATGGCGGGCGACGTGTTCGTCGACGCGGAGTACGGCGAGAACGTCTTGATCACGGACAAGCTCGGGCGTCAGCTCGGCCGTCCCGAGTTCTGCGGAACCGACTGCGAGACGTGCAACCGTCCGGTCTGCGGCGCGCCGGCCGCCGTGGTGCGGAGGATCCCCAAGGGGGGTACCTGGGAGATGCGGTGGCAGGGGGACTTCTTCGAGTCCGCCCCGGGCGACAAGGGCTGCACGTGCATGCGGCGTCGCCTGGCCGAGGACGGCACCTACACGGTGACCGTCAAAGGGCGGGCGGCGGCCACACACGTCGGCGCGCCCATGGGCAGCGATCCGAACGTGGTGTCCGGGTCGATCGACGAAGCGAGCGCCGTGTGCACCGCTACCGGTCCGGTGACGCTCGGCGTGGCGCCGTCGACGGCGGACATCGCGTGGTCGTGTACCCGACCGTGACGAAGCGTCGACGCCTCAGCCGGATCCGGCGAGCGTGAGCAGCGCCGGGCCATCCGCGGGGCGGTCCGCATCGCGCCCAGTGCAGAGAGCAGAGAGCACGCGCCAGTGCCTCGTCGACGCGGCGTCGGAGATGCCAGGCGCGAGGACGTCGAGCGCGTCCTCCAGCACGCGGCCGAAGCCGTAGACGTCGTCGCGCGGGTCGCTCGCGCGTCCGGCGAGGCGCTCGGGAGAGACGTAGCCCATGCTGCCCGGAGGGCTCGGCTCGCCGGCGCGGCGCGCCGTGCCGAAGTCGGTGAGCAGCGGGTCGTCCGGCGTGCGCAGGAGCACGTTGGCCGGCTTGACGTCGTGGTGAACCCAGCCCGCGGCGTGCACGCGCGCGAGCGCGCGAGCCAGGGGCACGGCCCAGCGCGAGAGCGGCACGAGCGTCGCCGAATCACGCGCCTGCAGACGCGTGCGCAGGGCCCCGAGCGGCGCCCACTCCATCGCGAGCCATCCCTGCGCCGGGTCCACGTCGAAGACCCGCACGATGCCCGGGCCCGCGAGCTGCACCGCGACCCGGCCCTCGTGCAGGAGCTGCGCGCGGTCGCGATCGGGGCGGTGGTACACCTTGAGCGCCACCGGCCGGCCGAGCTCCGCGTCCGTCGCCTCGTAGACGACCCCCGAGCCGCCGCGTCCCGTCTCGCGGACCAGGCGGAAGGGAGCCTTGGGCTGGCTCGTGACGAGTGTCGCGCCGGGGTCGCGCGGGCGCGCGGGCTCCGCGAGGCGAAGGCCGCGGCCCCAGCGCTCGTGGCGCTCGCGCGCACCCGGCCAGTCGATGTCGCGCAGGAGCACCCGCTCGACGAGGGCGACGGCCTCCGCGAGCCGCGCGCCCGGCCCCGCGTCACCGGCGAGGAGGTCGGCGCGAAGGAGCAGCGCCGGGCTGGACGACAGCCCCGCGAGAACGCGCTCGGCGCTTGCGCCGTCGCCGCGGTCGACGAGGGCCGACGCCACGGCGACGAGCAGGGGCTCGGGTACCGACGCGTACGCGCTGCGCGACACGACCGCCTGGATGGCGCGGCCTTCGTCGGGCGTGGTGCGCAGGTGCCCGAAGACCCGCAGCGCCTCGTCGAGCGGCGTGTCCGGCGCGAGCAGGCGATCGATCTCGTCGCTCACCGGGGCCGCACCCGGAGCACGACCACGCCCCCGCGCTCCGCGGCGATCGCGTCGCCGGCGAGCAGCGTCACGCGCGGGGCGAGCTGCATCGTGTCCGCGAAGGCCGGCGGCGAGTCCGACGTGGCGAGCTCCGCCCACCCGTCGCCCCCGCGCTCGAGCATCCACGCGCCGACGCCGAGCGCGGCCTTGCCGAGCGGCGCGACGTACCGCTCCCCGGCGAGCTCGATGAGCGCAGCGCCGCCCATTTCTTCGCTGGGACGCACGACCATGGGAACCTCGTCGCCGAGGCGCACCTCGATCCCGTCGCCGACCCGCGCTTCTCCGGCGAGCGCGAGCCCGCGCAGCGTCGTGCCGTTGCGGCTCCCCAGGTCGCGGACCACGATGTCCGGCCCGCTCCGGGCGACCGCCACGTGCCTCCGGCTCACCGCCGTCGAGGCAATCGAGATCGTCGCGACCCTCCCCACGACGACTTCTTCGCCGAGCACGATGCGTTGCGGACGACCGCGCAGCTCGAGGGCCACGACGTCCCCGGCAACGCGCCTCGCTTCCACGGTGGCGACGCGCTCGCGCAGGGCGGCGTCGGTCGACGCGCGCGCCGTCTCGACGGCTTCACGCCGGCGCCCGGTCGCCAGGAGCATGGCCACCTGGTCGTGCGCTGCGCGCCGTGCGTGCGCCTCCCGGTCCTTTCCCTGCTGCTCGACGAGGAGCGCATCGAGCTTCTCGACGTCTCCCGCCCTCGCCAGCGCGCGCGCCTGCCCCTCTACGTCCCCGGCGCGCCCGTACGCGACCGACGCCGCGGCGGCGGCCTCCGCGTCCCCGAGCTCCTCGAGCTCCCGGGCCGCCTGGAGCAGATCCTGCCGGGTCGTCTCGGTCATCGGCGCGTCGACGCTCATGGCGATGACGTGGTTCCCCCGCTTGCGCCGTGCGTGCATCGAGGCGGGCGACCCGGCCGGCGCCGTCTCCACCGCCTGCACGTAGTGCCTCAGCCGTACCGCCGGATCGGGCTCGGCGTCCCCCCGAAGCACCATGACGCGAGCCGCCTCGTCGGGGCGCCCGGCCTCCGCGTAGAGCGCCGCCGCCTGCGCCAGCTCGCCTCGGAGCTCCGCGGACCGAGCGCCGGAGAGGGCCCTCGCGGCGCCGAGGCGCGAAGCCCGGCGACCGCCGCTGCCACTGCCACTGCCACTCAGGAACCGGAAAAACCCACCCACGTCTAGTCGCCGCCCTTCGCGCTCCTGTAAGCTATGGGGCTAGCATGGCGAATAACAACCGCCTGGGCGAGCTCCTCGTCCGCGAGAAGCTCATCTCGCTCACGCAACTCCGTCACGCGCAGGAGGAGCAGCAGAAATCCGGGCAGAACCTCGGCTACACGCTCGCGAAGCTCGGGTACGTGAGTGACGAGGAAATCACGAGCTTCCTCAGCCAGCAGTACCGCGTCCCGACCGTGAATCTCGACGAGTACGAGATCGACGCGGAAATCCTGAAGCTCGTGCCCAAGGAGCCGTGCGAGCGCCACAAGGTGGTCCCCGTCTCGCGCACGGGCAACTCGCTCATCGTCGCGATGGCGGACCCGACGAACCTCAACGCCATCGACGACCTGAAGTTCCTCACCGGCTACAACATCGAGCCGGTCATCGCGAGCGAGACCGCGATCCACAGCGCGATCGAGAAATACTACAACGCCGGCCCCTCCTACGACGAGGTCATGGCCGGCTTCGACGAGACGGAGATCGATTTCACCGGCGAAGAGGAGGACTTGAACCTCCTCGAGCTCGAGAAGGCGAGCGAGGACGCGCCGGTCGTCCGCCTCGTCAACATGGTGCTCCTCAACGCGATCAAGAAGGGCGCGAGCGACATCCACCTCGAGCCGTACGAGAAGAAGCTCCGCGTGCGCTACCGCATCGACGGCGTGCTCACCGAGGAGATGACGCCGCCGCTCAAGCTGAAGAACGCGATCACGAGCCGCATGAAGATC
>DATJYG010000234.1:0-3891 GCA_035499695.1 Polyangiaceae bacterium
GCGAGTGCGGACGAGGTGGACCGCGCGAAGAAGAAGGTCGAGGAGACGGTGACGGAAGCCGTCAAGCACGTCGACCAGATGATCGCGCACAAAGAGAAGGACATCATGGAGGTGTGAGGCTGGGCGGCATCACCTGGACAGCCTTTGTGCCAGGGGTGAGCCTCGCTTGACACCCCCGTGAGCGGGTGAAAGTCTTTTCTCGTTGGAGGATTCGTCGCCTTGATGCGAGCGGTCGCAGCCGGCTTGAGCGACGTAGGGCTCCAGCGTGAGCACAACGAAGATTCGTTTGTGGTGCTCAAGGAGTACGACCTGTTCGTCGTCGCCGACGGAATGGGCGGACACCGGGCCGGGGACGTGGCGTCCAAGATCGCCACCGAGACCATCTCGGAGTTCTTCCGGACCACGGCCAACGAGGACGTGACCTGGCCCTTCCACTTCGACACGAACCTCAGCGAGGAAGAGAACCGGTTGCTGACGGGCATCCGGGTGGCCAACCGCCAGATCTTCGAGCGGTCGACGCGGTCGCGCGAGTACCACGGCATGGGGACGACCGTGGTGGGGGCCATGTTCAGCCCCAAGAAAAAGCGCATGTACATCGGGCACGTGGGCGACTCGCGCTGCTACCGGGTGCGCAGCGGCAACATCCAGCAGCTCACGCGCGACCACTCGCTCATCAACGACTACCTGCTCGCCATGCCCGACCTCACGGACGAGCAGAAGCAGGAGCTGCCGAAGAACGTCATCACCCGCGCCCTGGGGATGCAGGACAACGTGGTGGTCGACCTGCAGCACGACGACCCCAAGATCGGTGACGTCTACGTGCTCTGCTCCGATGGCCTGAGCGGCATGGTGAGCGACGAGGACATCCAGGAGATCGTCAACGCCACGAACGACATCCGCGAGGCGTGCCGGAAGCTCATCCAGCGGGCGAACGAGCGCGGCGGAGAGGACAACATCACGGCGGTCCTCATCAAGATCGAGGAGACGGCCGCGGAGGAGCCGGTCCCGGCGTCGAGCAAGGACGGCCCGGCGGAGGCGGCGGCGGGCCCCGCGAAGGCGAAGGACGAGGCCCCGGCGGCGAAGCCGAAGGACGAGGCGGCGGCGGCAACGGAGAAGTCCGAGAAGGCCGAGAAGAAGGCGCCCGACAAGACGGGCACCTAGCCCGCCCGCGTCACTCTTCGTTCGACGTCGTAGAGCAGGCCGGCCACGCCGACCCAGAGCACGGCGTGCACCGTCGCCTGCAGGCGGAAATCCGTGGCCACGTGGATCAGCGTGGACAGCGCGTCCTCCCCCGGAGGCGGCGGGAAGATCGCGAGGAAGAGGAGCGCGCTCGCCATCGAGGCGAAGGAGATGACGAACCAGGCGAAGAGGCCCGCCCGGATGCTCTCGAGGCCCGGCACCAGGCCCCGGGCGACCCTCGGCGCGTCCGTCACGTCGAAGCGGTCCATCAGGGCGTGCGTCGCGTGGTGCGCCATGGCGACGAAGCCCGCGGGTGACGCGACGAGCCCGAGCCAGCCGAGGGCGGCGAGCCGGGGCGAGCGCTCCCAGAGCTCGAGGAGCCACGGTACGACGGCCGCGGCGAACACGTTGAAGGCTCCGAGGAACAGATAGAGCGCGAAGGCGCTCGCGATGGGGCCGAACGAGGAGAGCGGCGAACGGCGCGGAGTCGTCACATCCGCATCCTACGTCCGAACTCGCCCCCCGGCTTCCCACGGGCTATAACGCGCCGGCTCATGGTCAAGGCGATCTTCACGGTTCTCGGCGGGTTCTGCGTCTACCTGATGGCCACGATGTCGTACGCGGGCATCGCGGTGCTCATGGGCATCGAGAGCGCCTGCATCCCGCTGCCGAGTGAGCTCATCATGCCGTACGCGGGGGCGCTCACGAGCCCGGACGTCGCCGCGTCGCTCAGCACGACGTACGGCGTGACCCTGCCCGTCTTCAACCTGCTCTTCGCCGCCATCGCCGGGGCCATCGGGTGCAACCTCGGGTCCGAGGTCGCCTACTGGGTCGGCGCCAAGGGCGGCAGGCCGGCGATCGAGAAGTACGGCAAGAAGCTCCTCATCTCGAAGAAGGAGATCGAGCTGGCCGACCGGTGGTTCGAGAAGCGTGGCGACGTGATCATCTTCGTCGCGCGCCTGCTCCCGGTGGTGCGCACCTTCATCGCCTTCCCCGCCGGCGTGGCGCGGATGAACCGCACGAAGTTCCACGTCTACACCTTCGCGGGCTCCCTCCCCTGGTGCTACGCGCTGGCGTACGTGGGTCAGCGCCTGGGCCTGGAGCTCATGGACGAGCACTCGCCGCTCAAGCACTTCATGCACCGGGCCGACGCGGTCATCGGCGCCTTCATCATCATCGCTGCGGCCTACTTCGTGTGGTCGCGCGTGAAGGTCTACAAGCAGTACAAGGCCGAGGGAGTCGCCGCCGCCAAGGCGGACTGACGGCGCGGCACGTCGAGACTGCGGTCATCCCTCGGGGATGATGCGCTCGTGCGTCGGCCAGATGCGCGAGCGCACGTGGCTCGTGACCCAGCGCACGAGCGTCTTGCACTTGCGCAGGACGCCGATGCACGAGGGGATGAAGGCACACCGCCTCCCGCACGAGGCGGATGCGCTACCGCATGAAGCACTTGCCCTGGCGCACGAAGCCGATGCGCGAGGGTATGGAGCCACAAACCCTAGCCCATGAAGCAGATGCACGAGCGCATGAAGCACGTGCGCTCGCGCACGAAGCACGTGCGCGTGCGCATCATGCTTCACCGCCCAGCGCGTCATGGTGGATGACCCGGCGCATCCAGCTGGTCGGGCACCGGGATGGGGTTCGCGTTACATTGGGTGCATGGCCCATCCCGCCAGCAGCACGCTCGGCCGCAGCCCGAACGTGCCTCAGGAGTACACGCAAGACGGCGAAACCCCGGGGGATGTGGAGGCCATCCGCAAGGCGGTAGAGGCATGGCGCAAGGGCCCGGTGGCCAAGGCCGAGGCGAAGATGCCTGCGCGCAAGCCCCGCTTCACCACGTGGAGCGATCTGGACCTACCCGACGTGCTCACCCCGGGCGACGTGCCCGTGCACTACATGCGCGATCTGGGGCTGCCCGGGGAGTACCCCTTCACGCGCGGCGTGCAGCCGACGATGTACCGGGGCCGCCTCTGGACGATGCGCATGTTCGCCGGGTTCGGCACGCCCGAGCAGACGAACGCGCGCTTCAAGTACCTGCTCGCGCAGGGGCAGACGGGGCTGTCCACCGCTTTCGATTTCCCCACCTTGATGGGGTACGACTCCGACAGCCCGCGCGCCATGGGCGAGGTGGGCATGTGCGGCGTCGCCGTCGACACGCTGCGGGACATGGAGGTGCTCTTCGCCGACATCCCGCTCGACAAGGTCACGACGTCGATGACCATCAACGGGCCGGCAATCGTGCTGCTCGCGTTCTACGTCGCGCTGGCCGACGTGCGCGGCATCCCGCGAGGGCAGATCGGCGGCACCGTCCAGAACGACTGCCTCAAGGAGTTCATCGCCCAGCACGCGTGGCTCGTGCCGCCGCGGCCGGCCATGCGCGTCGTCACCGACATGATCGAGTTCTGCTCGCGCGAGGTGCCGCGCTGGAACACCGTGAGCATCAGCGGCTACCACATCCGCGAAGCCGGAGCGACGGCGGCGCAGGAGCTCGCCTTCACGCTCGCCGACGGCATCGGGTACGTGCAGTCGTGCATCGAGCGCGGCATGGACGTCGACGACTTCGCGCCGCGGCTCTCCTTCTTCTTCGACGTGCACAACGACTTCTTCGAGGAGATCGCCAAGTTCCGCGCGGCGCGGCGCCTCTGGGCGCGCATCATGAAGGAGCGCTTCGGCGCGAAGAAGCAGGAGAGCCTCAAGCTCCGCACGCACGCG
>DATJYG010000235.1:0-5582 GCA_035499695.1 Polyangiaceae bacterium
GTCTTCATGGCGACGGGCGCCGCCACCGTGTTCGTCGTGCGCCACGTGCTCGGCGCGGGAGCGGGGGCGCCATGAAGCGTTTCGTGGTCGCGTTCGCGTGCGGTGCGCTCTTCGCGCTCGGCCTCACGATCTCGGGAATGACGCACCCGAGCAAGGTCCTCGCGTTCCTCGACTTCGCGGGCGCGTGGGACCCGAGCCTCGCGCTGGTCATGGCGAGCGGCGTGCTCGTCAACGTGCTCTTCTTCCGCGTCGCTCTGCGTCGGGGCGCTCCGTTACTCGGTGGAACTTTCGCGCTGCCGAGCAGGCAATCGATCGACGCGCGCCTGGTCGGAGGCGCCGCGGTCTTCGGCGTCGGCTGGGGGCTCGGAGGCTTCTGCCCCGGGCCTGCGGTCGTCTCGGTCGCCGGCGGCGCCGCGCCCGTCATCGTGTTCGTGGTCGCGATGGTCGTCGGGATGGCGTTGCACGACGGCGTGGCCGGTCACCGCAGCGACAGCTGACCCAGGTAGTCGCGCTTGCCGACGTCGACGCCGTTGTGGCGAAGGAGAGCGTACACCATCGAGAAGTGGAAGAAGAAGTTCGGCACCGCGTGCTCGACGAAGTAGTCGGGCGCGGTCATCGTCTTCCCTTCCCACCGCGGGTTGCTGATGGTGCGCTTCTCGGCGCCCTCGAAGTCGCTCGCCTTGAACGTCTCGAGATAGGCGACGACCGCCGCGATGCGTGCGCGCGCGTCGTCGATCGTCTGCTCGGTGTCCGCGTGCGAAGGAGCCTCCTTGCCCGTGGTGCGCACGGCGGCGAACTTGGCGCTGTCGCAGGCCGACTGGACCTGGCGCACGAGCGGGAACATGTCCGGCGCGAGCCGCGCCTGCATGAGCAGATTGGCGTCGAAGTTCTTGGCGGAGGCGTGAGCCTTGGCCTTCTCGAACCAGCCATCCATGTTGCGGAGGAGCTTGCGCATCTCGAGCACGATCACGTGGAAGTTCATGGTCGCCGAAAGTAGCAGAACGCCCGCGCTGCGCAGCGGGGGCCGCGGTCTGGTAGCTTCTGCCTCGGAACATGGCGCCGGAGGACGTGCGACGCGCGCAGATCGCGGGGGCCGTCGCGGGCTTGGTCGTCGGCGGGGGCTTTGCGTTCGTCATCGGCCGCCTGACGGCGCTCCCGAGCTCCACGTTCGGTGCGGCGGCGTCGGCGTCGACGCCCGCCGCGGCAGCGCCCGTCTCGCCGAGCGCGCTGCCTCTCAACTCCTTCCCGGAGGTCTCGTTCGCCCAGCAGGGCGAGGACCTCGTCATCAAGCAGATATTCGCCTCGCTCGGGATATCGAACGCGACCTACCTCGACGTCGGCGCGTACGATCCGGTCAAGGACAGCAACACGTACCTCTTCTACGCGCTGGGGTCGCACGGCGTGCTGGTCGAGCCGAACCCCGGCTACGCCGCAAAGCTGCGCAAGGAGCGCCCGCGCGATCTGGTGCTCGAGGAAGGCATCGGCACCACCGGCGAGACGTCGGCCGACTACTACGAGTTCGCGGAGGACGAGGACAACACCTTCTCCAAGGAGCAGGCAGACAAGGTCGTGCGCCTCGGGATGCCCATCAAGAGCGTCGTGAAGATGCCGCTCGCTTCGATCAACGACGTGATCGCCACGAACTTCGGAGGTGGGTCGCCGTCGCTGCTCTCCATCGATACCGAGGGGCTCGACCTCGCGATCCTCAAGACGCTCGACTTCCACCGGTTCAGGCCCCCGGTGGTGTGCGTGGAGACGCTGGAGGTCGGGACGCGCCACGCGATCGACGACATCGCGACGTTCATGCGCCAGCAGGGGTACGCGGTGCGCGGGGGCACGTTCGTGAACACCATTTTCGTGGACGAGCAGGCGATCGCTCGCGCCGACGCGGCCAAGCCGAAGTAGCGGAGCGCGAGCATGGATCTCGAGGCGCTGGGGCTGCGCAGTCCGCTCGTCGCGTTCGTCGCCCAGGATCCCGGCCAGACGCTTCTGCTCGTCGCGCGTGGGCTCGTGCTCTTCGCCGCGATCGTGTCCGTGCGCGGCCGCACCACGCGTGGCGCGGTGGCGGTCACGATCGCGGGGGTCCTTCTGCTGCTGTCGCTTGCTGCCCGGGGCCTCTTCCTGGTCGACCTGATTGCCACGGCGGCCATCGCCATTGTTTGCGCCCGCGCCGCCCCGCGTCGGCTCGCGCTCTCCGTCGCATTGCTCGTCGCGGTCGCCCTCGTCATTCCCGCGCTGCCGGTGCCGGCGGCAGCGCCTGCGCACGCACCGACGACGGCGCCGGAGGCGGTCGCGTACTGGCGTGCGCGTGGGAACCTCTACCGCGCACATGCGGCGGCATTCGCCTGGGCGATCGGTGAGACGACCCCCGCCGAGGGCTACCTCACGCTCGCATCGATCGACTGGGAGCTCGGCGATCGCGACAGGGCACGGCGCGTTCTGTCCAAGGTGCTGACGAAGGCCACGTCCGACGACGTGCGCACGCGGGCGCGAGAGCTCGATTCGCAATGGATCCCTTGAAGCCATCCCCGGATCGCCTGCGCGTGGTGGCGCTGTCGCTCAGTGCGTTCATCGCCCTGACGGGCCTCGCCTGGCATCAGATGGCCATCCTCGGCGACGGCTTCTGGACCATCGCGACGGGTCGGTGGCTGCTCGCGCACCGGGCTCTGCCCACGTCCGATCCGTTCGCGATCGCGTCGGTGCCGGGCCCATGGACGATCGTGAGCAGTGGAGCGTGTGTCCTCTTCGCCGCGATCGTGCGGATCCTGGGCGAGCGGGGGCTGATGGTCACGGCGTCTCTCGTCGAGGGCGTCGCGGTGTGGCTTCTGTGGTCCCGCGCCGCGAGGACGCCTTTCTCGCGGATCGTGCTCTTGCCGATGGCGCTCTTCTTCGTCCAGGTCGACGCGCAGGATCTGAGTGCCAGGGGCCAGGTGTTCGGTGATCTCGGCATCGTCCTGCTCTTCTCGGTGCTCGGGGCGCTGCGCGACGGGGCTCGTCCGAAACTCTGGCTGGCGGCGGTGCCCTTGCTCGTGGGCGTCTGGGCGAACCTTCACCTCTCGTTCGTATCTGCCCTGTTCTTGCCGGCCGCGTGCGGCGTTCTCGTCACGCTCGAACCTCCAGAGTCTCGCCCTGCGGTCTGGCCGTTCTTCGCGGCCTCGGGCCTGGCGCTCGCCGGGGCGTGCATCAACCCATACGGGCCAGCATACTTGCGCCTCGCGCTCGGAACGGCGTTCGACCCGAGCACGCAGCAGATCGATCTCTTTCGCTCGCCCGACTTCCATGACGCCTCGTGGCTGTTCGCGCCGGCGCTCGCGATCGCGGTGATCGTCGCGCGTGGACGCGACGCGCGGGACCGTATGCGCCTGTCCGAGCAGGGGTTCGTGCTCCTGTTCCTGCTCGCCGCGTGCGCGTCCCGCCGATTCGCCACGACGCTCGTTGCAGCGGAGATCGCGATCGCAGGCCCCATGCTCGACCGGTGGCAAGCCGTCCGACTCGCGCCTGTCGTGCAGCGCGCGACCTGGGCTGTCGCGGGGCTGGCGACGACTGCTGGCGCACTGTGGCTCTCGCACGGCAACGATCCGTTCGGGGACGTGCCCGTCACCGCCGCGGAGGTCGCGCGGGAGGCGCAGCGGTCACGTGCGGCAGCGGGCGAGGCGTTCTCGAACGTCGTCGAGCCGCTGCACTGGGGCGGATACTTCGCCTACGCCTGGATGGGCGACCCGCGTTACTTCATCGATGGCCGCGACCATCTCAGGCTCTTCGGCAACGGCGCCTTCGAGGACGAGGGGACGCTCTGGCGGGGAGATGCCGCGTCACTCGAGGTGCTCGACGCGTACGAAGCCGGTGTGGTCGTGTGGCCGAGGGGGCAGGCGCTCGATCGCTTGCTGCACGCGGACCCGGCGTGGCAGCTCGTGCACGCCGACGCCATCGCCGTCGCCTACGTCCGCCGGCCCTGAGGTGCTCAACCGTCAGGCCGAAGGCCGGCGCCGCGGCTTCGACGTGCCCTCGAACTCTGCGCTGCGGGCGGCGAGCGCCTCGAAGAGGAAGTCCGCGCACGCGCGGATGCGCGCCGTGTGCTGAAGGTCCTTGTGCACGACGAGCCAGAGGTCGCGCGAGACGACCTTCTCCGGGCCAACGACGCGCACGAGGTCCGGTTCCGGGTCGGCCACGTAGCAGGGGAGGATGCCGAGCCCGATGCCGTTCTTCGTCGCCGCGAGCTGCGCCTCGGTGCTGTTGGACTTGAAGACGACGCGGGCTGCGGCAGCAGAGCGCGCGAGCCAGAGGGACTCGACCCACGTGGCGTCGTCCGCCGAGACGAAGGGATGGCTGGCCATGTCGCCCGCGTCAACCTTGCCGTACGACTTCGCGGCGTAGACGGCGCTCGTGAGACCGCAGATGCGTCGGATCACGAGCGACGGCTCCTTGGGCCGCATCGTGCGCACGGCCAGGTCGGCCTCGCGCTTGGTCAGGCTCAGGGTACGGATGTCCGCGATGAGCTCGAGGTCGATGCCCGGCGTGCGCGCGTGGAAGTCGACGAGCAGAGGCGCGAGCACCCGCCCGCTGAAGGCGTCGGCACCGGTGACGCGCACCGGGCCGCTCAGGTTGGCCTCCTGGCCCGTGGCCTCCCGCTCCAGCGCGAGCGCCTCGTCTTCCATGCGCGCAGCGCGCGGCAGCAGGCGCTCTCCCGCCGGCGAGAGAAAGTACCCGTCCTGCGTTTGCACGAAGAGGCGCGTACCGAGCGCCTCCTCGAGGATGCGCATGCGCCGGCTGACGGTGGACTGGTTCACCCCGAGCTGCCGGCCAGCCGCGGTGAGGGACCCGGTGCGGTGCACCGCGAGGAAGTAGCGGGCGTCGTCCCATTCGAACATTTGACTATGCAATAACGCATACCACGTACGCACATTCACTTCGTGCCGATGCGCAAATGCGACCCCATGTTGTGAGCATGCAAACGACGAACGTGCTCCTCCTCGGGGTCGGCGCGCTCTCGGTGGCCGCGCAGGCTTCGCTTCCCCGTGTCGCCGAGACCATCGCCCGCTTCTTCGCCCGGCGACATCATCACGAGTCCAAGTGCCACGGGTGACTAGGGCTTGCCCGCGCACCTGCACGCGCGCTGAATGGAACCGTCGGCGACGGGATTGCCCGAGCCGTCGACGGTGCTCTGCGTGGCCCAGTACAGGTGCGTCGCGTCGACGGCGAGGTCGTGAGGGTAGTTGAGGCCGCCCGCGGACGAGCGTCGTCGGCGCCCCGCCGCTCTTCGGGACCGACTCCAGCGTCCCATTCCAGAAGTCCACCCAGTAGCTGTTCGTCGCGTCCACCACGAGCGCCGTGGGCTGAACCTTGCGCTCGAGAATCTGGGGGAAGCCGCCATACTTCGGCACCGAGGGAGAGCCTCACGGCTCACAGCGCCCCGAAGAACGGCGTCCCTCCCGGAATCGCGTACCCGAGCAGGTACCCCGCGTTCGGTGACCCCGTGACCGGCATGGGTCGGGCTCCCGTGACGTTCGTGAAGTAGCTCCCCCACAGGTAGTTCACCTTGCTCGGGTCGGTGAAGAGCCGCAGCTCCCCGCCGGTGCTCGTCG
>DATJYG010000236.1:0-3716 GCA_035499695.1 Polyangiaceae bacterium
GCGGGTTCCTCGAGGGCTACGTGCCGTCCCTGAACGCGACCATGCCGAACGTGCCGGTCGCGGGCAACGCCTACCTGCTCGGCGGTTTCGCCGTCACGACCGGGCTGGACGCCGCTGCCGTCGCCGGCTGCAAGCAGGACCCGAACCTCAACGCCGTGTCGTGCAACTTCGAGAACGCCGAGATCCGCGCCGCCCTCGACGAGTACACGCAGGACCCTTCGAGCAGCACGATCCCGCCCGCCCACTCGACGCTCCTCACGGTGGTCACCGACCAGAACGGGGACGTCATCCAGCAGGCCTACCTGCCCGCCACCTCGCGGGACTGGGGCTTCGCCCAGATCTTCTCGACCACCCCGGGCGACGCGGGCCTGGAGCCGGGCGCCACGGACTACAGCACGGCAGCCAATCTCGCGATGATCGAGGCCCTGACCGAGCTCTGGGTCGTTCGCCCGAACGCACCCTCCTGCGCCTACTGAACTTCCAGCGCTACGCCGGAGCGTGATACTAGTTCTCTCGTGGATTCGACCATCGCCACGAGGGCCCGGATCGAGGTCCGCGGGGGCAAACTCACGGTTGCCAAGGGCGCCGGGTCCAAGAAGGAGCTCGACGTAGGCACCGACACCGTCGTCGTCGGCCGCAACGAGGCCTGCGACCTGGTGCTCGACGACCGCAAAGTCAGCGCCGTCCACGTGGAGCTCGTGGCGACCGAGAAGGGGGTGCGCGTGCGCGACCTCGGCTCGCGCAACGGCACCCACATCGGCGACACGCGCATCGCCGAGGTCTACCTCCTCAAGCACACCTTCGTGTCGCTCGGCGACTCGATGGTGGAGTTCACCCCCTCGGGCCCCAGCGAGGTCGACGTGCCCGACCTCGGCGGCTTCGGGCCGCTCGTCGGGCAGAGCCCCGGGATGCGCGCCGTCTTCGAGCGCCTCAAGAAGGCCGCGCCGACCGACCTCACGGTGCTCATCGGCGGCGAGACCGGGAGCGGCAAGGAGCTCGTCGCGCAGGCCATCCACGAGGCGAGCAACCGGTCGCACAAGCCGTTCATCGTCGTCGACTGCGGCGCCATCCCCGCCACGCTCGCCGAGAGCGCCCTCTTCGGGCACGAGCGCGGGTCCTTCACCGGAGCGGTCGACAAGCGCGTCTCGCCCTTCGTCGAGGCCGACGGGGGGACGATCTTCCTCGACGAGCTCGGGGAGCTGCCGCTCGACGTGCAGCCCAAGCTCCTGCGCGCCCTGGCCGAGGGGCGCATCAAGAGCGTCGGCTCCAACAACTACCGGCCCGTCAACGTGCGCGTCATCGCGGCCACGCGCCGCGACCTGGTGCGCGAGGTCAACGCCGGCACCTTCCGCAGCGACCTCTACTTCCGCGTCGCGCAGCTCAAGGTGGAGCTGCCGGCGCTCCGCCAGCGGCTCGAGGACATCCCGGTCCTCGTCCGCAAGATGATCGAGGACCTCGGCGACGCCGACTCGTACGCGCGCATCACGAACGACTCGCTCGAGCGGCTGATGCGCCACGACTGGCCGGGCAACGTGCGCGAGCTGCGCAACGTGGTGGCCGTGGCGCTCGCCTTCTCGAAGGAGGGGCCCATCGATCTGGCCGCCCACCTCGCGCCGCTGACCACCAGCGCCGCCGAGAGCGCCCCCACGCGCGGCCGCACCTTCCAGGACGCCAAGCGCGAGGTGCTCGCCCACTTCGAGCGCGAGTACTTCACGGCGCTCTACGCCGAGTGCAGCGGCAACGTGAGCGAGATCGGCCGCCGCGCCGCGATGGAGCGCGCCCACGTGCGCGGCTACCTGCGCCGCCACGGCATCGGCGATCCGAGCCGCTACGGCAAGGACGACGCGAAGGACAAGCTCGACAAGCCGTGAGCCACGTCACACCTTAAAGGGGTCGTGCCAGCTCGTCCGACGCGCGCCTTCTTCTTCCTGCCGCTCGCCCTCGCCGCGGTCAGCGCGATCCTGGCGGCGCAGGTGGTCGGGAGAGACCCGCGCCTGGCCGTGCCCCTCGCGGCGCTGGGCGCGCTGCTCGTCATCCCGGCCTTCGTCGGGCGCTGGCGCATGCGCAGGCTGCTCAAGTCGGGGGACGTCCAGCGCGTCATCGGGACGTGGACCGGCTCGATCGATCGCATCGCCCACGCCGAGACGATGGCGCCCTTGCTGCACGCGACCGCGTACGCCGCGTACGGCTGGGCCGAGGCCGGGCGGCAGGCCCTCGGGCGCGCGGCCAAGGGCCCGGCGTGGGAGGCGGCGCTCGAGCAGCGCCTGTTCGTCGAGACGCTGCTCGACGCGTTCGAGGGAGAGCGCGAGCTGGCGGTGCGCAAGGCCGAGACGCTCGAGGCGCTGCCGGTGCCGGCGGTCGGTCCCTTCGCGCGGCGGCGCATCACGCTGCTCCGCCGGGGCATCGCGGCCCTCGCGCGCGCCTTCGCCCACGAGAGCCGCGAGGGGGACGCGCGCGCGCTCGCGAAGGCCGCTGCGGCGTCGCCCCTCGTGCACTGGGCGATGCGCTACGCGCAGGCGATCGTCGCGCTCGACCGGGGGACCCCCGCCGAGGTGCCGGCGATCCTGGCCCACGCGCCGGCGTGGCCCGCGGAAAGCGCGTTCCACGAGTACCACCAGGAGCTGCTCGCGAGGGCGACGACCTAAGCAGAAGCGGCTTCTGGTAACGTGGGCGTCGTGACTGCTCCCCGCCCGCGCGTGCTGTACGTCGACGACGAGGATGACGTCCGCGAGGTCTTCGCGGCCGTCTACGAGGGGGAGTTCGACGTCGCGACCGCCCAGAACGGCGCCGACGCGCTCGCCCTGATGGCGCGAGAGCCGGGCTTCGACGTGCTCGTCAGCGACATGCGCATGGAGCCCATGAAGGGCTCGGAGCTGCTGGCGCGCGCGTACGACCAGTTCCGCGACGTGCCGCGCATCCTGCTGACCGGCTTCAGCGATCACGGCGACCTCGCCGACGCCGTGAACCTCGGCCACGTGTGGGCCTACGTGCAGAAGCCGTGGGACGCCGAGCAGCTGCGGCTGACGATCACGCGCGCCTACGAGTCGAGGAATCTCGAGCTCGAGAACAAGCGCCTCGTCGAGGAGCTGCGCGCCGCCAACCGCGGCCTGCGCGACGACGTGGAGGCGGTGCAGCGCACGGCGGTGAGGCCGAAGCTGCAGGTGTCGTCCCCGGCGATGGCCAAGGTGCTCGAGCAGGTCATCGCCGTCGCCGGCACCGAAGCCAACGTGCTGCTCTACGGCGACACGGGCGTCGGCAAGGAGCTGGTCGCCGCGGCCATCCACGAGCGCAGCCAGCGCAAGCGCGGGCGCTTCGTGGCGCAGAACCTGGCGGCGCTGCCGCCGGAGCTGATGACGAGTGAGCTCTTCGGCCACGTGAAGGGGGCGTTCACCGGCGCGCAGGCGTCGCGGCGCGGCCTCTTCGAGCTGGCCGACGGAGGGACGCTCTTCCTCGACGAGATCGGCGAGGCCCCCATGGCGCTGCAGGCGATGCTCCTGCGCGCCCTGGAGTCGCGCGAGATCTGGCCCGTCGGCTCGAGCGACCCGAGGCGCGTCGACCTGCGCATCATCGCGGCGACCAACCGCGACCTGCTGGCCGACGCGCAGGCCGGAAGCTTCCGTCTCGACCTCTACTATCGCCTCGCCGTCGCCCCGATCCACATCCCGCCGCTGCGGGCGCGCCCCGAGGACGTGCGGGGGCTGGGCCAGCCGATGCTG
>DATJYG010000237.1:0-13374 GCA_035499695.1 Polyangiaceae bacterium
CAGGCTGTGGGTCGATCCTCGGGATCGACGATGGTCAGCCGATCCCCGACGCGTCGCTCGAATCCGGTGGTGACGACGGGCCGGTGACCGAAAGCGGTGGAGAGAGCAGCAGCGGAAGCAGCGGTGGCGCCGACGTCACCAGCGACCACGCAGCCGATGTGTCGGCGCAGGACGGCGCCGACGTCGTCTCACGCGACGCTCCCGACGGCGCCGGTCCGTGTACGCCGGGAACGCGCGGGTGCAACGGCTCGAACGTGGCGTTCTGCCTGCTCGACGACGCGGGCACGGGACAGTGGCAAGACATCACGACCTGCAGCGGGGGGACCCCCTTGTGCCTCGACGGCAACTGCGTCGCCTGCACGCCCGGCACGAAGGGCTGCAGCGGTCTTCAGCCACAGACCTGCGACCAGTCGGGCACGTGGCAGGACTTCGGGCAGCCGTGCCCCTACATATGCAGCGGGGGGAGCTGCAGCGGCAACTGCACGCCTGGCAACCAGCAGTGCGCCGACAGCACCGACAGCGAGACCTGCTCCGCGTCGGGAACCTGGACGGTCACGCCGTGCACGGGCTCGATCTGCGCGGGAGCGGGCGCCTGCGGCGTGTGCATGCCCAACGCCACGAAGTGCGACGACACCTCGCACACGGACACCTGCGGACCCGACGGCAACTGGGAGGGGCCGGTGGTTTGCGGGAGCGGCGAGACCTGCACGAGCGGTGCGTGCACCGGTGGCGTGTGCACCACCGGCACGACGCGCTGCCAGGGCAACAGCGTCCAGTCGTGCGTTGGAGGCCAGTGGGGATCGACCATGGCCTGCTCGAGCCAGACCTGCGTCAACGGGTCGTGCGTGGGTGTCTGCGCGCCCGGCCAGACCAAGTGCGACTCGACGACCAACAGCGTGCAGACGTGTGACTCCACCGGCAACTGGGTGGACTCCACGAACTGCTCCGCCACGAGCCAGACGTGCGTCCAGAACGGCGGCGGTGCGACGTGCACCGGCGCGTGCGCCCCGGGTCAGACGGATTGCAGCAACAACTGGCTGCAGACGTGCAGCACGCAAGGCCAGTGGACCAACGCCACGAACTGCACGACGAACGCACCGCCGCAGACCTGCACCTGCGGGTCGACGGCGTGCTCTTGCTCCGGCGTCTGCGCTCCCGGCCAGGCGCAGTGCGATCCCGGCGGTAACAACTACCTGCAATACTGCGACGGCACGGGGAACTGGCAGGACTCGTTCCTCTGCCAGTACGTGTGCGTCGCCGGGCAGACGGGCTGCAGCGGCGTGTGTACCCCGGGCGCCATCCAGTGCAACCAGGGCATGCCCCAGCAGTGCAACAGCGCTGGACAGTGGATCGGTTGCAGCTCGCCAGCCTGCTTGATGGCCTGCGCCGATGCCGGCGGTTGCGCCGGGGGCGGCTCACAGTGCTCGTCGCCCACCACGTGCTGTCCGGGCCTCGGGTGCCTGGACAATGGCTCGGGCGGTGGAGTCTGTGGAAACGCCTGCGGCACGACCTGCTGCGGCCCGGGAGCGCCGTGCATGGGGCCGGACCAATGCTGCTACGGGTTGGTGTGCGTGAACGGCGGCGGCACGGTCATCGGGGCACCGTTCGCCGGCAGCAGCAGCGGCGGGAGCAGCGGCGGTGGCAGTAGCGGCGGCTCCTCCGGCGGCTCCTCCGGCGGCTCCTCCGGCAGCTCCTCCGGCGGCCCCCCGATCGATGCCACGTCGGGTGGTGGAACGTGCGAGCCTGCGGGAGGTCCGGGATGACGAGCAGCGGTCCTCACTCGCTCCCTCCGATGTCGTTGCCCTACCCGCCGGGCACCGTGCTCGCGGGCAAGTATCGCGTCGAGCGCCTGCTCGGCAAGGGCGGCATGGGCTGGGTGGTCGTCGCGACGCACCTGCAGCTCGAGCAGCGCGTGGCGCTCAAGTTCATGAACGCCGAGCATGCGGCCGAGCACCCGGACTCGGTGGCTCGATTCATCCGCGAGGCGCGCGCGGCAGCGCGCATCCAGAGCGAGTACGTCGCGCGCGTGTCCGACGTGGGCACGCTGGAGAACGGCTCGCCCTATCTCGTGATGGAGTACCTCGAAGGGCGCGACATGGAGGCGCTCGTTCGGTCGGGGGACAAGCTGCCGCTCTCGCAGCTCGTGAACTACGTCCTCGAGGCGTGCGAGGGGCTCGCCGAGGCGCACGCCGCGGGCATCGTGCACCGCGACCTCAAGCCGGCGAACCTGTTCCTCGCGCGGCGCACCGATGGTTCGGTGCGCGTGAAGCTGCTCGATTTCGGGATCTCGAAGCTGACGGCGATGCCTGGCAGCGGCCCCGAAGTCGGCATGACGAGCACGCAGGCGCTCATGGGGTCGCCCCTGTACATGTCGCCCGAACAGCTCCGCTCGTCGAAGAACGTCGACCGGCGGACGGACATCTGGTCGATGGGCGTCATCCTCTACGAGTGCCTGACTGGCGCCTCGCCCTTCGAAGCGGAGACACTGCCCGAGGTGTGCGCGCGCATCATGGCCGAGCCGGCCCCTCCGCCGAAGGGCGTGGCGCGCGGGGTCGAACTCGTGGTGATGAAGTGCCTCGAGAAGGACCCGCAGAAGCGGTTCGCCGACACGGGAGCCCTGGCGACGGCGCTCGCGCCGTTCGGCGGCCCCGACGCCCGCGCACATGCCGAGCGCATCGTTCGTGTCGCTCGTTCGAGCAACCCGAGCCTGTCGGGCGTCGGCGCCGGTTCGAGCGGAGAGATGCCCGCGATGACCGCCGCGGCCGTATCGGGGATCGGGCAGACGAACGCGTCGCTCACCCGATCGTCGCAGGTCCTGACGCGACGGGTTCCGGCGGCGCGGGTCGTCGTCGGAGCCGGAGTCGCGCTGCTCGCGATCGCATTCGCGATAGTGCTCGTCGCCACGCGATCCAGGCACACCGAAGCCCCCGGCGCAGCGGCGGCCGCGGCGACCTCCGGGACAGCCTTGCCGACGGCGACTGTTTCGGCATCCGCCGCGGCGTCCGTGGCCCAGACGGCCCCGTCGGCCAGTGCGCCCGACACGTCGGTCGCCGCAGGTCCGGGAGCCGCTTCATCGGCGACGCAGCGGCCGGTCGTGCCGTCCACGCCCGGCCGCAGGCAGCCGCCGACGCCGGCCAAGCCGCCGACGACGGCCAGCGCACCTGCTCCAACTCCATCGGCGAAGCCCGCGAGCACCAGCGGGTTCGGAGGACGTGATTGATGCGTCGTGTGATCGCGCTCGCAGCGCTCGCCTCTTGTGTCGCCGTGCCCGCCGCGGCGCGAGCGCAGTCGAAGGAAGACGTCGCCCGCGCCGACGCGCTGTTCAACGCGGCCAAGGCGCTCACGGATGCGGGCAACTACGCCGACGCGTGCGCCAAGTACGCCGAGAGCAAGCGCCTCGCGCCCGGCCTGGGCGTCACCCTCTACCTCGCCGACTGCTACGAGCACATCGGGCGCACTGCGAGCGCCTGGACCGAGTTTCTCGCCGCCGAGGGCCTCGCGCGTCAACGCAACGACAAGCGCGCCGATGTCGCCCACCAGCACGCGCAGGCGCTCGAGCCGAAGCTCGACCGGCTCACCATCGTCGTGGCGCCCACCGTGCCCCAGGCCGGCCTGTCGATCCTTCGCGACGGCGTTCCCGTGACGCAGGAGGAGCTCGGGCTCGCGGTTCCCGTCGATCCGGGGGACCACGCCGTGGTCGTCTCCGCGCCGGGTCATTCCTCGCGCACACTCAACGCGCACGTGGGACCTGAGAGCCCTGCCGCTACGGTGCGCATCGACAGCCTCGACGACACCTCGGCGACCGTTCCGGCGCCCACGCCGGCGACGGCTCCCACCGCCGGGCCCTCCGACTCCCCGCAGACCGGCGCCGAGCAACCGCCGTCATCGGACGACTCGGCCAAGACACGGCGCATCCTGAGCTTCGCGGCGATGGGTGCCGGCGTGGTCGGCCTTGGCGTCGGCACCGTCTTCGGCTTCCTCGCGAAGTCCAAGCTCGACGCATCGAACAACGGGCCGTGCGACAAGAGCGACCACTGCACACCGGATGGGCTCAGCGACCGCAAGGATGCCGAATCCTTCGCGACCATCTCGACGATCGGCTTCATCGCCGGCGGCGTGCTCGCTGCCGGGGGCGTCGTGCTCTTCCTCACTTCGCCGTCGCCCGCCGCGTCGACGTCGACCGGCATCACGCTGTCGCCGGCGCCCCTGACTGGCGGCGCCGGCGCTCTGCTCAGCGGCAGCTTCTAAGCCGGGTGGGGGGAGCAACGCTCCCCCCGACCGTCCTACCGGCTCACTGCGTGCCCTTGCAGACGCCTCCGACGCAGATCTGACCGCTGGGGCAGTTGCCGCAGCTCAGGAGACCGCCACAGCCGTCGCCCGCCGCGCCGCACATGAGGTTCTCTTGCGCGCACGTCAACGGCTTGCAGGTGCCGGCTTCGATGTAGCCGCACATGTTGGCGACGCCGCCGCCGCCGCACGTCGCCGGAGCCATGCACGGGTTGCAGAACGACGTCAGACCACCGCAGCCGTCCGACTGCTGGCCGCAGGTGCCTGACGGGTAGTTGCTGCACGTCCACGGAGTGCAAGTGCCGCCGTCGAGGACACCGCACGTCCCGGCCATGCACGTCTGACCGGTCGGGCACGTACAGTCGGAGGTGAGGCCGCCGCAGCCGTCGGACTGCTGGCCGCAGAGGCCCTGGTAGCTGGAGCACGTCAGCTTGGTGCAGCCCGCGTCCGGAGCGCCGCAGACGCCCGGTCCGCCGCCGCCGCACACCTGGCCGGTCGGGCACGGGTTGCAGAACGGGGTCTGCCCGCCGCACCCGTCGCCCTGCACTCCGCACTGCGTGAAGTTGGCGCACGTGAGCGGGACGCACGAGGCATCCGGAGCGCCGCAGACGCCGGGGCCGCCGCCACCGCAGATCTGACCGTTGGGGCAGGGGTTGCAGTAGGCCGTCTGGCCGCCGCAGCCGTCGCCCTGCACGCCGCACTGGGTGAAGTCGGCGCAGGTCTTGGGCACGCAGCCCGCGTCCGGAGCGCCGCACTGGTTGGCCACGCCGCCGCCGCCGCAGCTCTGGCCGTTGGGGCACGGGTTGCAGTACGCGGTCTGGCCGCCGCAGCCGTCGCCCTGCACGCCGCACGTCGTCGACGGGAAGTCGGCGCACGTCAACGGCGTACACGTCGGCGGGCTGACGCACGAGGTGAGGTCGAAGAGCATGAACTCGAGCAGCTCCTCCTGTGGCGTGATGGCGCCGCCGGCGCACTCCGTCGGGAACTGCACGTTGGCGTTGCCCGAGTTCTCGACGTGGAAGTCGCTGTACACGACGCGACCGCAGGTGCCGTCAGCTCCGTTGGGCACGAACGGCGTGTCGAACGTGAAGTGAATCGGCATGTTCGCCGGATGGGGCGTCTTGGTGGTCATCCAGTTGACCGCCGGCGCGTTCACGGCCGAGTAGTCCTGGCGCACGTAATCGACCGGGATCTGTCCGTACGTGCCTCCGGTGGGGGGTTGCACGATGGGCTGATTGAGCCACTGCGCCAGCGCGAGGCCGCGCGCGAAACCGGTGTTGACGTACCCGTTGTCCGGGCCGTTGTCGTTGTTCGTGTCCCCGACCCAGGTGGCAGTGCTCGTGAAATTGCCGTTCGTGTTCCCGTTCAGGAGGTCATAGTGGTAGTGCGTCGCGAAGAAGCGACCGCCCGCGCCCGCGTAGTTCGCGAGGTTGGGCCAGGTGTTCGGCCACCCGTTCGCCGTCGTGTACTGGCCGGCGCTTCCCTGGCAGGGGAAGAGGATGACGTCGTAGGAGTCCATCACGGTGGCGGTCTCGGTGAGCGCTGCCTCCGTGGGCGTGTTGCCGTCGATGTACGCACCGCCGCTCCGGATGGAGCCCTGATAGATCTGCACGCGACCCGGCGACGTGGGTACCCCGGCCACGATCACCGGGTCGGTGAATTCGCTTTGCGCGATGCCCATCTTGAGGAGCACGCACTCCATCGTGTCGACGTTTCCCGTGTCGATCGCGAACCGCGGAATGTTGCCCTGGTTGCGATTGCTGGGGAGGGTCAGGTTGGAACCCGAGCCCGCGGTCCCTCCGCCCAGCGCGTTCGCGGTGCAGGGGTTGATCGTCTCCTGGAAGGCGCGCTGCCACTTGCCGAGCTGCACGACGACCGTGATGTTCGACCCCGTCGGCGGGTTCGTGAGCGTGAACTTGCCGGAGATGTCGGTGAACGCGGACGCGTACGCCGGCGGCGCGGTGCACCCGCACTGAGGATTGTTCGGGTCGACCCCCGTGATCGGCGTCGGCGGCGTGCCCACCGGGACGTAGACGAGAGCGTTGTAGACGGGCAGGTGGTTGCCCGGGTCGAACACGTAGCCGGTGAGCGTCGTCGTGGCGCCAGCGTCGCAGTTGCCGATGTTCGTGGGGCCGCACTTGTTCGGGCCGCCGCCGCCGCAGTACTGGCCCGTCGGGCACGTCGTCCCGCCGCAATTGAGGAGGTTGCCGCAGCCGTCGTCGCCGTAGCCGCACGTGTAGCCCAGCGAGGCGCACGTCTGCGACGGCGTGCACACGATGCCGCCGTCGGCGCCCAGGCCGTTGTTGCCTCCGCACTTGTTGGGACCACCGCCGCCGCAGTACTGCGGGTTGTTGCACGTGCCGCATGCCACGACGTTGCCGCATCCGTCCGGTGCGTACCCGCACGTGTAGCCGACCGCTGTGCAGGGACTGGGGATGGGCGTGCAGGAGATCCCTCCGTCTGGAGTGAGGCCGGTGTTACCGCCGCACTTGTTCGGCCCGCTGCCGCCGCAGTACTGCGGATAGGGGCAGTTGGTGCCGCCACAGTTCAGCAGGTTGCCGCAGCCATCGTCGGCGTAGCCGCAGGTGTAGCCGAGCGACGCGCACGACTGCGTGGGCGTGCACGTGATGCCGCCGTCCTGGCCGAGACCGTTGTTTCCGCCGCACTTGCCGGGGCCGTTGCCGCCGCAGAACTGCGGGTTGGTGCACGAACCGCAGTTGAGGATGCCGCCGCACTGGTCGCCGGCAAAGCCGCAGTCGTAGCCGAGCTGCCCGCACGTCTTGGGGGTGCAGATGTACCCGCCGTCGGGATTCATCCCGTTGTTGCCGCCGCACTTGCTGAAGCCGCCGCCGCCGCAATATTGGGGGTTCGTGCAGGTGCCGCAGTCGAGCGTGTGCCCGCACCCGTCGCCCGCCGAGCCGCACGTGTAGCCGAGCTGCGCGCACGTCGTGGGCGTGCAAATCGGACCGCCATCCGGGCTGACGCCGAGGTTGCCGCCGCACTTGCTGAAGCCGCCGCCGCCGCAGTACTCGGGGTACGCGCAGGTGCCGCAGTCGATCTCGTTGCCGCAGCCGTCGCCGTTCTTCCCGCAGGTGAAGCCCTGGTCCTTGCACGTCTTGCAGGCGCTGCCTCCGTCGGTGGTCGCGTCGCCGCCGAACATGCCCCCCTCGTGGCCGCCCGATGTGACGTCGCCGAGTGCGCCGTCGACAGAGCCGTCATCGCCTCCGATGAAGTCGCTCTGGTTGTTCCCGCTGCCGCACGACGCGACTGCCCCCGCGGTGAAACAAGCGATGGTGAATAGACCAAGACAACGTCCCACGAAGCGCATCCCCATCGACGGATCCCTCCTAATGCGAGACTACAATCATGCGCGAATAATCCAGCAGGAGCAATCGTCCGGCGCACGCCCGCAAGCGGGTTTCAGGTCACGCCTTTTCCAGTGCAGACAGCGCGACGGAAAACGGCGCCGCCGGCCACCGCGCCGCCTCCGCGCTGAGAACCTCGCGAATCCGCGCCCTTGCGCATCCACTTCCGAGCAGGGCGCGCATGTCCTCGACGGTCGCTGCGTAGCGTTCGTCGCGGATGCGGACCGCCAGGGCCCAGAGCATCGAGTCAGCGGGTATGCACATCGACGTCCCCACTCCCGTCGGGTGGGGCCCCTCCCCCGGACCTAGAGGCCGAGCCAGGGACCGGGGGCGATCGTCTGGCTCCCGTGGCGCACCTCGAAGTAGAGCATGGCGCCCTGCCCGTCGTCGCCCACGGTGCCGACGCGGTCGCCCGCGCCGATGTCCTGGCCGATCTTGACGTCGATCTCGTCCAGGTCTCCGCTCACCGTGTAGTAGTGGTCGCCGTGGTCGAGGATCACGATGCGGCCGTACGGCCCGTAGCGATCCGCGAACGCCACGCGACCCGGATACACGGCTCGCACGACCGCGCCGACAGGCGCGTGGATCTCGAGACCGGGACCGTCGGTCCCCTCGCGATGCGCTGCACGCACCTCCGCGCGGCCCGCCACGGGGAAGAGGAGGTGCCCCCTCGCCGACGGAAATCCGGGCGCTCCCTCTACCGGCTCCACGGGTGAAGGCGCGCCTGCGCCGCCGTAGACGGCGACGTAGTCGCCCGCGCCGGTGGAGGACTCGAACGCCTTGTCGAAAGCGGCTTGCCGGCGACGCTCGTCTTCCATCGCGAGCCGCGCCGCGTCCATCTCCGTGCGCTGGCTGGCGAGCGCCACGCGATCGCGCGCGACGCGCTCGAGCTCTCGCGCGAGGTCGGCGGCACGCGAGCGCAGGTGGGCTTCGTCCTGGACGTCCGTCTCGAGAAGCCGCCGGGCGCGCTCCACGCGCATCGCGTAGCTGACGAGCTCTCCGAACCCTCCGCCGACCGGCAGCAACCCGGCGCGCGTGAGCTTGTAGTAAGCGCGGCCCCGCACGACGACACGCGTGTGCTCCGCGCCGAGCTGTCCGCCGATGCGCGAGAGCTCCTGCTTGTCCGACTGCTCCGTCGCGTCGAGATCGGCGATGCGCCGATCGAGCGCAGCCAGCGCCAGCGATGGATCCTGCGGTGGGGCGGCGTGCCCGCGCGTCGTCACCGCGCTCAGCGCGCATGTGAGAGCGACGACGGCGGCGCCCACGGCATGCGAGCGACTCATACGGCCACCAGCTTGCGGAGGCTCGCGAGGGCCGCGGCCGCGCCGAGCAGCGCCCCGAGCCCCACCATGCCGGCGGCGACCGGCCACGGGAGGAACGAGGGAGATACGCCGACGAGGGACGCGAGCTCGCCGTCGAGTCGCCCGCGAACGAGCAGGAAGAGCGCCGCGAGGAGCACGAGCGCGCCCAGCGCGCCGAGCGCGCCCTGCACGCTTCCCTCGACGACGAAGGGCTTCTTGACGAAGCCGTCGGTCGCGCCCACGAGCTTCAGCACCTCGACCTCGGTCCGGCGTCGCTGCAGGGCCATGCGCATCGTCGATCCGACGACCGCGAGCACCGCCGCGAAGACCACGATCGCCAGGAGCGCCGACGCCGCGACGCCGCCGCGCACCAGGCGCGACAGCCGCTCGGTCCACGACTGGTACGTCTCGACGTCGTCCACCGTGGGCAGCGTCTTCATCTTCGCGACCATGTCGGCCAGCTCGGCGTCGGGCATTTCCGCGGCGACGTCGATCTCGATGGAAGCCGGGAAGGCCTCGACGGGCAGCGCGGCCAGCGGCGCGGTCGCTGCCCCCACATCGCCGGTGAGCTGCGTCTGCCCGAACTCGGCGCGCGCATCACCACTCGACACGTAGCGCACCGCCGTCACTCCGGGCACGCGGGCGAGCGCGAGACGCAGCGAATCCACCTCGTCCTGCGTCGCGCCGTCCTTGAGGTACACCGACGCGCGGCCCGCATGCGCCCAGCGCTGCTCGACGGCGTGCAGGTTCGTCACGACGAGGAGCGCCGCGCCGAGGCATACGAACGCGACGGCGAGCGAGAAGATGCTGAGCACGTGCAAGCGCCACTCGCGCACCATGCCTCGCCGTGCGCGACGCGTCGTCGAGACCGAGAGCAGCATCTTCCTACCTACCTCCCTCAGAGCGGCAAGCTGTTGTCGTATTCGTCCGTCGCGATGCCGTTCGGCACGTCGATGGCCTTCCCCTCGTCGAGCACGACCACGCGTCGCGGTCGCACCTCGAGGAGCGTGCGGTCGTGGGTGGCGAAGAGCACCGTCGTCCCCGTCTCGTGGATCTCCTCGAAGAGGCCGAGGATGTCGATCGCGAGCTGCGGGTCGAGATTCCCCGTCGGCTCGTCGGCGAGAACGAGCGCCGGCTCGCCCACGATGGCCCGAGCGATGGCGACGCGCTGCTGCTCGCCGCCCGAGAGCACGCCCGCCGGGTCGTCGCCGCGCCCCGCCAGTCCCACGCGCTCGAGCGCCTCGCCGACGCGCGCGCGGATCAGCCGCTGCGGCAGCCCGAGCACCTCGAGGACCACGGCGACGTTCTCGTAGACGCTCCAGGACCCGACCAGCTTGAAGTCCTGGAAGACGATCCCGATGTTGCGGCGCAGGAAGGGCACCGCGTCCTCGCGCAGGCGTGCGACGTCGCGACCCAGGAACAGGATGCGCCCGTCGTCGACCGTCTCGGCCCTGTAGAGGAGCCGCAGGAGCGTCGACTTGCCCGAACCGCTGGGACCCGTGACGAAGACGAACTCGCCGCGCTCGATGACGAGGTTCATCCCGCGCAGGACCGGGGCGCCTTCGCGGTACGACTTGTAGACGTCCTCGAACACGAGGATGGGCCGCTGCGCCGCTTCGCGCGAGAAGCGCGCACCTCCCGCACGCAGGAGCGGGCGGAAGCGCTCCGAGGACTCGGATCGGGCCATGTAAGTGCCCGTATCAGGCGCGCGCGAGCAGGGACAAATCTTCGGCGAGCGCGGCCTCGGCTTCTTCGGCCATCGCGACGGCTGCGGCGCCGTCTTCACCGGTCGCGAGCTCGCGCGACCCGACGCCGTCGAGGGCATCGGCCACGGCGCGCGCCTGGGCGAGCAGGGGCTCCTCGAGCGGCAGAGGGACGTCCGACCGCTGTCCCGTCGCGTGGCCCCCGCGGGCGACGCGCACCAGCCGGTGAGCCAGCAGGTCGCCCTCGTAGATCCAGCGCGAGGTGGTGACGACGATGCTTCGGCGCCGTTCGGGTGCGGTGCGGTCGACGTACACGTGTCCCGCGGCGCCCTCGGCCGTCTCGAAGACGACCTGTGCCAGGTCTGCGCCACCCACGGCGCCACGCAGTACCAGCGGCCCTCCGCCCAGGTACGCCGCGATGTCGAAGTCGTGCACGCCGAGGTTGAGGAGCACGCCGCACTCGGTCGGGCGCGACGGTCCGACGCGCTTCATGTCGATGGCCAGCACGCGCTCTCCGCGGAGCAGCTTCGCGAGGGCGCGCACGACCGGATTGAAGCGCTCCGAGTGGCCGACGAACACTCGCGCGCCGCGACGCTGCGCCTCGAGCAGCCCCTTCGCCTCGGCGGAACTCGTGCAGAGCGGTTTCTCCACGAGGACGTGCACCCCCGCGGTGAGGGCGCGCGACACGATGGGTGCGTGTGTGAGAATGGGCGTGGCGACGATGGCCAAGTCGACGGGCGCGCCCTCGCAGGAGAGGGCTTCGGCCTCGGTGCGGCAGCGCAGGGTACCCGCCGGCACGGGCACGGCGCGATCGACGTCGTAGACCCGTGCAATCTCGAATCGCTCCGGCAACGCCGAAAGGACTCGCGCGTGCCGCGTTCCCATCGTGCCAAGCCCGACGAGGGCCACTGTCAGTCTCTGTGCCCGTACCGCGGCCACGCCGGACAGACGTTTAGGCGACGCGGCCCGAGTCACGCAAGTGCGAGGAAGCGTTGTATACGAGGGGGACCGTCATCGTCGAACGGTGGTCGGGGAGGAGCAGCTCATGGGTCGACTGGGCGAGGTTTTCGGGGGACTGGGGATCGTGCTGCTCCTCGGAGCGTGCGCGGTGGAGGCGACGAGCGGCTACGTGCCGCCACCTCAGCCGCCGCCTCCCTCGGGCGCTCCGCAGGCGAACGCGCCGCCCCAGCAGCACGTCGCCCAGGCTCATCCGGCGTCGCCACCCCCGCCATCGCCGCCGCCACCGGGCCACGGGCCGCCGCCTCCACCGCCCCCGCCGCCGCCCCCGCGCAACTACAACCCGCCGCCTCCCCCGCCGCCGGCGCCCGTGTCGCTCCGCTTCCCGCTGCGCATCGTCCACCCGGCGCCCGTCACGAACAAGCCGTCCGGCCAGCTCGACACGGCGGCGCTCGTCGCGCTGATGAAGCTCCGGCCGGCGCGCAAGTGCGGCCCGCGGCAGCTCGGGGGCGGCCACTGGATACACCTCGATTGCAACGTGCACCAGGCGCTCACGACCGCCAAGCCGGCGACGTCCACGGCGCGACACCTGCGCCTGCTCCGCTTGGGTGCGCTCAAGCTCGACACGCCGATGAAGGACACGGCGCCCGATGCGGTCGACCACCGGAAGGACGGGACAGAGGGACCGATCAAGGACCAGGGGCAAGTCGGGTCCTGCACGTCCTTCTCGCTCTCGAGCGCGATGGACAACGCGATCCTGCGGCAGAACTCGAGCGACGCGACGTCGTCGCTCCACATCTGGTCGCATTACGGCTTCCCGCAGATGCGCGCGGCGGGCGACGGCAACCTGAACAAGCCGATCGCGACCTGGGCGGTGTGGCCCTACGACGAGCGCCTCGCGTGCGAGCTCGACAAGGACGGCGAGGGCGACTGCGGGCCGTATCAGCCCCCGGTCACCGAGGGCGGCGCGGCGAGCGACCCGGCGGTGCAGGCGGACATCAAGAACGCCGACTCGAAGGGCACGTGGCGCGTGACCGAGTACGACTCCATCGGCAGCGACCCCGACTCGATCGCGGCAATGCTCTCCACGGGAGCCGACGTGTGGTTCTCGATGGACATCGGCATGAGCTGGATGAACCCGAACGGGGACACCATCGCCGACTGGGACGCCAACAGCATCGACGGCGGCCACGCGATCCTCTTCGCCGGCTACCGCAAGGTGAACGGCAAGCGCCAGTTCCTCGTGCACAACAGCTGGGGCAAGGAGTGGGGCGACAACGGCTTCGCCTACATCTCGGAGGCGATGGTCTCGCAGTTCATCCGCGACGCGTACAAGGTGGTCGTATCCAACGGGACGCAGCCGCCCGCGCCGAGCAACCCCAACGCGCTGACCGACGACGACTGCGGCGCCGACCAGCTCGTGGACGCCGTGACCGGGCAGTGCGCGAACATGTGCCCTGACGACTCGCGCCCCGCGAACGGCCAGTGCACCGCGACGGGCGCACACGCGGGCGCGAAGGCTCCGCCTCCGACGGAGCCGCCGAAGCCGCCCGCACCGCCGAACAAGCCGAAGCACTGAGTGCTCGGACTGTTCTGAAACGCGCTCGTCGAACGGGTTTTGTGTCTCGGCTTTCGAGCAAAGCGTCACGGCGAACGAGTCGAGCGACAGATCTTCCTAGTTCGTCGGCTCGGCTTCTTGGGAATGCGTCTCGGCTGACTCGCCGCGACGCATTGTCGTCTGGACGAGCGTCATGGCTTCCT
>DATJYG010000238.1:0-5854 GCA_035499695.1 Polyangiaceae bacterium
ACCCAGTCGAGGCCGAAGCTGATGGCCACGCTGTTGTTGATGGTCTTGATGAACCCGTCGTGGGTGATGGGGATCGACACGCGAGCGCCGAGCCCGAATCCGGTGCCCACCCACTGGGCGGCCCAGCCCAGGAGCACGTGCGGCTCGAGCTCCACCGAGTAGTGCGGATGGTCGCCGGGGCGCTTGATGGTGTCGTCCGCCCGGGCCGTGCCCGCCAGCGCGAACGTCGAACCGAGCGCGAGTACAGCGGCTAGACGGCGAGTGGTCTTTCGCAAGTCGTCCTCCGTGGGGACGAGATTACCCCACCTGGCACGCAATCCGTTGGGATCAGAACCGGATCGCTGCCTCGACGACGAGAGCCATGCCCGCGAGGAGCCTCGTCGCTTCGAGCGGCCACGCCCAGCGGCGTCCCTCGAGCAAGCCGCCCCATGCGACGACGGTCGCGACGAGCACCGCGGCGCCCGCCGCGCGGAACAAGAGCGAAGCGCTCGATTCGCTCCATAGGTACGCCATGGTCGCGACCGCGGCGATCGCGAACTGCGCGAGCACGTACACCTGCACGCGCCTCGAGGCGCGGACGTCGTACCGCGGGTGAGCCGACGGATCGGCCGGCGGCACGACGACGGGACCTCCGAGGTCCGCCGGCCTCCACTCGGGAGGTGCGAGCCAGACGCGCACCTTGTCCGTCCAGGAGCGCGTCGCACGCGACATCTTCGCGAGGTCTTTCCAGACGGCCAGGTTCGCCGCGAGCGGTCCCCACGTGCCGAGCGACTTCACCGTGCCATAGACGGGCTCGCGCTCCTCGCGCTGGAAGGTGCCGAAGAGGCGGTCCCAGAAGATGAAGATGCCGGCGTAGTTCCGGTCGACGTACTCGGGGTCGATGCCGTGGTGCACGCGGTGGTGACTCGGCGTGTTCATGATCCACTCGAGCGGCCCGAGACGTCTCACGGTGCGGGTGTGGATCCAGAACTGGTAGAGCGTGTCGATGGTGACGCCCGCGAGGTACATGACCGGAGGGAAGCCGAGCACCGCGAGCGGGAGATAGAAGAAGGGCGCCGTGAAGCTCTCGAGCCACGGCTGCCTCAGCGCGACCGACAGGTTGTACTCCTCGCTCTGGTGATGCACGGAGTGCACGGCCCAGAGAAACCCGACGCGGTGGCTGGCGCGGTGCCAGACGTAGTAGCCGAGGTCCACACCGAGCACGAGCACGACCCAGGCGACGGGGGAGGCGGCGCTCACCGTGAAGAGACGCGCGTGCGTCCAGAGCCACGCGTACGGGAGCAGTGCCACTCCCTTGAGGAACGGCTCGAGCACCTGCTGGCCCACGCCGCACGAGAGGTTCGTGATCGAGTCGGCGAAGCGGTACGCCCGCGCGGGACCTCGAAGGCGCAGCACGAGGAGCTCGACCGCGATGAGCAAGAAGAAGAAGGGAATCGCGAGGGCGACGGCCTTCTCGTCCACGGGAGCTACTATAGCTTTGCATGGGCGTCCTGAAGTCGCTGGCGCGGAAGGTGGGCGCGGGAGCGGCGCGCTTCGCGAAGAAGCGGATCGCGGGAGCGCTCGACTCGGCGAGCGACGCGCTCGAGCGCGCCGTGTTCGGCGACGGGCCTCGTCGAGTGGGCGGCGGAGAAGAAGAGGAGGAGGGCACACGCTCACGATCACCTGAGGTGCCCGAGGATCCTTTCGCTCAGCTCAAAGAAAAACAGCGCAAGGAGAGCGGAAAAGTTCGATAGGGAGGCGGAAAAGCGCGTCTCCATTCGGTTTCGGATGCCTCGGTCCGCATCGGGGAGCTAAGTGAACCTCGGGGAGCGGAGGCAACGCGATGCGAAACGAGACGCCCGGCCGCCAGCAGATGCACGAGGAGCTCAGGGAGCTCGCGAAGCTCGCGGGCACGCCGAATCCGGCTGCTGCGCGAGAGCCGGCCCACGAGTTCGAGACGGCGGACAGCTCCGGGTACGTGGACCTGTCTGCCTATCGCGCCGACGACCCGAACTGGGTCGAGCACGAGCTCGCACGCGCCAAGGGCGGGGGCTCGCGAGCGATCGACGGGCTCGCCCCGCAGAGCATGGCGCCCGTCGCGCTCGAGGCTTTGATCGCCGCCGACGAGAAGCTCGAAGACGATGCTCCGCCGCGGCGTCGCTGGCCGCTGGCCCTCGGCGCGATCGCGAGCGTCGCGGCCGTCGCGGCGCTCGCCTTCGTCGTCACGCGCAACGCGCCTCACGCGGCGAAGGCCACGCAGGCGGTCGCTGCGGCTCCCCCGCCGGCAGTGACGCAGACGGTGTCCACGCCGGAGCCCGCGCCGGCACCGGCGCCGGAGACTGCGGCGCAGGCTCCATCGGCCGCGCCCTCCACGGCGAGCAACGCGGCGCCGACGCCGGCAACGCCAGCCAAGAAGCCTCACGCCACGCATGCGAGCCGCGGCCACGCGCCTGCCGCGGTGGCAGCGCGGCCCGCGGCGGCACGACCGGCGGCGGTCCCCGCCTCGCGTCCTACGAAGTCCAGCGGCGATTCGCTGATGGATGCGATCCGCGCGTCGGTGAACAAGTAGACGCAGGTTCGGCCAGCAGCGTCGTCAACGGCGCCGGGCAGCCTCGCGATCGAGACGCTTCTCGCGCTCCTCGCTCGCGCGCTCCACGATACGCGCGACGTATTTGCGCCGCGTCTCCTCGCGTTTCGCCTTCTCGACGTAGGCGACGAGCTCGCGCTGCATTGCTGGCCCCATCGTGCGGAACGTCTGGAGCGCACCCGCCTCGTCGAGCGCGTCTTCCAGGTCGGGTGGGAGCGGAGGCCCGGACGGATCCATGTCTCGCGAGAGCACGATGGTGACGCGGTCTCCCTCCTCGGCGCCGACCTCGCGCCGCGACTCTCCGTGCACGTGCAAGCGGTGACCGCCTCCGGCGCGAGGGGCGAGCGTCGTCTTTCGAGGCGATGAGCCGTTCAGGGTGAAGACGACGGGGATCTTGCCGCTCGCGCCGAGAGCGCGGCTCACGCGCTCGGGCACGTCGACCGTGTAGAGAACCCACGTGCGGCCGATGGTCGCCTTGAAGGTGTGGGCCTCGGTCTCGGCTGGGGACGCTCGCCTGGGCACGATGTCGCCGAGGGTGCCAGAAAGGTATGCTCCGGGGGTGATCGAAGTTCGGGCGGCCATCGGCGCATGTGCGGTCGCTTGCACGACCCTCGCGTGCGTCGCCCCCGGCGCGGGCCAGAGCAACAGCGCCAAGATGGGAGAGGCGCTCGCGTTCGCGGCGGCCGCCGGCGTGGCGCAGGTCGCGGAGTCGGTGGCCGAGCAGAACGCACGCAACAACGCGCCCGTGACCCACGCGTCGGGGCTCGGCGTGTCACCCGCGTGCGACAACGAGGGGCAATACGCGTGCGTGAGCGCCCGCCCCTCCGGCTCGCCGGCATCTTCTGGCGCGCCAGACATGACCAGCGCAGACGCGCGCGACTACGTTCTCGGGTACGTCAACGGCGTGCGGAAGCTCAACCACGTGCAGCCCCTGGAGCGCGCCGTCGAGCTCGACGACTTCGCGCAGGCCGGCAGCGAGGAGCTCGCGCAGGATCATCACGCGGGACAGCACTGGACCGAGCACGCCAGCGAGATCGGAGCGCGCAGCGCCGAAGTGCAGGGCGCTCCCTCCGGCGAAGCACCGGGTACCCTGCAGGACCAGCTCGCCGCCGTCCTCCTGCAGATGACCGGCGAGGGCCCCGGCGGCATGCATCACGACGTTCTCCTGCGTCCTGAGTGGCGCAAGCTCGGCGTGGGCATCGTGCAGAGCGACGACCGGCGCACCTACTTCACCGTCGATTTCTCCAACTGACCAACCGATAGCCATCCCGATGAACGTCTTTCCTCAGCCGCCCCCCGGCGCCCGCGTTCAAGTCACCTGGACCGACGGCCGTGTCTATCCCGGCACGGTGCTTTCCCTCGCGCAGGGCCAGGTGCAGGTGCAGTTCGACTCCGGCGGTGCTCCGGCGTGGGTCCCCCTCCACGTCGTTGCCCCCCTGATGCAACCGACCGCACCCTGGCCACCGCGCGCTCCGGCTCCTCCTGCCGTCGTCGCACCGGTGCGTCCCCCCGTCGCTGCCCCCGTGCCCGCATCTGCCCCTGCCCCAGTCGCTGCCGCTGCGCCAGTCGCTGCCGCTGCACCTGCCGCAGTCGCTGCACCTGTCGCTGTCGCGGCCCCTGCCCCTGTCGCTGCACCCGCACCCGTCGCTGCCCCAGCTCCTGTCGCAGCCCCTCCCCCGGTCGCTGCCGCTTCCCCCGCTCCGGCCGCGAAGGGCCCCGCTCCGCGACCGATGTCCCGCTCGATCCGCAACCTGCCCCGCGGCCTCGTCTACGAGCCGACCGCGAGCGGCCCTGGTGATGGCCAGGCCTTCTTCTTCCTCTTCGGCTTCAGCGCGAGCGCCGACACCGACCTCGTGATGCGCATGACCGAGATCGACCACGTCGGTGACGACGTCGCCGCGTTGCGCGCCGCCGGATACCGCGTCCTCGTCGACCTGCACGGCGATCTCACGACACTCGCCGACGCGCTCATGGGCAAGCACCCCGACGCGGCGGGCCTCAAGACCACGGGCGTCTACTGGAGCGGCCACGGAGACACCGACGGCACCATCCAGACGCACGAGGGCCTCTGGATCGCGCCCGAGCAGATCCCCCCCGAGGTCGCGCAGCTGGGCGCCATGAAGCTCTTCGTGATGAGCGCCTGCGACGCCGGCAACCACACGCCGCGCTGGCAGAAGGCCATGGGCCCGCATGCGCAGATCATCGGCTGGGGCGCCCCCATCACCATCGCGCGGGCCATCGAGTTCCTCGTTCCCGACGACGCGAACGCCAAGGGACTCGACGACCTGCTCGCCAAGCACCTCGGCGCCCCACGCGTCGCGGCCGACGCCCCGCTGCAGGAGATCAAGGAGCTCGCCCGCAAGCACGAGGACGCGCTCGCGACGCTGCTGCTCTCGCTCGACGAGCTCGCATCGGCCGCGCAGGCACGCCTCAAGTGCAAGATGGAGAAGATGAAGGAGGGGTCCGGCTACTGGTTCGAGCTGCGCACGCCGCCCTCGAAGGACTATCCGAACACCCCGCGATCGCAGGTCGTGCGCACCACCGGCTGGGGTCCGGGCGACGCATGGATCTACCTCAAGAGCCTCGTCGGCCCGTACTCGGACGCGCTCGACCTCGCGCGCGGCATCCGGCTGCTCTCGCCCACGTTCAACGTGCGCATGGTCCTCCAGAAGGGAGAGGCGAACGACCCGGAGCTCATCTTCGTCGACATGCTGGTGCGACGGCGGAGGCTCGACACGGTGACCTTCGCGAACAACCTGCTCTCGGTCGCCGTGAACGCCGACAAGCTCGAGGACCTGTTCTTCGGCAGCGACAAGCGATAAGAGAAGACGCAGCATGAAGAAGGTCGGTCGCAAGGAAGCAATCGTCGCGTTCGTGGTGGGGCTCGTTCCGTGGATCGCTTCGCGGGCGAACGCCCAGCAGCCGACGCCTGCACCGCTGCCCCCTTCCTACCCGCAGGGTGACGTCGACGCGCTCCGCGCCGAAGTCGACGCCCTCCGCGAGGAGATCCGACGGTTGCAGACGACGACGGCAGGCACCGTGGGCTTCACGAAGGCGCCGAACGGGGACCTCCTGCTGAAGGCCACCGGCAACGTGCTGATCGACACGCCGGGCGAGGCGACCATCAAGGCTCAGACCAACATCGCCATCAAGGCAGGGGTCGGCGCTTCGATGACGGCGGGGACCAACGCTTCGATGACAGGGGGGGCCAACGCGTCGGTGACGGGTGCTGCCGTGTCGGTGACCGGGTCGACGACTGCGCAGCTCGTGGGCTCCGCACAGACGATC
>DATJYG010000239.1:0-8068 GCA_035499695.1 Polyangiaceae bacterium
TGCGCCGGGTCCTTCGCCATCGCGCGCGCGACGACCGGCGCGACGGGCGCGAGGATCGGATCGACCTTGTCGAGGGGATCGGGCGTCGCGTGCATGACGGCGGAGAGGCGCGCGTACTCCGTCGGCGCCGGGAAGGCGACGCGCCCGGTGAGCATCTCGTAGAACATGACGCCCGCGCTCCAGAGGTCCGCACGCGCGTCGACGTCGCGCGCGCTCTTGACCTGCTCCGGGCTCATGTACGCGGGCGTCCCGAGCAGCATGCCGGTGCGCGTGCGCTGGCCCATGCCGCCGGCGGCGTCCATGACCTTCGCGATGCCGAAGTCGAGCACCTTCACGGCGAAGGTGCCGTCGGGCGCGCGCGTGAGGAACACGTTGTCCGGCTTGAGGTCGCGATGGATCACGCCCTGCGCGTGCGCGGCGGCGAGCCCCGCGAGGATCCCTTGCAGGATGGGCACCGCCTGGGCGACCGGGATGCGCCCGCCGTTCTGCGTGTACGCCGAGAGCGGCACGCCCTCGAGCAGCTCCATCACGAGGTAGGGGGAACCGTCCTCGGCCCCCGCGCACTCGAGCATGCGCGCGATGTTCGGGTGGACCAGGCGCGTGCAGAGGCTCCCCTCCTCGAGGAAGCGCGCGAGCACCTGCGCGTCGCCGAGGAACTCGGGGCGCAGCAGCTTGATCGCGACGCGAGCGCCGCCTTCCACCGGCTCCGCCGCATACACCTCGCCCATGCCCCCGTCGCCGAGCTTGTGCAGCAGGCGCCATCGCCGCGAGAGGACCGCGCCCGTCAGCACGCGTGCGGCGGCGGCATCCGCGGTGGCCATGCAAGTGCGATCCTATCAGGACCGCAATCGCGCGCCGAAACGCTTGCCCACCTCGGCGACGACCTGCGCGTGGCGCTGGTCCACCTCCGCGTCGGTGAGCGTCCGGTCCGGTGCCCGGTAGACCACGTGCAGCGCGAGGCTGGTGTGGCCGGGGGGCACGCTGCCTCCCGTGAAGCGATCGAAGAGCGCGACGTGCTCGGCCAGGTCGCCCGCCGCCTCGCGCACCGCCAGCTCCACGTCGCCCGCCGGGACGCGATCCTCGACGACGACCGCGAGGTCGCGCGTGCTCGCCGGGAAGCGCGGGAGCGGCGAGAACGCCGCCGGCCGCGCGCCGACCGCCTCGAGCGCCCGGAGATCGACCTCCACGGTTATCACGTTGCCCCCGTCGTCCAGGTCGAATGCGTCGAGCACCGACGGGTGCAGCGGCCCGAGCGAGCCGACGCGCTGCCCGTCGACCTCGATCCACGCCGCGCCGCGCGGGTGCAGGTGCTTCGGTCGCGCATCCGCCCCGGCGATCCGCACGGAGGCGCCGCGACGGAGCATGCGGGACACGACCCCCTCGGCGACGCCCTTGGCGTCCCACACGTCGACCGGCTCGGGCTTGCTCAGCCACGCCGGCCGGTCCCCCGCGAGCAGCGCCGCGAACGCCATGCGCTCCTCGGGCAGCTTGCCGCCGTCTTCCGGCGCGAGGAACAGCGAGCCGACCGTGAAGATGCGGACCTGCCGCTCGCCGTGACGGCGCGCGTGCGACAGGGCACGCAGCAGACCCGGGAGGAGGCTCGTGCGCATCACCGTCCCGCGATCGCCGAGCGGGTTGCGCACCGTGACCACGGGCGCGGGCGCGCCGAGCGCCTCGAGCTCCGACGGCACGGCGAACGAGTACGTGATGGCCTCGCTCAACCCGAGGGCGACCCCGACGTCGCGCGCCCGCTTGGCCAGCGCCTGGATGGGCCCCGCGTCGCGCGACGGCTTGAACGCCGGCAGCGTGGACGGGATCGCGTCGAAGCCGACCGTGCGCGCGACCTCCTCGATGAGGTCGACCTCGCGCGATACGTCCGGCCGGTGGCTCGGCACCTCCCACACGTCCATGCCGGGCTGCGATGCCCGACACGCGAAGCCGAGACGGCCCAGCGTCGCGGCGGCGTCGCCGTGCGGCACGTCGACACCGAGGAGCGCTCCGACGCGCGCGTGCCGGAGGGTGACGCTGCGCCGCGCGAGGGCCCGCGCCTCGAAGATGTGCACGTTCTCGAGCGGCGTGCCGCCGGCGAGCTTCGCGACGAGCGACGCGGCGCGCGCGAGCACCCACCTGGTGTCGCCCCAGTCCACGCCGCGCTCGAAGCGATGGCTCGACTCGGTGTGGAGCCCGTGGCGTCGCGCGGCGCGGCGCACCCCGCGCGCGTCGAAGTACGCGCACTCGATCAGCACGCGCGTCGTCTCGGCGGCGATCTCGCTGTTGCCACCGCCCATGACGCCGGCCAGCGCGACCGGCCCTTCCCCGTCGCAGATGACGAGGTCGTCCTCGGTCAGCGTGCGCTCGACGCCGTCGAGGGTGACGAGCTTCTCTCCCTCGGTCGCGCGCCGGACCACGATCTTCTTGCCGCGGATGCGGTCCATGTCGAACGCGTGCAGCGGGTGCCCTGACTCGAGCATCACGAGGTTCGTCACGTCGACGACGTTCGAGATGGGACGCACGCCGAGCGACGTGAGGCGCCAGCGCACGTCGAGCGGCGAGGGCGCGATGGCCACGTCGAACACCGCGGTGGCGCCGTAGTGAGGACAGCGCTCGGGCTCCTCGATGCTCACCGCGACGAGCGACCCCACGTCCTCGGGGCGCGTCTTGGCGGCCGCCTCCGGGTTCGCCAGCAGGAACGGCACCTCGAAGAGCGCCGCCGCCTCGCGCGCGAGCCCGATGTGTCCGAGCCCATCGGGCCGGTTGGGCGTCAGGTTGATCTCGAACAGCGTGTCGCGCGACGCGGGGATGGCGCTCGCGAGCGTCGCGCCCGGCGCCGCCGTACCGGGGGCAAGCACGAGGATCCCGTCGCTGTCGTCCCCCAGTCCCAGCTCCGCCTCGCTGCAGAGCATGCCCTCGCTCGCGACGCCGGCGATCGATCGCTTCTCGATCGTCACGCCCTTGGCCGGCAGATGCGCGCCGAGCGGCGCGAGCACCACGAGCCCTCCGGGCTCCGGCACGTTGGGCGCGCCGCACACGACCTCCTGCTGCGCCCCGCCGCGGTCGACCACGACGAGACGGAGCCCGCTGCGCGACGGATGCGGCCGCGCCGACACGACGCTCGCGACGACGCACGCCTCCGCGGCGAGCCCGAACGTCTCGGTCGCCTCCACCTCGAGACCGGCGGACGTGAGGCGCGACGCGATCGCGCCCGGATCGTCGGGAAGCTGCGGGCACAGCTCGCGGAGCCAGCGGACCGAGGCTTTCATGCCCGGCGAGGCTTAGCTCGGCTGCTCCTTCACCGCGAGGGCTTCCTGTGCCAGCTCGTCGAAGGTCATTCGCCCCGCCCGGGCGAGCTCCGCGTCGGTCGGGATCTGCTCCATGAAGCGCGGCTCCATTCCGGCGATGCGGGTGAGCGCCCTGCCCAGGAGCTTGCGCCCAAGCGGGTTCTTGTATGCGTTCTGCATGGCGAGCATGAACGCGCCGAACGGTCGGTGCTTGATGCCCGGCTTCGCGGAGACCATCTGCACGCGCTTGAACGCCTCGAGGATCCGCTTGCCGGTCGGGTCCACGAGGTCCATCGGCGCGAAGAACACCTCTTTGAAGAAGGGCTGGCCGTAATAGAACATCATCCCGAGCGCCTTCGCCCCGCGCACGCGCTCGTCGAGCGTCTGCGACGGCCGCGCCGCCAGCCGCTCCGAGTACGCATCCGACGTGTAGTACTCGACCATGTGGTAATCGATCGCGATGTGCCGCGACTCGTCGCGGTTGACGAGGCGCATCGCCTGGTCGCTCATCCCGTCGTGCACGTAGTCGTTGATGCTCCGCAGGAGCGCGATGTCGAGGATCAGCTCTCCCACCGTGATGTACGCGTTGGCCACGTCGTCGCCGAGGTAGCGCACGGCATCGACGAAGGCGGGCGTGAACCGCGAGAGGTGCGGGTTCTGCTGGTACACGCGGTAGTGATGCACGTCGTAGAAGTCGGCGAGCATCTGGGCGACCTGCGCGTGGCGCACCTCGTCCTTCACGAAGGTCCGGAAGATGGCGCGCAGCGTCGGGTCCTCGACGCGGCGCTCCTGCTCGTGGAACAGGGCGCCCGCGAGTCGCTCGATTCCCGCCATGTCGGTGAAGAGCTGCACGATCGCGATCTCGTCGTCGCGCGACATGGGCCGCGGGCGCTGCGACCAGTCGAGGTCCTTCGGCTCCCACTGCAGCTCATGGCACTTGTCGAGCATCCGGGCGAGATCCATCGGTCTGACCGATCGGATTGTGTCACGTCGAGAACTTTTCTGCCGCCCGGGCGTTCAAAGGGGACATGGCCTACCGGGACGTCTCCGAGTCGCTGCGCGCCTACCGGGAGCGGGTCTCCCACGACCTGGAGGACGCGCGGATCGCCGCGAAGGAAGCGCAAGAGCGCGCCGACAAGGTGCGCATCCTCGAGAAGGAGCTGGCGGAGACCGACGGGCTCATCGCGAAGCTCGCCGAGAAGCGGGCACAGAAGCTACCGCTGCCGGTGCTCGAGAACGTCGCCATCGCCGCGCCGTGCAAGGCGAGCTGGGACGCGATGGTGGGCGACGACCGCGTGCGGTTCTGCGGGCAGTGCGAGAAGAACGTCTACAACCTGTCGGCGATGCCGCGGGACGAGGCGGAGGCGCTCCTGGCGGCCCGCGAGGGCAAGATGTGCGTGCGTCTGTACAAGCGTGAGGACGGCACCGTGATGACGAGCGATTGCCCGGTCGGCGTGAAGCGACGGCGCAGGCGGCGTGCGGTGGCGGGCGTGCTCGGCGGCGGGATGATGGCGGCGACGGCGTCGCTCTTCGCCACGAGCACGGGCCAGATGCAGGGCGCGCCAGTCCCCACCGGCATTCCCGAGGTGCAGGGCTCGGCGGTCATCATCACGGGGGACGTGGCGCCGACGCCGGAGAACAACGGGAAGCACGAGGTCGTGGGTCAGTGGGCGACGGGCGGCCCGGCGGTGATGGGCAAGCCGTCGGCTCCGCCGCCCAAGGCGACCCCGAGGATGGGGCGCCCCGCGATCAAGTGACGACGGCCAGGGCGTGCACGACGAACCCCATGAGCACGACCGTGGTCACCGCACCCAGGCTGAAGAACACGGTGCGCCAGGGCTGCCGCCCGCCGAGATAGGCGAACGAGTGCGCGAGGCGCGACGCGGTGAAGACGGCGAAGATCGCTGCCGCCGCGACTCCGCTGCCGCCTGAGAGCACGTAGACGAGACCGAGGATCACGAAGGGCACGATGTTGGCCATCGCGTTGGCGTGCGCCCGGAGGACGCGCGCCACCTCGGGTGGATTCTCGGGGAGCAGCTTGTTCCCCCGCCCCAGGTCCTCCTCGTTCGGCGTGGTCTTGGACTTCCCGCGCACGACGGCGCTGTACGCCCAGAGGGCCGTCAGGTTCAGCGACAGGATCAGCAGCGAGACGGCGTACGCGAGGAAGGCGGGATTGGATGCGAGGTTCGACACGAGGGGCTCCTTTCTCTTTCGAGATGCCCCTTCGTCTCGGCCGCGGCTGATCCGTTACACTCGAATGCGCTCACCGTGGCCGACGACGCGCCGAGCTCCGTGCGCCCCGAGGACGCCGACCTGGTCGGGCGCCTGCGCGCGGGCGACGAGGCGGCCTTCCGCGAGCTCGTTCGAGGGATGCACCGCGCCCTCTCGAGGGTGGCGGTCGCATTCGTCCGGGAGCCCACGGCGGCAGAAGAAGTGGTGCAGGAGACGTGGGTGGCCGTGGTCGCCCAGCTCGATCGCTTCGAGCAGCGTTCGAGCCTGCGCACGTGGATCGGGTCGATCCTCGTCAACCGCGCGAAGACCCGGGCGGTGCGCGACCAGCGGTCCGTCCCCTTCTCCTCCCTGTCGGCCGAGGACGGCGAACCGGTGGAGCCCGAGCGCTTCAACGCCATGGGCATCTGGTCCGTGCCTCCGCGCAGGTGGGACACCGGCCCCGAGGCGCTCACGTTGCGCAAGGAGGCGCGCGAGGCCATCGAGCGGGAGCTGGCCGGTCTGCCCGAATCGCAGCGCACGGTGGTCGTCCTCCGGGACCTCGAGGGATGGAGCAGCGAGGAAGTGTGTAACGTTCTCGGTCTGAGCGAGACGAACCAGAGGGTGCTCCTGCACCGCGGCCGCCTGCGCCTGCGCGCGGCGCTGGAGCGCTACCATTCGGGAGACGGCAGCTGATGTACCTGTGTCGTGACGCCATCGCGCACCTGACCGAAGCCGAGGAGGGCGCGCTCACCGGCTGGACGCGGTTCTGGCACGGGTTCCACATGTCCATCTGCCTGCATTGCCGCGCGTGCCGGAGGCAGATCGCCGAGACCAGGGCGCTCGCCCGCGAGATCCCGCCCGAGCCGGTGCCGACTGGGGTCGAGGACGAAGCGATGCGCGCGTTCCGCGCTCGCGCGAAATCGATGTAACGCCGGACGCAGTCGCGAGACGAAGCTGCAGCGGAGGGAGGAGCGGCCGATGAAGACACAGACGTACACGCCGGACCTGTCGAACCAGCCCACGCTGGCGGACGACTCGGGCGCGCTGGATGCGACGATGGCTTCTCCGAACTCGGTCCAGGGGGCGGCGGCGGCGGGCGCCACCGGTGGCGTGCGCACGACCGTGCTTCCACGCATCGAGTGGGCCGGCAACGCGCCGACCATCGTGAGCACCTCGCGCCCGCGCTTCGAGACGACGCGCGCGCTCGGATCGGGTGGTCTGGGCGAGGTCGTGGCCGCAAAGGATCTCGACATCGGGCGCGAGGTCGCCATCAAGCGCCTTCGCGCCGACGCGCGCAGCGCGGGCTCGCTGGCGCGCTTCGTCGACGAGATCCGCACGGTGGGCGCGCTCGAGCACCCGAACATCCTGCCCATCCACGACGTGGGCGCCGACGAGCAGGGCGCGCTGTACTTCGTGATGCCGCGCGTGCGCGGCGAGACGCTGGAGGCGATCATCGAGCGCCTGCAGGCGGGCGACGCGGCGACGCACGCCCACTGGACCTTCGAGCGGCGCGCACACGTGTTCCGCCAGCTCCTCGACGCCGTCGCCTTCGCGCACGAGCGCGGCTACGTGCACCGCGACATCAAGCCGTCCAACGTGATGATCGGCCCGTACGGCGAGGTGTTCCTCATGGACTGGGGCATCGCGAAGCCCGTGAACGCGCCCGATCACGCCGCGGCGGCCAAGCACGATCAGCCGGCGCCGCACGCGGGGCGCGTGACCGAGACGCACGCCGGCGCGGTGATCGGCACGCCCGCGTACATGTCGCCCGAGCAAGCGCGCGGCGAGCCTGTCGACGCGCGGTCGGACGTGTACTCGCTTTGCGTTCTCTTCGACGAGCTGCTGTGCCTGCGCCACTACCTCGACGACTGCAAGACCGTCGACGAGATGCTCCAGGGCGTGCAGCACGTGCAGCACTCCCTCGCGAGCTTCGTGCCGAACCGGCACCAGGCGCCCGCGCCCGCGGACCTCGCATGGTTCGCGCGCAAGGGCGTCGCGAAGGATCCGGCGCAGCGCTACCAGAGCGTGCGCGAGATGATCGATCGTCTCGACGCGCGCGACGAGGGCATCATCCCCATCCAGTGCCACCTCACGTTCACGAAGCGCGTGACCGGGACGTGGATGCGGTTCATCGACCGGCATCCGATGCTCTTCACGGTGGCACTGAGTCTCCTGGTGCTCGGCGGGATCGGCGCGGCGGTCTGGCAGGGTGTACGCTGAACGGCATGCGCGCGGCATGGACGTTCGCGGTCCTCGCGCTGGCCGCGGCCTGCGGCAGCTCGAGCAACGGCTCCGGTACCAACCAGCAGGACGCGAGCACCGGCGACGACGGCGCGTCCGGTAGCTCGAGCGGCGGCGGGGGCTCCGACGGAGGGTCCAGCAGCGGATCGAGCAGCGGCGGCGGCGACGCTTCGCCTCCGTGCGTGCCGACGATCCCGAAGCTCACGTGGAAGAGCCCCTACGCCGGCTGGACGCGCGGCGTCCCGACCGATCCGAGCTTCTTCCCCATCGGCGTGTGGCTCCAGCTCCCGAGCCACGCGAGCGAGCTCCAGAAGATCGGCGTGAACGTCTACGTCGGC
>DATJYG010000240.1:0-8795 GCA_035499695.1 Polyangiaceae bacterium
GCTCGAGGAGGCGCGACGGCACGTGCCCGGCTGCGTGGAGGTCGAGCGCGCCCTCGAGCGTGTGTACGAGCTGACGAACGACTGGACTGCGCTGGCCGCGCTGCTGGCGGCCCGGTCTGACCGCGCGTCGGACGCGGCGGAGAAGGTGGCCCTGCTTCTTCGAGCGGCGACGGTCCTCGTCGAGCGCGGCGGCGACGCCACGTCCGCCCTTCCCTGGATCGAGCAGGCTCGCACGGCCCGTCCGGAGAACCTCGAAGCCGCCCTCCTGTGGGCCAGACTGCAGAAGGGCGCGGGACGGACGCGGGAGGCGCTCGGAGCCCTCGAGGACGCGGCGCGCCGCACGCGCGGCAAGCGCTCCCCGGTGCTCGCCACCGTGTACCTCGAGATGGGCAAGGCCTACCTGGCCGACGACGAGCTCGTGGAGGCGTTCGATGCGCTGAAGGCCGGCTTCAGCGTCGACTGGCACTGCGGTGAGCTGGCGCTCCTCCTCGGCCTCGTGGCGCTCGACATGGGCGACGACAAGATCGCCGAGCGGGCCCTCCTCGCCGTGGCGATGGCGGCACCGCGCAAGGAAGGGTCGACCGCCGGAGCGACCGCGTCGGAGAAGGTGACGGCCTACATCCACCTGGCCACGCTCGCCCAGAACCAGGGCGATCTCGTGAAGGCGCGTCGCTGGGCCGGCCGCGCGGCCAGCGAGGATCCGTCCCACGCCGGCGCGCGCGAGCTCGTCGCCAAGTTCGACTCGTCGCGCCCGATGCTCCGCAAGCTCGTCAACGGCTGACGCGCCGCTAGGTCGATTCGAGGCGCTCGCGTGCCGTCTTGACGCCGAGCAGCTCGGGGACGCGTGCGTCGAGGATGGGGCCGAGGAGCGCGCTCGCGAGGATCGCCGCGAGCCGCAGAGCCACGAGGTCGTCGTCCCCGCGGCGCTCGACGAGCCAGACCGTGGGACAGCGGCGCGCGAGGTGGCCGAGGCCTCCGCCTCTGCGTGCCTCGGCCTCGTCGGCCAGAGCGAGCTCGCGGGCCTCGCGAGCGCGGCCGATGACGCACCGCGATTCGGCGGTGCCGCCTGCGTGGGTCACCAGGATCTGGTCGCCTTCGCCGACCTGCAGGCGCGTTGCGAAGAAGCGTGCCGCGTGCGCATCCCAGGCGGGCACGTCCCGAGTCGCGTCCTTCGACTGCGAGAAGACGAGCAAGGACGAGTCGAGCGAGAGCACGGCGGGTTCGGCGACGATGCTGGCACGAGCTACGCTTCGAGGTCCAATGACGCTCGCGCTGGTCGATGCCCATTGCCACCTCGACGCCCACCACTTCCCGGAGGGCGCCGATGCCGTGATGGAGCGAGCGCGCGCGGCGGGGGTCGTCGGCTTCATCGTGGTCGGCGTGGGCGAGGACCTCGGGCCGGCGCGCGAAGCCGTGGCGCTCGCGCGGCGCCTCCCCGAGCGCGTCGCCGCCTGCGTCGGGCTCCACCCGCACGATGCGCGGATGTGGACCGACGCGATGCACGCCGAGCTGCGCACGCTGGCGCAGTCGCCCGAGGTCGTCGCCGTCGGCGAGATCGGGCTCGATTATCACTACGATCACTCGCCGCGCGAGGTGCAGCGCGACGTCTTCGCGCGGTTCATCGCGCTGGCGCGCGAGCTCCGCAAGCCCGTCGTCGTGCACACGCGCGAGGCCGCCGAGGACACGCTGGCGATCCTCGACCGCGAGGGGGCCCGCGACGTGGGCGGGATCATCCACTGCTTCAGCGAGGACCGACCCTTCGCGGCGCGCGCGCTCGACCTCGGGTTCGACGTGTCCTTCTCGGGCATCGTGACCTTCAAGAACGCGCGCGCCGTGCAAGACGTGGCCGTGTGGGCGCCGCTCGACCGCATCCTCGTCGAGACGGACAGCCCCTACCTGGCGCCCATCCCCATGCGCGGGAAACGCTGCGAGCCGGCGATGGTATCCCACACTGCACGACGCGTGGCCGAGCTGCGCGGCGTCTCTGCGGAAGAGGTGGCGGACGCGACGACGAACAATGCCCGGAGGAGGTTCGGGAAGAGCTTCCGCGCATTACAATAGGGAGAAGGGAGCCCGTGTCTGCCGAGCCGTCCACCAAGACCCACGGGCTGACCGTGACCGTGGCGTGGCTCGCGTCGGTGGCGCTGCACGGCCTGGCCCTCGGGGGCTTCTTCTGGCTCGCGCTGTGGCGGCTCGCGCCCGAGGTTCCTGCCACGCCGGTCGACCCCGGCCCGGGCGGCGCAGAGCCCGCTGCAGGCTCGACCATCGCGGTCGACCTGCCGATCGTGGGCGAAGGCGTGCGGCTCGAAGATCGGCCGCCCGATCCCACCGGCGATCCCCCGCACGTGTCCGGCGGCGACACCGTCGCGCGCCTCGACGTGGGCGCCAGTGGCCACGGAGGCGACCCGACCGTCTCCTCGCCCGCGCTCAACCTGGCCGACAAGAACGAACGCATGCGCCTGTCGCCGGACCTCGTGAGCCGCATCGACCGCGACCAGCTCCAGCGCCTGCGCGTCGCCCGCGTGCGGCAGTCGTGGGAGGACCGTCGATCGACGACGCGCCCGAGCGAGCTGACGCTCATCGTGACGGGTCCGGGCAGCGTCATGGAACGACGCCCGAGCGCGCGCTCGATGCCGGATCGCGGTGCCCTCGCCTCCCCCGCCCCGGAGGTGAGAGGCGGCGACATCGGCGGTCCCGGCGACGTGGGCGAGAGCGACAGGCCGCTCGGCGGCGCACAGGCCGGGACCCTCAAGAGCGCTCCCGGGGTCGGGGTGGATTACGGACGCGCCGGCATCGACCATCGCACTTCGGCACCCATCGCGAGTGCACGGCCCGACGTCACGCGGGGTCCCGTGGCCGTCCCCGCGCCCGAGCCCGCGCGCCCGCGCGACGACGTCGACAGCGATCAAGAGGTGGCGACCACCGTGCGCTCGCTCGTGCACGCGAGCACCGCGGGCGGCGCCGCCGGCGAGGGACAGGGAGGCACCTCGGGCGGAGGCGACCCCGGCTCCGGCGCGAACAGCGGCGCGAGCTCCCACGCGCATCCCCTCGGCGTCGGCGAGGGCGAGATCCTCGACTACTGGACCAGCGACCCGCGCCTCCTTCCCTACTTCCGGACGCTCCACGCGAAGATCGACCCGCTCTGGGCCAACGCCTTCCCCAAGAGCGCCATCGCTGAGCTCAAGCAGGGCATGGTGATCCTCAAGTTCACCGTGTATGCCGACGGCCACGTCGCGGTGCAGTGGCCTCCCGTGCGGCCCAGCGGCATCGAAGAGTTCGATCGGAACTGCGCCGACGCCATTCGCCGCGCGGCCCCCTTCCCGCCCATCCCGCGTGAGCTGGGCGTCGGCAGTCTCACGATCCGGGCTCCCTTCGTCGCGAGCAACCCGGTCGTGCGCTGACGCGCTACGCTGTACGCCGAGTGACGCGCCGCCGCCGAGCCTCCAGGGTGTCCGATGACACCGAGACGCTGACCGCGTCGCCGTTCGAGATCGCCCCCGCGCTCAAGGAGGGCGAGGACACCGGCAGCGTCCGGATGGGGCCCTTCGAGCGGCTCTACGAGTCGCTCTTCGCCGAGGCCCTCGAGAGCGGCCAGATCTCCCAGGAGGAGCGCGAACGGCTCAATCTGGCCGCGAAGGCGCTCGGTCTCGATGCGAAGCGCGTCGCCGCGCTCGAGGAGGCGCTCGTCGACGCGTGGGAGGCCGGCGCCGCCGAGACGCTGGTGGACCCGCAGCCGGGCACGCTGGCCGACCGCTCGCCGCCTTCGACCACGATCGCTCCTGCCGCTCCGGCGGAGCCGCTGTCGTTCGACGAGGAACCGCCGACGCTCTCGCGCCCCTCCGGTCCGACCAAGAAGAGCGACCGGCCGCCGGCGGAGGTCCCGTTCAGCGAGCTCCACGCGCGCTTCGACGCGTCCGTCCACTCGCACGCGATCGACGACGGCTTCCGCATCGCCGAGGTGCTCGTGCTGCGCGGGGCCGCGACGCGCCAGGAGCGCGCGTTCTGGGAGAAGCACCACGTCGAGGGCCCGGTCCGCCCCAGGCGCCCGCTGAGTCACGACGGGTGGGTTCACCTGCTCAAGCACCCCGACGAGGAACGCACGACGGGCGAGATCTTCGCCGTCATCGCTTCGGCGGCGCTCGTGGGGCGCGTGTCGGCGATGCGCCGCGACGGCAACATGCCGCGGCTCGATCTCGAGGCGTACCAGAACCCGCTGACGTCGACGGTCAGCGCCGTGCGCGCGCTCTCGTGGGCGGCGGCCACGCTGGGTATCCGCCCGCCGCCGGCGTACGTCGCGCCCGATCTCGACGTGGGATACGAGATCGTCACGGTCGTCCCGCCCTCGTCGCGCATCGGCTCGCGCGTGCTCTCGGGGCTCACGGCGGCGCAGCTCGCCTTCGCGTGCGGCAGGCACATGGCCTGGTTCCGCGAGGAGCACTTCATCTGCACGCTGGTGCCGAACGTCGCGTACCTCGAGTCCATCTTCTACGCGGCGCTGCTCCTCGGCGCCCCGACCCTGCAGCTCCCGCCCGACGTTCGCGAGCGCGCGCACGTCTTCTCGCAGGCCATCGTGCCGTGCCTCGAGCCGAAGCAGATCGAGCGCCTGAACAGGCTCGTCGCGCGCTTCCTCGCGCGCGGCGGTCGCACGAACCTGAAGAAGTGGGCCCGCGCCGCCGAGTGGACCGCCTGCCGCACCGGACTGCTTCTCTGCGGCGAGCTCCAGGTCGCGGTCGACGCCCTGGCCAACGAGCCTGGGGGCGAGATGCGCATCACCGAGCTCGAGACGTTCTGGGCCAGCCCCGAAGCGGGCGAGCTGCGCAAGCGCCTCGGCGCGGCGATCGGGTGATGGTGCGCGCCGGGGACTCCTTCGATCGCTACGTCATCGAGGAGCTCCTCGGCGCGGGCGGCATGGGCCAGGTGTTCCGGGCGTGGGACCCGCGGCTGCAGCGCAGCGTGGCGCTCAAGATCGTGCGACCCGAGGAGGCGCTCGGCGGATCGAGCGGCGGGTCGGGCCGCGGGCTCGACGCGTCCGAGAGACTCCTGCGCGAGGCGCGCGCGGCGGCGGCGCTCGACCACCCCAACGCGGTCTCGGTCTTCGACGTCGGCGAGGTCGACGGGCAGACGTACATCGCGATGGAGCTCGTCGACGGCAAGACGCTGAGCGCGTACGTCGGCGACGCGGGCCTCTCTCTCGAGACGCGCCTGCGCTGGCTGACCGACGTGGCGCGTGCGCTCGCGGCCGCGCACCGCCGGGGACTCGTGCATCGCGACATCAAGCCGGGCAACGTGATGGTGCGCGAGGACGGCGTGGTGAAGGTGCTCGACTTCGGCATCGCCCGCCGCGTGCGCGCGGGCGAGGTCGAGGCGGCGTCGAAGAGGATCGATGCCCTCCGGATCTCGCCGGCGGCCTCCACGCAGACGGCGGACGGGGTCGTGCTCGGGACGCCGCTCTACATGGCCCCCGAGCAGATGCGCGGCGAGTCGATCGACGCGCGCGCCGACCAGTTCTCCTGGGGTGTGCTCGCGTACGAGCTGCTCGCCGGACGCAACCCGTGGCTGGACGAGCCGCACGTCGCGATCGCGATCCTCACGACCGATCCGAAGCCGCTCAAGACGCTCGTGCCCGAGCTGCCCGTGGTGGTCACCGAGACGGTCACGAAGGCGCTCTCGAAGCGCGCCGCGGATCGCTTCGACTCGATGGACGACGTGGTCGCGGCGCTCGACAGCGTGCTGGGCAAGGCGCTCTCGCGCCCGCCGGTGCGCGTCTCGGGCGGACCGACGTCGGCGCTCGGCGGGGCCACGACGAGGCTCACGCCCGCGCAGGGAGCAGAGGCCGCGGTGCCGTCGCGGACGGGCACGGGTCGCAAGACGTCACTCGCGGGAGTGCTCGCGATCGGCATCGCTTGCGTCGCCGCGGCGGGCCTGGCCATCTCGGCGCGCACCTGGACGCGCGCGGCGGCGACGGCTGCTTCGGCGAGCGCCTCCGCGTCGGCCGCGTCCTCGGCTCCAACCGTCGTGACCGAGCTGCCCTCGCCCACGTCCGGATCACCCGAGGCGATCGCCGCGTACCGCCGAGGTCTCGAGGCGCAGCGGGCCGGCTCGCTGCTCACCGAGCGTCGCGAGCTCGGCGCCGCGACGGCCGCCGATCCGGAGATGGCGCAGGCGTGGCTGCGCCTCGCCATCGCCGAGATCTGGACGCGGGATCCGACCGATGCGCGCGAGCACTACCGCCATGCGGTCGATCTCTTGGCGCGGCTCGATGCGCACGACCGCGCGCTCCTCGACGCCGCCGAGCCGGTGATCCAGCGCGTGCCGATGGACTTCGCCGAGCACGCCCGCCGCCTGGGCGAGGCCGTGGCGCGATTCCCACACGACGCCGAGCTCGCGGGCGCACAGGCGTACGCCGTGTACCGCATGGGCCGCTGGAAGGAGGCGATCGACGCTTACGAGCACGCGATCGCGCTCGATCCCTCGCAGGCGGAGCAGTTCCGCTTCGAGGGGCTGTCGCGCGCCTACCTCGGCGACTTCGACGGAGCCCGCGCGACGGCGGACGCCTGCGACAAGGCGTGCCCCACGTCCGGCATGTGCCCGATGCTGCGCCTGGCGCTGAGCGAGCAGGCCGGCGACTGCGCCGCCGAGGAAGCGAACGCGCGATCGATCATGCTCAAGAGCACCGACGAGGGCTACGACTGGTTCGGCGACGCGCTCGCGTCGGAGGACAAGCCGGTCGAGGCCGTGCGCGAGGCGCTGCGCCTGCACGTCCAGCACATGCCGAAGGACGCCGTGGCGTTCCGCACGGCCGGCGACGCCGTGCAGCTGGCGCTCTGGCAGGGCGACTTCACGACGGCCGAGCGCCTCACCGCGGACGTCGAGAAGCTCGCCTCCGAGGTGCCCACCGAGGAGGAGCACGCGTACGCGGCGGGACCGCTGGTGCTCGCGTATCTCGAGTCGGGCCGCACGGCGGACGCGCGGCGCGCGGCGGAGGCGTTCCTCGCGCGTCGCGCGAGCTGGACGGTGGCCAGCGCGAACACGCTGTCCGGGCTGCAGCGGACGGTGGTGCCGCTCATGTTCGAGGCACGCATCGTCGGAGGCGCGCCCGCGGCCGAGGTGAAGGCGCAGCGCGACGGCTTCCTGCACGACTGGGCAGCGCACCTGCCCGAAGCACACGCCCATCTCGCGTGGGTCGCCACCTATGCCTACGTGGCGACGCCCGAGGAGGCGCGCGAGGCGATGGCCTCCCTCCCCGAGTACTCTCCGCTCCCCGTCTTCCGCAGCGCGACGCTGTGGACGGCGGCCGAAGGGCACGTGCGTCTGCTCGCGGGCGACGTCGCGGGCGCCCTCCCGTTGCTCGAGCACGGCGCCGGCGTGTGTCTCGCCCTCACGCATCCGGTGGAGCGCGTGCGCGCGCAGCTCGATCTCGGCGCAGCGCGCGAGGCGAGCGGCGATCGCGACGGCGCGTGCAAGGCGTACGCGTCGGTCGTCGCTCGTTACGGCGCGGCCAAGCCGCGCTCCGTCACCGCCGAGCAAGCGAAGGCGCGTGCGGCGCACCTCGGCTGCTCGGCTACGCAATGATCAGTTGCCGAACACGGCGTCGTGCGCGGCGCGGCCTACGAGCGGGTACTCGTAGTCGCGGTCGCCCATCGTCTTCACCGCAGCGATGATGTGCCACACGAGGAAGACCGGGATCGCCAGGCCGCACGTGAGCAGGCTCACGAGCGTGCCGAGCAGCGACCAGAGCAGCGACTGGAGCGCCTGGTAGCGCGCCCATCGCGACTCGCGCGGCATCACCAGGTAGACGATGAGCGGCGCGAGAAACCACGCCACGACGGTGCCCGCGTGCGCGATGGCCGCGGCGAGGCGCTGGCTGGGGTCCGGACGCGTGACGAGGGACGTGTTGCTCATGCCCCCGGTTCGTACGAGGCCGCCCGGGAATTTCGCGGGGGCGACCCTTGCGATACTGAACGTACCAGCAGTATATCAGAAGGTGTGCCCCTTCAAGTCGTCGAGACAGGGCTCCACGTGAGGGTCGCCTGCGACCGCTGCCGCGTGAACACCGCTGAGCTCTGCGGCAGAGCCAACATGCCGGCGAAAGCGATCGAGCGCGCCATCCCCATCTTCAAGAAGCACGGCTGGCACCGCGACGGCGCGGGCCCCTCGCTCACGAGCGGCCGCTGGTACTGCCCCGATTGCGCCCGCCACCAGCACCTCTAGCCTGCGGGGCCGAGGCATGACCGCTCCGACCCCGCTCCGCTTCCACTTCGACTTCATCTCGCCCTACGCGTACCTCGCGTGGACGCAGATCCATCGCATCGCCGAGCGCCCCGGCGCGAAATAGACGAAGAGGGCCCCCAGCTCCGTCGCAGGAGCCGAGGGCCCTCCCCGAGAGACCCCTCACGAGTGCGACGGGTTCGTCGCCCCGGTCGGGGACGCGCTCGGCGAGCCGCTGTTGCTCGTCGAGCTGCTGGTGGCGCTGGGCGCGGGCGCCGCGGTCGGCGCCGGCTGCGGGCTCGAGGCGTTGTCCGCGGGAACGGTCCCGTGGATCTTCGCCTTCTGCCTGCTGCCCTTCGTTCCGCGCGCTTCGCGCGTGGCCCGAAGCTTGGCCGCCCTGTCCGCCTTCTGCTGCGCGGTGAGGACGACCTTCTTGCGCGGCGCGAACCCGAACTCGGCGAGTATGTTCGCCACGTTCTGGTCCTCGCCGTACACGGCCAGCACCTGGGCGCGGATGGCTCGCAGAACCGGGTTGGTCTTCGCATCGGTGTCCCGAGCGTCCTTCACGGTCTTGAGCCACGCCGCGT
>DATJYG010000241.1:0-11313 GCA_035499695.1 Polyangiaceae bacterium
TCCGCGCCTACCGCGCGCAGGACGCCGAGGTGAGCGAGTACACGCAAGCCTTCTTCGACGCGCGCGAGACGGCGATGGATCGGCTGCAGCAGGATCTCTTCGCCGAGCACCCGCAGGGCGGCCCCGACAGCCCCGCGGGCATCGTGGGCGTCAGCGTCACCGAGAACATCTACGGCGGCGGGCGAGGCGCACCGATCATCGAGTTCAACGCGATCGGCACCGCGGTCGCAGAGCTCCACCCGAACGACGCCCGGCGAGGGCCCGCGCACGCTCGGCCCCAGGTCGCCGTCCCGCTCGATCGCTGACACGTGCCTTGACGTGAGTTCGTTTACGCGGGGCGCAATCGTTTGGTTCTTAACCGCAGAGGCGCAGAGAGGAGAGGAGGCCGCAGAGGTTTGGGGGTGGGTTCTCGAGCCGCTCGTGGCGGAGAGCCGACAACAAAACCTCTGCGCTCTCCTCTTCTCTCTGCGGCCTCTGCGGTTAAGAACCAGTAGCGTGAGCCGCCCCACCGGTGCTCTGAGCCGAGGTCAGCGCCTCAGGAGTTGCGCCGCGAGCTGTCCCGCCTGCGCGTTGACGTTGGCGTGGCGCGAGAGGGCCTGGGCGAGGAGCTCGACCCACTGTTGCAGCGGGACGTCCTTGGACTTGAGGGCGACGCCGCGCACGACCTTCTTGTGCTGCGAGACCACGTGCTGGCCCTCGCGGCGCAGCAGGAAGCCGTCGGGCTCGAGCATCAGCTCGATCGCGTGCACGTGCGCGCCGTTCGACGACACGCGCACCTCCTGCGGCACCACCTGCTGCAGCATGCGCGCGAGCTGCGCGAGGAGCGCGTCGACGTTGGACAGATCGAGCGACATCCCCGCCGCGACCTGGTCGGCGCCGACGGCGACCTGCGCCTGCGTGCCGCAATACCCACACTTGTAGACGCGCCCGTCCGCCCCGGGCTGCATCGGCGCACCACAGTGGTGGCAAGAGACCGCGCTCATACCCCCGAGGTTATCACCGGGGGCGGTCACCGTATCTACTGGGGGCGGGCCCCGCTCGCCTGCAGCGTCGGCGTCCGGTAATCCACGTCGCGCCGCTCGTCCTTCTCCACCTTGCCGTCCTGCAGCGTGACGACGCGCGGCATGCTCGCCGCGAGCGCCGGGTTGTGGGTGACGACGACGATGGTGGTCCCGCGCTGGCGGTTGATCGCGAAGAGCAGGTCGTGGATCTGCACGCTCGTCGCCGAGTCGAGGTTGCCCGTCGGCTCGTCGGCCAGGAGCAGCTTGGGCTCGAGCAGCAGGGCGCGAGCGAGGGCCACCCTCTGCTGCTCGCCGCCGGAGAGCTCGCCAGGCCTGTGGGAGGCGCGCTCCTTCAAGCCGACCTCCTCGAGAAGCGCACCGGCTCGCACCTCGAGGTCGCGCCGGTTCTTGCCCTGGACCAGGCCGGGCATCATCACGTTCTCGAGGGCGTTGAACTCGGGCAGCAGGTGGTGGAACTGAAAGACGAACCCTATCGTGCGGTTGCGTAGCTCAGCCAGGCGCCAGCCGGGGAGGGTGGTGATCTCGTCGCCCGACAACTTGATCGACCCGCGCGTGGGCACGTCGAGCGTGCCGATGCAGTGCAGCAGGGTGGACTTGCCGGCGCCGGAGGGGCCGACGATGACGAGCATCTCCCCGTCGCGGATCTCCAGGTCCACACCCCGGAGCACGTCGAGCGTCCGCCCCATGTGGCGGAAGGACTTCTGGACGTTGGAGGCAACGACGAGGGGCTCGGGCACGGGACGCCCCCTAGTAGCACACGAGGACCCCCGCGTATGCCTGGCCTGCTAACCTACAGCTGATGCTTAGTCGTACGGGGAGCGTCCGGAGCTGGGCGTTTGCTTCGCTTCTGACCCTGAGCGCCGCGGTCGCGGTTGGAGCTTGCGGCAGCAGCAGCAACGGTGGGAGCGGCGGGGGAGACGACTCGGGCCAGGGCGCCGACACGGGCGGGAGCAGTGGATCGTCGAGCGGGAGCGCGAGCTCGAGCGGCGGAAGCTCCGGCTCGAGCAGCGGCGGCATGGACGCGACCTCGAGCGGCAGCTCGGGAAGCAGCGGCGGCGGCAGCGACGCGTCGGGCGACGCGACCTTCGCCTTCGACGGCTTCTCGCACCCCGACGGCTGGAGCGACGCCTCGTACTGCCCCGACGACGACGGCGACGGATGGACCGTCTGTGGCGGCGACTGCAACGACCACGACTCGCAGGTCAACCCGTGCGCGTTCGACACGAACGACGCGACCGACCCGGTCGGCACCGACGGGATCGACAACGACTGCGACGGCAAGGTCGACAACCTGATCACCTGCGAGCCGACCGCCGCCGCCGGGACGTTCGACACGAACCCGGTCGACTACGCGAGCGCGTCCGACCTCTGCGACAACCCGATGTGCCCGCGCCTCGTGAACAACAAGGCGATCTGGTACGGACCGTCGCCGGGCAACGCGCGCCGCGTGACCAAGCACGAGGGTGCCGGCCAGTTCAATCCCCACCAGGGGGCGATGATGTCGTTCCTCTCGAGCGGCACGGCGGTCGATTCGACCGACCAGGCGAGCTACTCGACCTGCCCGGGCACCGACTTCTCGACGACCTACGTGAACCCGATGCCGCTGCCGAAGGCGCAGAACACCAACCCGTGCGGCACGGGCGTCGACGAGAGCACCGTCACGGTCCACGACTACACGGAGCTGCGGATGACCATCAAGGCGCCGATCAACGCCGGGTCGTTCACCTTCGACTTCGCGTTCTTCAGCGAGGAGTACCCCGTGTACGTGTGCCAGGGGTTCAACGACACGTTCCTCGCGATCCAGACGTCGCAGCAGTACCCGAGCGGCTACCAGATCGCGTACGACGCGAACGGGCACCGCATCAACGTGAACAACGCGTTCTTCCAGGACTGCAACTCCTGCAACAACTGCGTGCCCGGATCGAACTTCAACATCACCTGCCCGGGGGCTCTCAGCCTGCTCAACGGCACGTTCTTCGAGGTGCCGCTCGGTCCGTCGTCGACGCCGCCTTCGCAGTGCAACGAGCAGCACGGGAGCGGCGGGACCGACTGGCTGAAGACGACGTCGCCCATCAACCCGGGCGAGACCTTCACCCTGAGCTGGATCATCTTCGACGAGGCCGACGGGATCCTCGACTCGTCGGTGATCCTCGACCACTTCCGCTGGCACTCCACGACGCTGGGGAGCCCGGTCACGGCGCGCTGAAGAGGGAAGAGCGATGAAGCGCACCCGGATTGGCTTGGCGGTGACGACGGCGGTGGCCGCGGGGCTCTCCTTCGCGGTCGTGCAGGCGTGCGGCAGCGGCAAGAGCGGAGGGACGGGGTTCACGTTCGACTCCGGCGGCGGGAACGACGGGACCACGCCGCCGACCGACGGGTCCTCGCCGTCCGACGCCGGCATGGGGAGCGACGCGACGTCGTGCATCGTGTGCGGCGACAGCGGGCCGCCGCCCGACACGGGGCCGATCCCCAAGACGTGCGCCGACTCGGTGATGCGCAACAGCTACATCGGTTGCGACTACTGGCCGACGGTGACGCTCAACCCGGTGTGGCCGATGTTCGACTACGCCGTGGCGGTGTCGAACCCGCAGACGTCGGCGGTGACCGTGACCGTCACGGGCGGGGCGCTCGGGCAGACGCTCACGGTGAGCGTGCCCGCTGGTCAGGTGCAGGCGATCACGCTGCCGTGGGTGCCGGAGCTCAAGGGGCCGACGTTCGACCAGAACACGGCCGTCAGCGATCCCGGGCCGAGCCGCATCGTCGCCGGCGGCGCGTACCACCTGACGACCAGCGCGCCGGTGAGCGTCTACCAGTTCAGCGCGCTCGAGTACGAGATCGACGCGGGGACGACGACGCCCGAGGGCGGCACGTGCCCCGGGGAAGGCGAGGCGGGCGCGGGGCCGCACTGCTTCTCGTACTCGAACGACGCCTCGCTGCTCCTGCCGACCAACGTGGCGAGCGGCGACTACGGGATCCTCGCGTGGCCCTCGTTCGCGGCGACGCCGGGGTTCATGGCGGTGGTCGCGACGGCGAAGAACACGCACGTCACGGTGTACCCCGCCGGGCGCGTGCAGGGCGTGCCGGGCACGGGCCCGGCGTTCATGGTGCGGGGCGACAAGTACACGTACACGCTCGCCAACCCGGGCGACGTGCTCGAGATGTTCTCGGACACGGGGGACATCCACAAGGCGACCTACACGCAGGACCTCTCGGGCTCGATCATCGAGGCCGACCAGGCGGTCGTCTCGTACGGCGGCCACGGGTGCACCTTCATCCCCGAGACGAAGCGCGCGTGCGATCACCTCGAGTCCTCGATGTTCCCGATCCAGTCGCTGGGGACGGACTACATCGTGACGATGCCGCACACGCCGCACGGGGAGCACGAGTGGGTGCGCATCATGGGCCTGTACCCGAACACGAAGGTCGCGTTCGACCCGGTGGTCGACGGCTACAACGGCGCCGTCCTGGGCACGGGCGAGGTCCTCGACCTGCCGGACGTGTCGGCGCCCTTCGCGGTCCACGCCAACGGCCGGATCGCGATCGCGCACTACGAGTTCGGCGAGTTCGCGACGCTGGCCGACGACGCCGGCGTGCCCACCCCCGACGAGGGCGACCCGAGCGAGTGCCCGGCCATCACGATCTCGCAGTACCGGTCGAACTACACGTTCCTGGCGCCCTCGTCGTACGAGGAGAACTGGATCGACGTGGTGGCGCCCGCGAACACGATGGTCACCCTCGACGGCGTGCCGATCCCCCAGAGCGACTTCAAGACCCAGGTGGGCAGCCAGCCCTATTACATCGCCCACGAGCTGCTCCCGACGGCGAAGCAGGGCCACTCGATCACGGGAAGCTCCCCGTTCGGCCTGTACGTCTACGGGTATGGATCGAGGACCAGCTACATGTACCCGGGCGGTCTCGACCTTCGCGTCCAGAACATCCCGCCACCCCCGTCGCAGTAGCGTCGTCCCTCGGAATGAGGTCTCACTCGTAGCGGAGGCCGTCCACTGGGCGTAGCTGGGCGGCTTGCTTCGCCGGGAACACCGTCGCGATGGTGCAGATGACCAGCGCAGCCAGGGTCACCGCGGCATAGTCCCAGGCGCTCACGTTGATGGGGAGACGATCGATGTAATAGACGTCCGGATCCAGGCGCAGGCCGAACCAGGCGAGCCCCGTGCAGAGGGCGACTCCCGTGGAGACCCCGAGCAGGGTGCCGATCCCGCCGATGATCATTCCCTCGGTCATGAAGGTGCGCATGATGGCGCCGTCGGTGGCGCCGAGGGCCTTCAGGATCGCGATTTCCTTGGCCTTCTCGGTCATCATGAGCAGCAGCGTGCACACGATGCAGAAGCTCGCGACGATGATCTCGATCGAGAGGATCAGGAACGTCGCGATCCTCTCGAGCTTCAGCGCGCTGAAGAGGTTCTTGTTGATCTCGCGCCAGTCGCGCGTTCGCAGGTCGGACCGGGCGACCGCCGCGGTGACCATCGGAGTGACGCGCTCGACGTTCTCGGCGTCGTCCACCTTGACCTCGATGGCGCTGATCTTGTCGGTCAGCCCGAAGTAGCTCTGCGCCTCCGAGATCGTCGTGTAGACGTGCGCCGCGTCGTACTCGTACATCCCGCTGTAGAAGATCCCGGCGATCATGAACTTGCGGGTCTTGGGGAGCACGCCCATCGGCCCCAGGTCGCCGAGCGGCGAGACGAGCGTCACCTCGTCTCCCACGTACACGTGAAGCGTCTTGGCGAGCTCGCGGCCGATGACGAGCCCCGGACGGGTCGGCCCCGTCGCGAGCACCGCGGACACCACCGGATCCAGGTCGTCCAGCGGAGGAAGCTCCGGGCCCTTCGTGTACTCCTCGCCGCCGGACCCGATCCCGATGACCTCGTCCGGCGGGATGTGCCGCAGCAGCTCGGGGTTCTCGAGGTAGGCGAGCTTGTCCTCCACCCGCACCGGCGCCTCGATGTTCTTGCGCAGGTCGATCACGTTGCCGATGCCGGCCGGGTCGATGCCCTGCACGATGACGCCCGCGAGGTTGGAGGCGCTGTTGACCATGACCTCGCCCTGCACGACCGGCGTCGCCGCGACCACGCCGGGCACACGCTGCACGCGCTCGAGGACGCTCTGGCCGTCGGCGAAGGGCGACTGGCTCGTCGTGTCGATCACGATGTGCGCGTTGTTCCCGAGGATCTTCCGCTTCAGGTCCGCGCTGAAGCCGCCCATGACGCTGATGGCGCCCGAGAGCGAGAAGGACGCCAGCGCCACCGCGAAGATGGAGAGCCCGCTGATGAGCGTGAGGAACCCGCTCTTCTTCGTGCGCACGTGCCGCGCCGCGACGTACGACGTGAACGACCCGCCCTCCAGCCGGTCCAGCGCCCAGGGGAGCAGCGCCACGACCGTTCCGACCACGAAGAGCACCCCGGTCACCACCGCGCCGGAGCGCACGAGCGCGTCGCGCAGGGTCCACGCCGAGCCGCGCAGCGCCGGGAGGCGAGAGGTCCAGAAGGTGAACCCCACGAAACTCACGCCGAGCACGGCGCACACGCTCTGGAGCACCACGCGCGCCCTTCTGTGCCGCGCCGAGTCCCTCACCGCCCGCCAGACGAGGAACCCGATCGCCCACGCCACCAGCAGCGCGCCGACGGCGATCAGGGGACGGGGCAGTGTGTTCACGGGCTCCTCTCGGCCCCCTGCTCGGGCCTCAGCAGCGGGAACAGGATGACGTCACGAATCGACGCACAGTGGGTCAGCGCCATGACGAGGCGGTCTATTCCCATCCCGAACCCGGCCGTGGGCGGAAGCCCGTGCTCGAGGGCGCGGATGTAGTCGTCGTCGTAGTCCATCGTCTCTTCGGCCCCGCGCGCCTTCTTCTCCACCTGCGCCCGGAAGCGGTCCGCCTGGTCGTCCGGATCGTTCAGCTCGCTGAAGGCGTTGCAGATTTCGCGGCCGTGCACGAAGAGCTCGAAGCGGTCGACCATCTCCGGGTGCGCGTCGTTGCGGCGCGACAGCGGGGAGACCTCGTAGGGGTAGTCCTTCACGAAGACGGGCACCGAGTGCTTGCCGTCATCGCTCCGGTAGTCGTCGGGGAGGAACGGCTCGGCGAGGTACTCGTAGCAGGCGAAGAGGCGCTCGCCGTCGTTCTCGCACTTGCCCAGGCCCTTGCGGAAGTTGCCCCAGTCGAGGGCCTTCGCGCGCGGCGACGCCTTGGACCACTCCTTGATGAATGCGCCGAAGTCCTCCTTCTTCAGGAGGTTCACGAGCGCTGCCCCACCGCCGTCTCCGACGGCCGCGACCCACTGGGGGATCGCCGTGCGCTCGGCCGCCGCCGCGACGGCCCGGTCCATCGGCACGCGCACGAAGCCGGCATCGAGCGTGAAGGGCCGCTCCTTCTTCCAGAGCGCGTGCGCCTCCGGCATCGCCTCGGCGAGCCGCGCGTCGATGCCGCGAAGGAGCACCTCGGTGAAGTCCATGAGGTGCTCGTAGGTCGCGTACGCCTGGTAGAACTCGAGCATCGTGAACTCGGGGTTGTGCCGGGTGCTGATGCCCTCGTTGCGGTAGCACCGCCCGATCTCGTAGACCCGCTCGAGCCCGCCCACGACGAGGCGCTTGAGGTACAGCTCCGGCGCGATCCGCATGTAGAGCTGCATGTCGAGCGCGTTGTGGTGCGTGATGAACGGCTTGGCCGCCGCCCCGCCGACGAGCGTGTGCATCGTCGGCGTCTCGACCTCGAGGAACCCGTGCCCGTCGAGGATGGCCCGCGCCGCGCGCACCACGTGGCTGCGCGCACGGAACACGTCGGCCACGCCGGGATTGGCGACGAGGTCCACGTACCTCTGCCGGTAGCGCAGCTCCACGTCCGTGAGGCCGTGCCACTTCTCGGGCAGCGGGCGGTAAGCCTTCGTCACGAGGCGCAGGCGCACCGGCTCGATCGACAGCTCGCCGCGCTTGCTCGCCATCAGGTGCCCTTCGGCCTCGACCACGTCGGCGACGTCAATCTCCTCGAGCCGCGCATAGTCCGCCCCGAGCACCGACTCGCTCACGAGGAGCTGGATCTCCCCGGTGTGGTCGCGAACCTTGAGGAACGACAGACCGCCCGTGGAGCGCAGCGCGATGACCCTCCCGCGCACGTGGAGCACGCGCCCGCCGGCCAGCTCGCGCACCTTCGCATCCTCGTACTTGCCGGCCGGATCGCGCGCGGTCATCGCGATGGCCCTGGCGGCAGCGACGTCGAGCGTCTTCCCTCCGGCTCGCGGCACCACGTCGTTGGCGAACGGGTTCTCCCCGCGGGCGCGAATGCGTGCAGCCTTGCTGCGTCTCGCCTCGATGATCGCCTCTTCGGACTCAGACATTGTCCGCCTCCTCGGCGACGCCTCCCTTCTTCAGCGTCCCTCCCGCCGCGGCGAGCAAGTACGCCTCGATGAACGCGTCGAGGTCGCCGTCGAGCACCGCGTCGACGTTGCCCTCCTGGTAGCTGGTCCGCAGGTCCTTCACGAGGCGGTACGGCTGCAGCACGTAGCTCCGGATCTGGTTGCCCCACGCGATCTGCGTCTTGCTCGCAGCCTGCGCGGCGGCCTGGTCCTCGCGCTTCTGCATCTCGATCTCGTAGAGCTTCGCCTTGAGCATCTTGAGCGCCAGGCGGCGGTTCTGGTGCTGCGACCGCTCGGCCCGGCAGACGATGACGATGCCGCTCGGGATGTGCTTCATCCGCACGGCGGTCTCCACCTTGTTGACGTTCTGCCCGCCCTTGCCGCCGGCGCGCATCGTCGTCGTCTCCAGGTCCTCTTCCTTCACCTGGATGTCGATCTCGTCCTCGATGTCCGGCGTGACCTCGACGGCGGCGAACGCCGTCTGGCGGCGCGCGTTCGCATCGAACGGCGAGATGCGCACGAGGCGGTGCACGCCGTTCTCGCTGCGCATGTACCCGAAGGCGTGGTCGCCGCTGATGCTGAAGCTCGCGCCGTCGATCCCCGCCTCGTCCCCTTCCTGGTAGTCGATGACCTCGGTCTTGTACCCGCGGCGTTCCGCCCAGCGCAGGTACATGCGGAGCAGCATCTGCGCCCAGTCCTTCGCGTCGTTGCCGCCGGTGCCCGGGTGGATGCTCACGATGGCGTTCGCGTGGTCGACCGGCCCCGAGAGCATGCGCGCCAGCTCCGCCGTGCGCACGCGCGCCTCGAGCGACGGCGCCTGCCCCGCCGCCTCGGCGATGGTCGACTCGTCGTTCTCGGACGCCCCGAGGTCGAGCAGGACGACCGCGTCGTCCAGGTCCCTCGTGAGCTTCTCGATGCTGCCGATCTGCTGCTCGAGCGCCGCGCGCTTCCTCGTGACCACCTGCGCCTTCTTCTGGTCGTCCCAGAATCCGGGCGCGAGCGTCTGCTGCTCGAGCTTGTCTATCTCCGCCTTGAGCTTCGGCAGGTCAAAGATGCCCCCTTAGCGCCATGAGGCGCCGTTGGAGGTCGTTGAGCTTCTCGCGTGTCTCGCTGAGCATGGCCGGGTCGAGGTGGGACCTCGCTGAAGAGCGAGGTGCGCGCCAGAGGCGAGCCACACGTGTAACGGCGCGATCCGGTGGGGTCAAGGCGGGTCGTTCCGGTGGGAGAACCAGCCGGCGGTCAGGACGTCCAGCGTCGCCTCGGTCTCGGCGATGCGCAGGCGGGCCTCGGCCTCCTCGCGTGTGCCGGCGATGGCCTCGGTCTCCCCGATCACGGCCCGCTGCCAGGCGAAGAGCACCTCGAGCACGTGGGTGGCGAGCCGGGCCCGAGCCTCCTGCCGCTCGAGCCGGACCCGCTCGATGGCCGACTCCTCCCCCGAATAGAGGAGGCGATCGAGCCTCCAGGTGAGCCGCAGCTCGAGCACGAGGTTGGCCCCCACGGCGTCGTAGAAGTTGGGCGTGTCCGTCGTCGCGAGCGTCGTCACGTGGTCTGCGTCGCTCCAGAGCCGCATGGCGCGCATCCGCGTCTCGGGGAACCACGCGCTCTCGCGGGCGCGGGTGACCAGCGCGTCGAGCCGCGCGTCGTCCACTCCGAGCCCGGACGCGCGCAGCGCCGCCGCGACGCAGCTTCGCGCCAGCTTGGGCGGTACGGGCGGCGGCTCGCTCTTGGGCGCACCGGTGTCGGCGGGGAGCTGCGCGGGGATCGGCAGGCGCGCCGGATCGGCGATCGGTCGCTGGCTTCCCGCCGCGATGCGATCGAAAGCGAGGCCGACGACGACCATCCCTCCGTAGTCCCGCTTGCCCGAGCGAAGCCACTTGGCGAGCCCCACGAGGCTCACCCAGCTCTGTCCGTGCAGATCGAGCGGCGTCGTGAACGCCCCCGTCCGGGCCCCGACGAGGTCCTCCTCGTCGAAGTCGCGCTCGTCGTACGCGTCCTCGAGCGCGCTCTGGCCCCATCCGAACAGGGGATCGGCTCGCGCCCTCGGAGCGAGGGCGGTGAGAAGGACGATGGCTGCGACGACCAGGAGGATGCGGGGTAGGTGCATGCCGCGCCCTTCATCAAGCCCCGTGCCCCGAGCGCTCGTGAATGATCTCGCTCACTTCCGACTCTGCGCTGCGCGCTACCCCCTGTCCCGGACACTCGAGCACCTGTCCTGGGACACCCCCCAGAGCCGGGAGGGCAGCGGCTGTCGCGCATTTCCCGCGGATGCGACGCGCGACGGGAAAGCGGCGGACGATGCCCCCGTCCCGCCGAACCGGGAGGGCAAGGGGCGGCTTGGATCTCTCGCGCCGGCGAGCCGCCACGTGCAGTGTTCGCGTGAACATCCCGTCCCGGCGAGCCGGCACGGGAAATGGGGAACGTCCATCCTGCTCCCCTCGAGGAGGGACGGGAAGGGATCGCGCGAAAATGCCGCGCCGCCGACGCGGCAGGGCGAAGTGTCGAACGAACGGCCCGGCCCGGCGAGGGGACTCGGGAGCCGACAGCGCGCGCACACGTCGGCGATGTCCTTCAGCGGGTCGCCGTCGACGACGTGACGTCACGTCACGTCACGTGACATCCGGCCCGCTCAGTCGCCCGTCGCCAGCTCACCCCTTTGCCTTCGATCCTTCGTCGTCGACCTCGCCGAGCAGCCGCCGCGCCTCGGCCACTTCTCGCAGGTCCCGATCGATGCGCGGGCGCATCCAGAGCCGCACGAAGACCACGAACCAGAGAACGAGCCACCCCGCGGGCGCCGCCAGTGTCTTCGCGACCCGTTCGACGACGAGCGTGGTGAAACCTTCCGTCACGACCGCTTGCGCCACGATGGCCACGAAGACGAATGCAGCTATCCAGAGGGTCGCCCTCACGAGCCGCAAGCGCCCGGCATG
>DATJYG010000242.1:0-7295 GCA_035499695.1 Polyangiaceae bacterium
CGGGCGCGCGCCCGTCACGTTCGTGAAGTAATCCCCCCAGAGGTAGCTCGCCCCGTTGCCGTCCTGGAAGAGCCGCAGCTCCCCGCCCGTGCTGGTCGGCAGGTACTGCGCCGGGAGCACGGTGCCGGCGTTGAAGACGTCGTTGCCCAGGGGGTTGGCGCTCTTCGCGAAGGCGATGGCGTAGCAGGTCGGCGGCCAGAACGGCATGCTGCACGCCGATCCCGCGATGCTGCCGTTGGCGAACACGCTCGTGCCGTCGGTGAAGATGCCGCCGATGTCGGCCACCACGTCGTCGTTGGTGCTGCTGCCGAGGCCCCAGACCACGTCGGGGTACGGGGGGTCCGCAGAGCCGACGGCGCCGCCCGTGCGCACAGTCCAGAGCAGCCCGCCGGTCGGCGGGAACTCGGCGAGCTGAGTCGCGCGCTCGGTGATGGCGGCCCACGTGCTGGTCGCCGCGCTGATCTTCACCGCGGACCAGTAGAGGTACGCGCCGCCCTGGAACGCGAGGAGCTTGGGCACCGACGCGGAGTAGAGGAACCCGTCGTTGAGCGACTGGTTGCCGAGGATGGCCACGTTCGTGCGCGCGGGATCGATGACCCAGCTCGACGTGCCGAGCGGACCGATGCAGGCCGACGCGGTTCCCGCGCCGGCGATGGTGCCGCCGCACTCGCCCGCCACCCAGAGCTCGCCGCCGTACGAGATGATGGTGGCGTCGTAGTACGTGCTGAGGCTGTTGCCGCCCGCGATGGCGACGCTGCCGGCGCGTGTGTCGAAGATCATGTTCACGAAGGTCAGGTGATGGCTCGTCCAGTCCACCGACCAGCGCGCGAGCGACCAGTTCGACGTGTTCGTGCACGTGTTGCTGTAGCGGCCGATGACGTGCGTGGGATCGCCCGGGATCTGCGCGAAGGGCCCTTCGTTGCAGTTGCGCTGGCCGTTCGCGTCCCACACCGTGATCTCGAACGAGCCCTTCTGCCCGAGGTAGGACTCGCTCGTGCCGATGGCCGGGATCGCAGTCGATTCGGGGGGCGCGTTCGGGGCGACGAACACTTCTCCGTCGCTCGCGATCATCCAGTAGCCGTACACGCCAGCGCTCGTCGCCATGCCGACCATGGGCGCGCTCGAGAAGTGCAGCGCGTTGGACGCGTAGTAGTTGCCGCTGCCGATCGTGAAGACGCCGCCGTCGGATCCGATGAGCCAGTAGCCGTGCCCCTGCGGGTTCGCCGCGATTCCCACGATGTCGCTCACCGAGACGCCCTGCGACGGCAGCGACCCGTCGAACGGAGCGCCGTCGAGGGCGAAGACGCCGCCGTCGGATCCCGCGAGCCAGTAGCCCGTGCCGGACGGGTTGGCTGCGATGCCGATGACGTTGCTCACGCCCGGACCCGCGGAGGTTGCCGCCGGTGCTCCGCCCAGCGCGTAGACCGTGCCGTCCTTGCCCGCGAGCCAGTAGCCGGGCCCTGCCGGGTTGGCGGCGATGCCCACGATGTCGCTCACCGAGATGCCCATGCCGGGGAGCGAGCCACCGAAGGTCGCGGTGCCGAACGCGAAGACGCCGCCGTCGGCGCCCACGAGCCAGTAGCCGGTGCCGGCGGGGTCGGCGGCGATGCCCACGACGTCGTTCACGCCCTTGCCGCCGAGCGATCCCGAGAAGGCCGCGTCGCCGTAGGTGAAGACGCCGCCGTCGCGCGCGACGAGCCAGTAGCCGTGGCCCGAAGGGGTGGCGGCCGCGCCCACGACGGGTGCCGCGCTCACTCCCGTGGCGGAGCCGTGGAAGAGGGCCGGGCACCGCGCGTCGGCGGTCACGGGGATGGGCAGACCCCCGCAGCAGATCTGACCGCCCGCGATCATCGTCCCGTCGGTCTGGCCGGTGCAGGACACGAGGCCCCCGTCGCCCCGAGACGACGTGTCGGAAGCCGCGTCGGAGACGCGCGCGTCGGTGGATCCGTCAGCTCCACCGTCCGCGTCCGGAATGCTCGCATCCGCCTGGGCATCCGGACCGCCGGACTCCGCGTTCGCACCCGAGGAGCCGCACGCCGTCAGGGCGACGACACCGAGGAGAGCCGGAAAGCGACATGGATCCCGCACGGCGGCTCCTCCATGCATCGTACTCCTGAGGCGACTGCCGTGGCGCAGCGCCAGCGTGGCGCCGCCGGCATCGCCGTTGCTGCGCTGCCGGAGCGTGAACGACGGGCTCTTTCTCGTCGGTCTCCTGGGACTCGGGGTTGGTCGCAATCCCCGCGCGGAGACTGGAGATCCCCTACACGGTCGCGCTGGTCGCCGCTGGGCTCGTGGTCGGAGCGCTGCACCCGCCGACGGCCCCATGGCTCAGCCGAGAGCTCCTCTACCTCATCTTTCTCCCTGGGCTCATCTACGCGGCGGCGCAGCACCTGGACGTGCCGACGCTCCGCCAGAACAAGCGCGCCGTCCTCCTTCTCGCCGTGCCCGGCCTGGTCGCGGCGGCGGCGATGACGTCCGCGGCCATCGCGCTTTGTGCGCCGCTTGCCGGGATGGGGAGCCCGCGGTGGATCGCGGGGATCCTCTTCGGGACGCTCATTTCGGCGACCGATCCGACCGCCGTCGCCGCGCTCTTCGGCGCCCTCGGGCTGCCCAAGCGCATCCTCACGATCGTCGAGGGAGAGAGCCTGCTCAACGATGCAGTCGCGATCGTCCTCTTCACCATGGCGCTCGAGGTCGCGACCGGGAGTTCGTTCACCGTGGGGCGTGCGGTGCTCGAGTTCATCCGCGTGGCGTCCATCGGTGCGCTTGTCGGCGTCGCCATCGCGGGCCTCGTCGTGTGGATCGGCGGCTACGTCTCGGACGCGGTGAGCCGCGTGGCGCTGACCACCGTCGCCGCCTACGGTTCGTTTCTTCTCGCGGAGCGCTTTCATGCGTCCGGCGTGATGGCGTCGCTCGTGGCCGGCGTGCTGTCGACGCACCCGCGCCTGGTTGGCTTGCGCGGCAGCGCCGAGCGCATGGTCGTCGAGTCCTGCTGGGACTACGCGATCTTCGCCCTGAACTCCCTCGTGTTCCTGCTCGTCGGATTCCAGTCGGTGCAGCTGGGAGAGCTCTTCCGGCTCGTGGTGCCCATCGTGGTCGCCTTCTTCGTGGTGACGGTGACGCGAGCCCTGGTGGTCGTGGCCGTCTCGAGGAGCTTGCGACGTTCGAGCGAGGCGATGCCGACTTCCTGGACGTGGGTGCTGGCGTGGTCGGGCCTGCGCGGCCCGCTGTCGATGGTCCTCGTCCTCGATCTGCCCGAGTCCCTGCCCGAGCGGCACCTGCTCGTCGACATCACCTCGGGCGTGGTCGTTCTCTCGATTCTCCTGCAAGGCTCGACGATGACGCCTCTGCTGCGCCGCCTCGGCATCGTCGAGCCGCGCAAGCCCGCCGACCGGACCGGCCTCCGGATTGCACGTCGGCGACCTGCGTGACAGCGCAGCCCGTCAGCACCCTCCCGAGTCTCGCGACGATCCAGCATCCGACGCGCGAGCAGCGCGTCACCCGAGGGCGGGTGGCTCGCGCGACGGTGCCTCGCTCCCGCCAGGCCGAGCTGAATCTCGATCCGACGCGCGACCCTCTCGCGCTCGTCGAGGAGACGGTGCGGGACCGCATCCCCGAGCTCGTGCCCGTGCGCTACGGGCGCATGATCGACTCGCCGTTCAGCTTCTACCGTGGCGCTGCGGTCATCATGGCCGCCGACCTGTCGCGCACGCCCAACAGCGGGATTCAAGCGCAGCTGTGCGGCGACATGCACCTGGCGAACTTCGGCATGTTCGCCACGCCGGAGCGCAATCACGTCCTCGACGTCACGGACTTCGACGAGACCCTGCTCGGTCCGTGGGAGTGGGACCTCAAGCGCCTGGCGACGAGCTTCGAGATCGCTGGCCGCGCCGACGGCTTCACCCCGGCGAGCCGGCACGCGATCCTCCACGAGCTCGTGCGGTCGTACCGGATGGCGATGATCGACTTCGCCGCGCAGGGCAACCTCGACGTCTGGTACGCGCGGCTCGACATCGACACGGCGATGGCCGAGTACCAGAAGCGCCTGCCCCGCCAGGAGCTGAAGCGAAAGCGCAAGGCGGTGCGCAAGGCGCTCACCCGGGACAGCGAGCACGCCTTCGAGCGACTGACCCGCCTGGCCGGCAAGGAGCTGCGCATCGCCTCGAGCCCGCCGCTCGTCGTGCCCATGGACGAGCTCTACGGACCGGTGCAGCGAAAGCGCTTCGAGGCGGCCGTGCGCGGGATGTTCCGCTGGTACCGCGCGAGCCTGCCCGGCAACCGGCGCGCGCTCCTCGAGCAGTACCGCGTGGTCGACATCGCGCGGAAGGCCGTCGGCGTGGGGAGCGTGGGGACGCGCTGCTGGATCGTCCTGCTCATCGGTGTCGACCGGAAGGACCCGCTCTTCCTGCAGATCAAGCAGGCGCAGGCTTCGGTGCTCGAGCCTTACCTTGGGCGGAGTCGGTACCAGAACCACGGGCAGCGCGTGTGGGCCGGGCAGCGCATGATGCAGAGCTCGAGCGACATCTTCCTCGGCTGGGGGCGCGCGCCCGGGATCGACGGCGGATCGCGCGACTACTACTTCCGACAGCTCCGCGACTGGAAGGGTTCCTTCGTCATCGAGAACATGTCGCCGGGCGCCATGACGGTCTACGCGGACATCTGCGGGTGGTCGCTCGCGCGGGCGCACGCGCGCTCGGGAGACCGCGTCGCCATCGCGTCCTACCTGGGCAAGGGAGAGGTCTTCGACGAGGCGATCGCGCAGTTCGCCCGGGCCTACGCCGACGTGAACGATCGCGACTACGAGGCGCTCGTGCGTGCCGTGCGCGTCGGTCGCATCAAGACGCGAACCGGGATCTGACGCGGGTCAGGCGAGCAGGAGGAGCACGTTGGCGGCCGCCACGGGCTTGCTCGGGTCGTCCTGCCAGGCGAACGAGCGCACCGAGGCGACGCGCCGCCCCTGCCGCACGACCTCGGCGCGCGCGAACGTGTCGACGGTGCGCGCGGAGCGCAGGTAGTCGATCGTGATGCTGATCGTCTTGGGCGTCTTGGGGCTCTCGGTCTCCGCGAGCACGGCGAAGACCGCGATCGATTCGAGCAACGCACCGAGCGTTCCTCCGTGCAGAGCAGGCACGAGGGGGTTGCCCGTCAGGTGCGGCGTGTAGCGCAGCGTGCCGACGAGCTCTCCGCCCCTTCCCGCGAGCTCCATGCCGACGAAGCGCGCGAACGGGATGGCGCGCACGAGCGTCGAGAAGTCGCCCGACGCGCGCGCCTCGGCCAGCAGAGCGGACAGCGTGGCCTCGCTCACGGCTTGGTCGACACCAGGCGCCCCATCGGCGACTCCTGGTCCTCGAAGACGATGAAGGTGCCTGCGGCGGCGGCGATCGCGTCGGACGGATCGTCGTGGTACGCGCTCGCCCGCACGAAGGCGACCTGGCGCGTGAGCTTGTGGCACTCGGCGCGGACGCGGACGTCCTTGGGGGGCGTCGCGGGCTTGAGGTAGTCGATGCGCAGGTCGAGCGTGGCGATGCGCGCCGGGGAGCCGCGCTTCAGGAAGACCGAGATGCCGCAGGCGCCGTCGACGACGCCGGTGATGACCCCGCCGTGGAGCACCCCGGTGTCCGGGTTGCCCACGAGCTCGGGTCGGTAGGGCAGGACGACCGTCGTCCCCTCGCGCGTGGCCTCGACGGCGTAGATGCCGAGGGCCGCGTTGTACGGAGACATCCTGATCGCCTGGTTGACGAGGGACAGGAGCTCCGCAGCGTCCACGGTGAGGCATCGTACACGGCCGGTCCCATCTCCGTCTCGGGAGGGGCCGTCGGCGCCGTGGGCAGCCCGGGCACGTCGTAGGAAGAAGCCCAGGATGAGATCAGGACTGCTCGTTTGTGTTGTCCTGGCGGCGTGTGGCGGAAGCCAAGCGTCCGCCGAGGGCTCGGGGGCGGACGCGGGGAGCGACGGGCCGGGTGGGTCCTCTTCGTCGTCCTCGTCGTCGTCGAGCAGCGGCGGGGGCACGACGACCGACTCGGGAACGAGCACCCAGGACAGTGGGGGCACGACCGGGCAGGACGGCGGCGGGGGACCGCACGACGCGGGGACCGGCGGACTCGACGTGGGCGCCGGGAGCGGCGCGAAGTACGCCTCCGACGGGCCCGTTGCGTACACCGTGCAGCACATGACGCTGTCGAACGCCGGTCGCTCGTGGGGTGAGTCGGTCTACCTGCCGAGCACCTCGGGCCTGCACCCGGTGGTCACGGTCAACGCCGGAACGCAGCAGGTGAACGCGGCGTACGCCATCTACGGCAAGCGCCTCGCGAGCTACGGGATCATCGCTCTCACGCAGGACGACGAGGGCGCCCTGGCGCAGACGCCGAACATCGTGGACGACGTCACCTACGTCATCGGCACGTGGGTCCCGGCGAACCTCGCGTCGAGCGCCGACATGACGCGCGTCGGCCTGTCGGGGCACTCGCGCGGGGGCAAGGCGACCCTGCTCGCGGCGGAGAACGCGCTGAAGGGCAAGGTGGTGGCGTGGTTCGGGCTCGACCCGGTGGACGTCGACTTCCTCGGTTCGCCCGGCGCGCTGCCGAACATCGGAACGATCGACATCCCTCTGGGATTCGCCGGGGCCACCGTGTCGAGCAACTGCTCGCCGGCGGACGCGAACTACCAGGTCTACTACGGGGCGGCGGCGCCCCCGGACGTCGCCGTCAGCATCGAGGGCGCAGGCCACTTCGACTTCCTGGATCAGTCGCAGGCGATCGCCGAGTCGTACTGCACGCCGGAGGGAACGGTCGACGGCACGCTGGCCCTCGACACGGCGGCTCACTACCTGATGGCGTTCTTCGCGCGCGAACTGCTCGGCGACTCGTCGGTCGGTGCCGCGTTCGACGGCGTCGGTGCGCCGGCCGACGTCGCCGCCGGGATCATCGCCGTCGAATCGAAGTAGAGCGGCCCGGCTGGGGGCGGACGGTACAATCGCCCGTGGTGCCCGCCCGGATCGACGATCTGCCCGAACACGTCGCGCGTGCGATCCGCACGGCGCCCATTGCGCCCGCGGTGCGCACGCTGTTCGCGAGGACGCCCCGGCCCATCGTGCTCGCTGCGGAGGCGGCGGTCGACTCGGCGGTGCCGCTCGCCCTCGCACAGCTCGTGAAGCTCGCCGCCGAGGGAGGACGCTTGGAGCTGGGCAGCGTGCTTCTGGCCGACCCGGGGGATCCGCCCTGCCTGGCGCTCGTGTCCGGCGATCGCATGTTCGAAGCGCGTGGGGAGGCGATCGGCCCGGATGCCCGTGACCTGGC
>DATJYG010000243.1:0-2239 GCA_035499695.1 Polyangiaceae bacterium
GATCATGTTGAACGTCTTGACGTCCGGGTCCATGCCCGATTCGACCATGTGCTGGCGGTAGTTCGCACCCTGGCAGACGAACTGCTGGTTGCGCGTGACCGGCGAGAGGATCGTAACGGCGCTCGCGTCGATGACGCCGCCCTCGAGCCTTGAGATGGCCTCCGTGGTGGTGCCGCGCATCAGATCCCCGGTGGTCGCGAAGTCTCCCGGGATGGGCGTGATGGTCTTCTCGCGCAGGACGCCCCACCGAACGCGCTCTTGGTGCTGGAAACGGACGACGTTGACGGTCATGCGGACATCTCTCTCCGAAAGGTCACGAGGGATCAGCCGAAGATGCGGGCGAGCGTGAGAACCTTGACCAGCGTGAGGTCGGGGACGCGGCGCATGTTGCGCACGGCCGCCAAGATCGCCGCCGGCGTGGGGTGCGGCTTCGTGAAGGAGCGCGGCAAGGGCTCGCCCCATTGCGACATCGCCTCGCGGCTCACTGCGTGCACGCCCATCGGCTGATCGGCCGTGAACAGATCGCCGTCGCAGTAGTGCTCGTGCTTGTCGCCCCAGGGGTCCTGCCAGTAATCGAAGATCTGGCTGCCGAGGATGTGGCGCCCGATGCCCCAGGCGTGCGTCCACCCCTTCTCGCGCAGGACGCGCTGGCCCATGCCGACGGCGTCCGCGTCGACGACCTCGTACGCGCTGTGGTTGTAGAGAGGCGCGAAGCCCTGGGCGATCGCCAGCGTGTGGTGATCGGCCGGCGTGTCGCCGAGATCGAGCCGCAGGAAGGTCAGGGCCGGAGAGCCGTCCGGCAGCACCTGGACGTCGCTCGGGATCAAACCGAGATGTTGCGTGTACCACACGCAGGTCGCCTGGTAGTCGGCCACCTCGATCACGAAGTGCCCGATGCGGACCACTTCCGGCGGCTCCACGGGCGGGCGTTGCCCGTGGTTGATGCGTGTACGGTCGTGGCCGAAGTTGAGCGAGAGCGGTTCGCGCGTCGGGATCTCTTCGGCGGACCTCTGCCCGTGGACGACCTCCACCGTGAATCCCGACGGATCGCGCAGCTTCACCCGGTCGCCGCCGCCGGGGTGCTCGCTGCGCTCGATGGGGCTTGCTCCGTCTACGCGCGCGAGGCGTTCGAGCTCCCCGCGCGTGCGGACCAGGAAGCCAGCGCCCACGAAGCGCACATGATGTGCTCTGTGGACGCGATAGCAGTACGGCGAGGGCGCCGTTCCGCGCATGTAGAGCACGTCGTGCGTACGGTGTCCGAGCATGAGGCCGAAGTCGGTGAGGAAGTCCTCCGCGCTCTCGAGGTCGGGGCGCTCGAAGACGAGGTACGCGAGCGCCGATGCTCTGGCAGTGGGGTTGGGATGTCGTGCCGGCTGCGCTGTCGTCAGCTCGGGCATGTGCAGCTCCTTGCCGGCCCGGTCGGTGGGCCGATGCCCAGAACATGTCACAATCAACACTCTCGTCAAGTTGACAGTAATGTGCACTATGACATAAATGGAGGGTGGAGACGATGACGATGCACAAGCGGCGGAAGAAGACCGATCACCGCACCCGCGTCGGGCGGGAGCGCAGCGCGCGTACCGAGACCCGCATCCTCGAGGCAGCGCTGGGAGTGTTCGCGGACATGGGCCCTGACGCGCCCAAGATCGAGGACTTCGCCCAGGCCGCGGGAATTTCGCGCGGCACCTTCTACAACTACTTCGAGAGCGTGGAGGAGCTCCTCGCGGCGACCTCCGAGTGGATGACGCGCGAGCTCCTCGAGAGCATCGAGACGATGCTCGAGGGGCTAGAAGGCCCGGCGCTTCGCTTGGGCGTCGGGCTGCGGCTCTTCTTCGCCAAGGCGCAAGCGGACCCGGTCTGGTGTCGCTTCGTTGGGCGGGTATGGAAGGTGGGGGGCGTCGAGCTTCCCACACGCGATGTCGAAGAAGGCTTTCGCCTCGGCGTCTTCCACGCCCCCAGCGTGGCCGTCGCGCGCGATCTCCTCTTCGGTGGCGTGCGCGAGGCGCTGCTACGGATCGGAAACGAGCTGACCCCGCCGGCATACGGCGAGCAGATGACGGAGCTCTGTCTCCAAGCCCTGGGCACCGACGCGCGGCGGATCGCGGCCGTTATGAAGCACGAGCTGCCCTCGCTGCCTTCCGACGCGCCGCGACATGGGGCGAAGACGGGTTGACGCCATGAACACGGCTCTCTGGGTCGCACAGGTATTCGTGGCCTCGGTGGTCACGCTCACAGGCAC
>DATJYG010000244.1:0-11516 GCA_035499695.1 Polyangiaceae bacterium
CCCAACACCGTCAAGGTCTTCATGTTCGGCGAGCTCGACGACGGCTCGCTCTACATCATCATGGAGTTCCTCGACGGCAAGAACCTGAACCAGACGGTCCGCGCCGAGGGCCCCTTCCCGCTCCAGCGCGCGCTGCCCATCCTCATCGCCGCGTGCGGCGCGCTCGACGAGGCGCACAAGGCCGGGATCATCCACCGCGATCTCAAGCCCGAGAACATCTTCCTCGTGCAGTCGGGCGGGCTGAAGGATTACCCGAAGCTGCTCGACTTCGGCCTCGCGAAGGTCGGCGAGCGCCAGATGCGTCCCGGCTCGGTCATCCTCACGCAGGAGGGCATGGTCTTCGGGACGCCCGAGTTCATGAGCCCCGAGCAGGCGCAGGGCAAGCCGCTCACGCCGGCGAGCGACATCTACTCGATCGCGACCATCCTCTACGAGGTGCTCACCGGCAAGCTGCCCTTCGATGCGAAGAGCGCGATGGACTACATCCAGCTGCACGTCACCGGGAAGCCCATCCCGCTCAACCAGCGCGTCCCGGGCAAGTCGTTCCCGACGCTCCTCGAGCAGATCATCGACCGCGCCCTGGCCAAGCGCCCGGAGGACCGCTACGCGGCCGCCTCGGACTTCGGGCTCGCCCTGCAGCACGTGCTCCAGGGCGCCACGCAGCTCCCGCCGCAGCTCGCGAACGCGCGCGCCATGGAGCCGCCCACGGCTCCCATCGCGTTCGCCCCCGCGCCATCCCACGGCACGCCGCAGCCCGCGCAGGCGACGAACGGCCACGGCGCCGCCGCCGTGCCGGCGGGGGCCGGGCGAGGGCCGGCACCGCAGCTGACGCCGACGCCGCAGCCGGTGCAGACCTCTCCGGTGATCGTGGCGAAGACGAACGTCGGGCTCCTCGTCGGCGTCGCCGTCGCGTTCCTCATCATCGGCGTCGTGATGGCACTGGCCATCGCGAAGCTCGTGATGAAATGAGCAAGAGTGAGACGAGAGGAGAGGGAAGAAGATCAAAAGATCAAGAAGGGGGTTGGGTTTGGATCCACAAAACCCCCTTTTGATCTTCTGATCTTCTTGATCTTCTTTCCCTCTCCTCTCGTCTCACTCAGGCGCCGCGAGTTCTTCTCTTCTCGTCTCACTTCGGGATCCACTTCCAGTCGCGCACCTCCGGCATGTCGTCGCCGTGGGCGCGGATGTACGCGGCGTGCTCGACGCGCTTGTCGGCCATCTTCTGGTGGAGCAGCGCCTGGCGCGTGCCGAGCGACGGCACGCGGTCGATGACGTCCTGCACGAGGTGGAAGCGGTCCATGTCGTTTCGCACGACCATGTCGAAGGGCGTCGTCGTCGTGCCCTCCTCCTTGTAGCCGCGCACGTGGAGGTTCTCGTGATTCGTCCGCCGGTAGGTGAGGCGGTGAATGAGCCACGGGTAGCCGTGGTACGCGAAGACGACGGGCCGGTCGGTCGTGAACAGGTTGTCGAACTCGCGGTCGGAGAGGCCGTGCGGGTGCTCGCTCGGCGGCTGCAGGCGCATGAGGTCCACGACGTTCACGACGCGCACCTTGAGCTCCGGGACGTGCTCGCGAATGAGCTGCGTCGCGGCGAGGATCTCCAGGGTCGGCACGTCGCCGGCGCACGCGAGCACGACGTCGGGCTCGCCGCCGGCGTCGTTGCTGGCGAACTCCCAGATGCCGATGCCCGCCGTGCAGTGCTTGATCGCCTGGTCCATCGTCAGCCACTGTGGGGCCGGCTGCTTGCCGCAGACGATCACGTTCACGTAGTTCACGCTGCGCATGCAGTGGTCGGTCACGCTGAGGAGCGTGTTCGCGTCCGGCGGAAGGTAGACGCGGATCACGTCGGCCTTCTTGTTGACGACGTGGTCGATGAAGCCCGGGTCCTGGTGCGAGAAGCCGTTGTGGTCCTGCCTCCACACGTGCGACGTGAGCATGTAGTTGAGCGACGAGATGGGCCGCCGCCAGGGCAGGCAGCGCGCCACCTTCAGCCACTTCGCGTGCTGGTTGAACATCGAGTCGACGATGTGGATGAACGCCTCGTAGCAGCTGAAGAAGCCGTGGCGCCCGGTGAGGAGGTACCCCTCGAGCCACCCCTCGCACTGGTGCTCGCTCAGCATCTCGAAGACGCGCCCGTCGGGTGACACGTGGTCGTCGCTCGGCACGATCTCGGCGACCGACCGGCGCGAGGTGACCTCGAAGACGGCGTTCCAGCGGTTCGACGCCGTCTCGTCCGGGCTGAAGACGAGGAAGTTGCGCGCGTCGGCGTTCATCGAGAGCACGTCGCGCACGAGCTGCCCCTGCACGCGCGTGGCCTCGGCGACGGTCGCACCCGGCTCGGGGACGTCGACGGCGTACGAGGCGAAGTCGGGCATCTTCAGCTCCTTGCGGAGCAGGCCCCCGTTGGCGTGGGGGTTGGCGCTCATGCGCCGGTCGCCCTTCGGCGGCAGCTCGGCGAGCTCCGGCGCGAGGCGCCCGCGCGCGTCGAAGAGCTGCTCGGGGCGGTAGCTCTTGAGCCAGCGATCGAGCAGCGCCAGGTGCTCGGGATTGCGCCCGACGTCGAAGGGCACCTGGTGCGCGTGGAAGGTGCCCTCGATCTGGACGCCGTCGACCTGCTTCGGCCCGGTCCAACCCTTCGGCGTGGCCATCACAATCATCGGCCAGCGCGGGCGACGCTTGAATCCGTTCGCGCGCGCGTCGGTCTGGATGCGGCGGACCTCGGACACGACGTCGTCCATCGCCGCCGCCATCGCGCGGTGAACCACCGGCGGGTCGTCGCCCTCGACGAAGCGCGGGGCCCACCCGCAGCCGCGCAGGAACTGCTCGAGCTCCTCGCGCGGGATGCGCGCGAGCACCGTGGGCCCGGCGATCTTGTAGCCGTTGAGGTGCAGGATCGGCAGCACCGCGCCGTCGGTGGCCGGGTTGAGGAACTTGTTGGAGTGCCAGCTCGTCGCCAGCGGGCCCGTCTCGGCCTCGCCGTCGCCGACGACGCAGAAGACGAGCAGCTCCGGGTTGTCGAGCGCCGCGCCGAACGCGTGACTGAGCGCGTACCCGAGCTCGCCGCCCTCGTTGATGCTCCCCGGCGTCTCCGGCGCGACGTGGCTCGGGATGCCGCCGGGGAACGAGAACTGGCGGAAGAGGCGCGCCATCCCGCGCTCGTCCTGCGACACGTCGGGGTAGACCTCGCTGTAGGTGCCCTCGAGGTACGCGTTCGCGACGAGCGCGGGGCCGCCGTGACCGGGGCCGGTGACGAAGATCGCCTCGAGGTCGCGCTCCTTGATGACGCGGTTGGCGTGCACGTAGAGGAAGTTGAGGCCCGGCGTCGTGCCCCAGTGGCCGAGCAGGCGCGGCTTCACGTCCTCGAAGCGCAGCGGCTCGCGCAGCAGCGGGTTGGCCAGGAGGTAGATCTGGCCGACGGAGAGGTAGTTCGCGGCGCGCCAGTACGCGTCCATCTTGCTCAGCAGATCGGGGCTCATGGATCACCTCGTGGAGAGGGCGCGCTGGGTGTCGCGCGCGATCACGGCTTCTTCGTCGGTGGGGATGACGCGGACGGTGCAGGCGCTCGCGTCGGTGGAGACGACGGGCGCGTTCGCGGCGTTGCGCGCTTCGTCGAGGGCGACGCCGAGGTGAGCCAGGGCCGCGCAGACGCGCGCGCGGACGGGGGCCGAGTGCTCGCCGATGCCGGCCGAGAAGACCAGCGTGTCGACGCCGCCGATGCTGGTCGCCATGGCCCCGACGGCCTTACGCACGCCGTGCACGAAGAGCGCGACGGCGTCGGCCGCGGCGGCGTCGCTCGCCTCGCGCGAGAGCAGGTCGCGCATGTCGGCGCTGATGCCGGAGACGCCGAGCATGCCCGACTCCTTCGAGAGCATCACGTCGAGCGCGTCGGCCGTCGGGCGCTCGGTGCGCAGGAGGTGCACGATGACGCCCGGATCGAGGTCGCCCGTGCGCGTGCCCATCGGCACGCCCGAGTTGGGTGTGAACGCCATCGTCGTGTCGACGCTCACGCCGTCGCGGACCGCGGCGAGGCTCGCGCCCGAGCCGAGGTGCGCGAGGATCACGCGCCCGCGCGCCGCGCTCTCGCCGGCCACGCGCGCCAGCTCCTCGAGCAGCCACGTGTACGACAGCCCGTGGAACCCGTAGCGCCGGATCCCCTGCGCCTCGTAGCGGCGCGGCAGCGGGAGCAGCTTGCTCGTGCGCGGCATGCGCGCGTGGAACGCCGTGTCGAAGCACGCGACCTGCGGCAGCTCCGGCGCGCGCTCGCGCATCGCCTCGACCACGGCGATCTCGGCCGGCAGGTGGTCCGGGTCGATCGGCGCGAGCGCGTGGAGCTCCGCCAGCACGCGCGCGTCGATCCGCGTGGGCGCCTCGAACGTGGCGCCGCCATGCACCACGCGATGCCCCACGGCCACGACCGACGCGAGCCCGCCGTGCGCCTCCAGCTTCGCGAGGACCGCCTCGAGCGCCCGCCCCACGGCGCTGGCGTCCGGGCCGACGCGCTCGACCGTGCCGCGCACGATCTGCGCCGGGCGCACGCCGTGCGCGAAGAGCGCGTACTTGAGGCTCGACGAGCCTGCGTTCAGCGTGAGGATCGCGCCCCCGTCCATCGCGACCGGCGGAGGGTAGCGAGCCCCGTGCCGTGCGGTCGTGACGTTCGTGTGCCGGGGCTACTGCTGCTCGCGCGCGCCCCCCCTCAACACGGTGACGCTCCAGCATCCCTGGTCGCCGTAGACGATGCGGCGCGCCTCGTCGGGGCCCAGCTGACGCGCCAGGTCCGCCTCGATGTTCCTCGACTCGCTCGTCTGGGCGAGAAGCGCCCGTTCGTAGGGGGACACGTCGTCGGTCGGTCCCGGCATCGGTCGAAGCCCAGCCTGGATCTCGGAGGTCTGGCGCAAGGCCTCGGCTTCGCCGTCGCCGCTGTTCTGATTCGCAAACGCCTGCAACACGCTCATGCAGCTGTGCTCGCCCAGCTTGTCGACGTTCGCCCCGGCGAGGGCCTGCGAGCACAGCGGCTTGATGATGGCCCAGGTCCGCGCCTCCGACCGCTGCAGCGCCGCCTGGATGATCGCCCCGTCCTGCGGCGCGAGCCCGAGCGCGTTCAGGCTGTCGGGCGAGAAGCCGTAGTCGTGGTGCGGCCCGGGGCCGCAGGGCATGAGTGCGTGGATCTCGCCCCTCTTCGCGAGGTCTTTCCAGTCGTCCTGCGTGAGGTCGAACTTGTTTTCCGGCACGGTCTTCACGCCCGCATCGCCGAGCTTCGCCTCGGCCTCCGCGAGCTGCTTCTCGAGCTTCTTCTTGTCCGCGTCGATGGCCTCGAGCCGGCGGCGGTACTCGGCCACGGTGTCGGCGAGGTTCGCGTTCGCCGCAAGCAGCGGGTCCGGCTCCTCGCTCGCAGCTTCCTGCGCGCTCGGCGAGAGACCCGTTAGATGCACGCCGCGCCCGTCGGCCTGCGCGCCCTGACCGGCGGCGACGTCCACGCTCTGCCCCGCGTGCGACACGGCGACCTTGCCCTCGTACACGCCCACGAACGCCGCCGCGCCCATGACCGCGCCGACCGCTCCGACCATCGCATCCCTTCGCGTCATGTCGCCCTCTCCACCGGTCACTCGAACGCGGAAGCAGGTGCCCTTCACCGTCACGTCGGCGGCGGCGGTGTGCACCGTGAACCGCGCCCCCGGCTCGACGCGCCAGAACACGTCGCCGCCCGTCTGCTCGATGTCGTCGCCGTGCCACTTCACGTGCGCCCCCGCCTCGAGCACCGCGATGGCGCGCGTGCCCACGCGCACCTCTCTGCGCGCGTCGGCCGTCACGTCGCCGGCGGCGCCGCGCGACTGCAGGTGCACCGCGAAGGCCACGCCCGCCGCCATCGAGCCGACGAGGAGGACGCCCGCCGCCGCGCGGCGCGTGAACCGCCCCCGGACGCTCTGCGCGCGCGGGGGCACGGACCCGGTCTTCTCGCGCGCCGCCGCCACGACGCGCTCGGCGAAGTCGGCCGGCGGCTCCTGAACGGGCCAGTCGCGAGGGTCAAGCTCGCTCATCGTGATTCTCCCTCCGCATCGGCGCGAGCCTCTCGCGCATGTGCTGCCGCGCGCGGTGCACGCGCGTCTTCGCCGTGTTCTCCGGGATGCCGAGCGCCTGCGCGATCTCGGCCATCGTGAAGCCGTGCACGTCGGCGAGGACGAAGGCGGCGCGCATGTCGTTGCTCAGCTCGGCGGCCGCGCGCACGATGGCCGCGCCGAGCTCGCGGCGCGCGTGCTCGCTCTCGGGGGTCGCCGTCGAGGGCACCGCATCGGCCGCCGCCAGCTCCGCGGTCGGGAACCGCTTGCGCCTCTTCTCGTCGAGCGCGAGGCGCGTCGCGATCGTGAGCAGCCACGTCGACACGCGCGCCGGCCCGTCGGGGTCGAACGCGGGCAGGGCGCGGAAGGCGCGCAGGAACGTCTCCTGCGCCGCGTCCTCCACGTGGGTCCCCGGTCCCATGACGCGCGAGAGCAGCGCGAACACCTGGCGCTGGTAGCGCACGACGAACGCGCGCATCGCGATCGGGTCGCTGGCGCGCGCTCTGTCGAGGACGGCGCGGTCGATCTCCTCGATCCGGGCCGGCTCCGGCTGCGACATGACCAGGGCCATCATGACTCACCCCCTTACACGGGGGTTGGGCCGAAAGGTTCCCGGGTTCCGCCTGCGGGCCGGCAGGTACCGCGCAGCGCCCTCGCGGTACCACGCGTCGCCCTCGCGGTTCCATGCCCCGCCCTCGCGGTTCCATGCCTCGCCCTCGCGGTTCCATGCCTCGCCCTCGCGGTTCCATGCCCCGCCCTCGCGGTTCCACGCACCGCCCCCGCGGTTCCATGGCTCGCCCCGTCGGTTCCATGCCCCGCCCCGTCGGTTCCATGCCTCGCCCCGTCGGTTCCATGCCTCGCCCCCCGCGGCCCACCCGCGGATCTGAGCGACCGGGCCCCCCGGCGACACTTTGGACCGGGAGCCTTGGCGACAGATCGCAGTCCTTCTTCTAGCTGAATCTGGTCCCCTGAACTCTGCAATCCGGGAGCTCGGGGACGGAGGCGGAGAGCAACCGGTACAGCGGGCGACTGCCATGGAGGACGCACTCCACGCGAGAGAGCGTCGTGGTCTCGAGGGACTGGTCCGCAATCCGGCCTCTCGGGGTCTGGGCGCGGGTGCTCAGGCGACACGCTCCAGACGTGCGGCGCCGTCACGCATCAGCACGTAGCCGATGAGCAGCGGTCCGTAGTGCAAGTCCCACTCATCCTCGTCGGTCTGGCGTAGCCCCACTGGTTGCGAAGCCAACAGGCTCCCGACGCGCAACATCGACCCTTGCCAGCAGAAGAAGCCATCTGTCCTGACGCGACGGGTGTGGAACTGCGAGTCGTACTCAGGAGGGCGCGGCCGGTCGGGCATCGCACGAAGCGAAGGCTCGTAGTGCCGTGCCGGCGGTGTCTGCTCGAGGGCCTCGTGCGGGCGGTGGTCGTTGTAGTCGGCGCGAAACCGGTCGAAGGTGCGCTGCTGGTCGACCAGCGTGGCAGCCGGCGGCTGCGCGGTGTGCTCTTTGAGCGTGCGATGGAAGCGCTCGTGCCGGCCGTTTTGCTGCGGCTGTCCGGGCTCGATGCGCTCGGGGACGATGCCCAGTTGGATCCACCAGACGCTAAGGCGCGACAGTGCGCCGATGGCTTTGGTGGCGAATGGCGGTCCGTTGTCCGAACGGATGCGTGAGGGCAGCCCGAACTCCCGGAATGCACGCTCGAAGTGGCGCTGCGTCGGCTCGTGCTGCGGCTCGCGCAGTGCCTCGCACTTGATGAGGAAGCGGCTGGCCGCATCCGTGATCGTCAGCGGATGGCATCGTTGCCCATCGCGGCAGGGAAAGTGGCCCTTGAAGTCCACGCACCATAGGTCGTTGGGCTGCGAGCACGGCTCGAGCGGACTGGGATGTGGCGGCACGCGCAGGCGCGCTCGGCGCGGTCGGATCATGCCGTAGCGGTCGAGGATCTCACCGATGGTGCTGGCTGCAGGCACGCGCAGCTCTGGCTCTGCCAGGTCGAGCAGGCGCTTGCGCAGCTTCTTGGGCCCATCGTGAGGGTGCTCCTTGCGCATGGCCACGACCCGATCCACGACGTCGTCGGGCGTGCGATGCGGGCAGCTGACGGCGATGGGCTTGCGGTCCTCCAGGCCTGCAGGCCCATGCTCGTTGTAGCGCTGCAGCCACTTGTAGCCCTTGCTCCGATGGATGCCGAAGCGCCTACACAGCTCGGCGAAGTTGCCTCGCGGGTCTTCCTTGATCGCTGCAATGAACCGAACGCGCTCGTCCACGGGGCGGATGTCCTTCCACGGCACCGGCAACCTCCATCGGTTGCCATCCGGCCGCACGGGCGATCCGCCGCCAAGGGAAAGTGTCCCCAAGGCTCCCGGTCTAATGTGTCCCCAGGGGACCCGGTCTGTACCCCCCCGCGGCCCACCCGCGGATCCGCTCGCCGGCGGGAATCGTCACGGCGCAGTGAGGAAAATCCGCCGTCATCCGTCCACACCCTCTCGAGGGACGCGCCAGGAGAACCAAGAATCGGCCATTGAGACGCAATTTATTTCGCCGGCGGCGACGAATCCGGCCGCGAGCCCGGACTGTGGTTGTGAGGGGCCACGATGGCGATGCATTCCGCGTCGCCGGGAGGGCCCCGTTCGAAGGGACGGACACCTTGAAGACGAACAAGACGACACGGAGCGACAGGAACAGGCAGATGATCGCAGGGGTGCAGAAGCACCTGACGGCGGCGGTCGTCGTGGCGGGCAAGTCGTACACGCCGGCCGAGATCGTGACGGTCCTGCAGGACCCCATCACCAAGGCCGACGCGACGACCGCGGCGAAGGGCGTCTACACGCAGGCCGTCGCGGCCGACAAGGCGGCGATCGCCGCGTCGGACCCCGTCTACGGCGGGGTGAAGCGGGAGGTGCTCAACCTCTACAAGGGGCAGCCTTCGGTCCTCGCGGACTTCGGCTTGAAGGAGCCGACGCGCAAGACGACGACCACGGCCGAGAAGGCCGCGGCCGTGGCCAAGCGCGAGAAGACGCTCGAGGCGCAGAAGCCGGCGGCAGCGCCGGTCGCCGCGCCCGCGAGCACGACGAAGCAGTCCTGAGCCGCAGCTGGGAGCCCCACCCTCGATTCCGTCGGGGGTGGGGACCTTCCTCCCTCCATGTCACGTCACGTGACGTGACATGGCCGCGAGTCAGCGGGTGCCCGGGCGCGGGTTGAACACGATGGGCACGACGATCTTCCCGATGCCCGCGGGCGGCGGCGGGAAGGGCGCGTCGCGGATCACTTCGGCGGAGCACGCGAGCAGCTCGTGCCCGCCCTTCCACTGGTCGACGGCGATGTGCACGCCGTGGCCCTTGGCGTCGACGTCGGCCGTCATGACGGCGGTCGCGAAGACGTTCTCGCCTGCACGCTTGGCCGCCTCTTCGCACGCGTGCAGGCGCGGGCGAACCGTCTCGACGGCGACGTACGCGGCCGCGGCGTACGCGTCGTTCGCCGCGCGCTCGTGCGGGCGGTCCTGCGTGAACACCGCGGGCACCGTCACCGTCGCGAACCCCGCGGCGGGCGGCGGGAGACGCACGTGCATCGCGACGTCGCGCATGCACACGAGCGCGTCCGGCGCGAGATCGCACGCGCCCCACGTCTCGACGGACACGACGTGACCCACGCGATCGACGTGGAGCACGAGACCCACGTGGCCGTCCTGCGTCGGATCGACGAGGAGCCCGCGGTTGTAGCAGTGGCGGAGCGCCGTCCTCGACTGCGTGCCGGCCTGCTCTGTGAGCTGCGCCTGGCTCGCGGGCCCGTCGGCGGGGGGCTGGTCGTCTCCGCTCTGTGGCGTCGCGTTCGGATCGCTGGCGGCGACCGCGCTCTCGGGCACTGCAGCCGACGCGGACGCCGCGGGCGGGTGCCACTCGGGGAGCGGCGGGAGCCAGTCTTGCCCGATCTCCCCCGCAGGAGGGCAGTGCTCGAAGCGGTCGATGAGGTCGTCGCGCACCTCGAAGGCCGCGAGCTCGACGGTGGTCACCTTGCCGCGCTTGTCGGCCGGGCCCTTCGGCGGCGCGCTCTCGCACGCCACGGCGACCGTGACGATGCCGACCAGACAGAGGGCGCCCGCGAGCCTCCGCATCGTCTCGACCTCAACCATAGTGGATGCCCCGTTTCGCGCTACGTTCCCGCACATGGCGACCCGTGCCAAGCGCAGCGCCTCGTCCTTCGGCGGGGACCCGGGGGGAACCCTGTTCGGCGCGGCGGCACGGAAGAGCTCCGAGCGCGGCGCCCCCCTCGCGGACCGCATGCGCCCGCACACGCTGCACGACGTCGTGGGGCAGAAGAAGCTCCTGGCGCCCGGCTCGCTCCTCACGCAGGCCATCGAGAGCGACCGCGTGCGCTCGATGGTGCTCTGGGGCCCGCCCGGGAGCGGCAAGACGACGCTCGCGCGCGTCATCGCGTCGGCCACCAAGTCGCATTTCGTCGCCTTCAGCGCGGTGCTCGGCAGCGTCGGTGAGCTGCGCGAGATCGTGGCGGCGGCGCGCGACCGGCTCGCTTTCCAGGGTCAGCGGACCATCGTGTTCGTGGACGAGATTCATCGCTTCAACAAGGCACAGCAGGACGCGTTCCTCCCTCACGTCGAGGACGGGACCATCGTCCTCGTGGGGGCCACCACCGAGAATCCCAGCTTCGCGGTGAATGCGGCACTCCTTTCGCGGTGCAAGGTTTTCCGCTTGGAGCCGCTGCAACCCGAGGACCTGTTCACTCTGTTGCGTCGGGCGCTGCAAGATTCGGAGCACGGATTGGGCGTCAAGGGACTGACGGCGGAGGACGCCGCCCTGCGCGCGATTGCCGACGCCGCCGGGGGCGATGCGAGGCGGGCCCTGTCCACGCTCGAGCTGGTCGTCGATTACCTCGAGGCGACCAAGGGCGGAACCACGGTGACCGTAGACGCCGTCGCGGCGGCCGAGAGCCACCGGCCGCTGCTCTACGACAAGGCGGGCGAGGAGCACTACAACGTCGTCTCGGCGTTCATCAAATCGATGCGCGGCAGCGACCCGGACGCCGCCGTCTACTGGATGATGCGGATGCTCGAGGCGGGCGACGATCCGCTCTTCGTCTCGCGGCGCATGCTCATCTTCGCGAGCGAGGACGTGGGCAACGCCGACCCGCGCGCGTTGACGCTGGCGACGTCGTGCGACGCGACGCTCCGCCGCGTCGGCATGCCGGAGGGCCTCTACGCGCTCGCGCAGACGTGCACGTACCTGGCGAGCGCGCCCAAGTCGAACGCGAGCACCGTCGCGTGGACGCGCGCCAAGGAGCTCATCGAGAAGCACGGCGCCCTGCCGGTGCCGATGAAGCTGCGCAACGCGGTGACGCCGCTCATGAAGCGAGAGGGCTACGGCGAGGGGTACAAGTACGCGCACTCGTTCGAGGGCGCCGTGGTCCCGGGCGAGACGTACCTACCCGACGAGTTGGCGGGCGCGTTGCTCTAC
>DATJYG010000245.1:0-2627 GCA_035499695.1 Polyangiaceae bacterium
CCGGCCACGAGCAGCGCTCGCCCTCGCCCGTGCGCGACTTGGTGAAGCAGCTGGCCCACGTGGATCGCGTGCGCCGCTGGTCCTCCGTTCTGAAGCGCCCGATACTCTGCCACGTAGGACCCCGGGTCCGTCGCGCCCATCACACACAGTCCCGCCACGAGCAGCGCAGCGCCGCAAGCGAGCGCCGTCCGCAGGATTCGTGGCGTCCACACGTACAGCACACCGTCTCCGCCGCCGGCTCGCATGGCGCTCACCCGCCTCGCAACCCGCGCCACGCCATCTCCACGGCGACGAAGAGCAACACAACGACGAACGCGGGACGCAGCAATCGGACGTTCGCCCGAACGAGCACGTGGCTACCCGCCAGCGCTCCCCCCGCCACTCCCAGCGCCACCGGGCCGGCGAGGATCGGCGATACGTCCCCTCGCGCCAGGTACACCAGCGCGCCCGCTCCGGCCGTGACGCCGATCATGAAGTTGCTCGTGGCGCTCGAGACTTTGAACGGCAGCCCCATGACGGAGTCCATCGCCGTGACCTTCAGGACTCCGGCACCGATGCCCAGCATGCCCGAGGCCACGCCCGCGACGCTCATGACAACCGCGCCGAGCGGCACGCGGCGCACGCCGTAGGCCACGGGGCCCGACTCGCTCGGATACGAGCTCCCCAATCGCAAGAACCGAGCTACGCGATCGCATTGGCGCTGCGTCCCGTGCCGCTTGTGACGCCGGAGCATCTCGAACGCCGACACGAGCATCGCGAGCGCGAAGAGATCATCGAGGACGCGTGGCGACACGACGCCGGCGAGCGCCGCACCGACGAGCGCTCCGGAGACCGTCGCCACCTCGAGCGCCATGGCGATGCGGAGGTTGGTCCAATGGTCTCGAACGAAGGCCGCGCTCGCGCCTGCGCTCGTGGCAACGACCGAGATGAGGCTCACGCCGATGGCCACCCGAACGGGGATCCGGAGCAGGAGCGTGAGCGCCGGGACGATGAGCACGCCTCCGCCGATGCCGAAGACCGCTCCGACGAAGCCAGCGGTCACCGACAAAGAGAGGAGTAGGAGGACCAGCTCCAGCATGTCCACGAGCGCCTCAAGCCTTGCCCTCTCCGCGCCCGCCATCCCTGCAGGTGACGACGAGCACCGGACGGTCGACGCGAGCGAGGACGGCGTGCACCACCGAGCCGAACAGGAGGCGCTCGAGCAGACGCTTGCCCCGGCTCGCCATGATGACGAGATCACAATCTCGTGCGCGACGGACGATCTCTTCCGCCGGGGCGCCCTCCGCGGTCTCGCCGCGTGCGACGGCTCCGGCTCGTCGCACGACCTCTTCGGCATGCGACACGATGCGTCTCGCATGCTCGCGCATGGCTTCGACGACCCGAGCTGCGTCCACCATCCCATCGCGTACGGTCGAGAAGACGTCGGCGACGCAGAGCACGATGATCTCGGCGCCGAGGGGAAGCGCGAGCGCGGCTGCCTCCTCGAGGGCGCGGTCGCTCCAGGGACCTCCGTCGACCGGGACGAGTATCCTCGAGTACATGCGGCTCATGAGAGGCACGCTGCAAGGGACGAACCGTGAGTCGCGATAGGCCCACGCGTTGCCTGTCCGAGGGTGTGTCTCCTGATTCTCAGGTCATCGCGCCGACGAGAACCGTGCGGGACTTCCTCTCCAGCTCACTCGTCTGGAGGGACTTCCTGGACCAGGGCGGCTTCGTGCCCGGCGACATCGTCGTCGTGGATCCGTTCAAGGCCGGCACGACCTGGACCCAGCGGATCATCCAGCAGATCCTCGACAACGGCCAGGAACCGACCGCTGGGCTCTCGGAGACCTCTCCCTGGCTCGACTCGAGCTGGGGCGAGCACACCGCCATGCTGCGTTTGCTGCGTGAGCAGGGCGAGCACGCCAAGAAGCGCGTCATCAAGTCGCACCTGCCGGCAGACGCCGTGCCCATCGATGCGCGCGCCCGCTACGTCTTCGTCGGGCGGAACGGCAAGGACATCGGGATCAGCTTTCACAACTACTTGGCGCACTTCTCGGCCGACACCATGACCGCCATCAACCGCGTCCACGCGGCGTGGTCCGGCGATCCGTCACGCCTGGTCATCCCGGAGAGCAAGCAAGAGTTCTTCGACCTCTGGCTGGACCGAGATGGATACGGCTGCTGCGACCTGTTCGACGTGGTCCGATCGTGGTGGACGCTCCGGGACCATCCCAACGTGCTGCTCGTCCACTACCAGCGGCTCCTTCAGGACCTGCCGGCACAAGTGACGCGGATCGCTCGGTTCATCGGTGCCGAGCCGGCGCGGCTGCGGATGGACGTCATCGGCGAGCACTGCTCCTTCGGATACATGCGCACGCGAGCCGAGCGCCTGGTGCCGTTCGGCGGCGCGCACATGACCGAGCCCAAAGCATTCTTCCAGAAGGGGCCGACACGCGACTTCCGCACGGAGCTCAGATCGGATCAGATCGAGCGCTTCGATCGCAAGGCGCTCGAGAAGCTCGGGCGCGACTGCGCTCACTGGCTGGAGACGGGGGAGCTGGAGAGGAGTAGCCACTGATGGCCGCTGTGGAAGGGTTCGTGGTCTGGTTCACCGGGCTGTCCGGATCGGGGAAGTCGACGCTCGC